>NZ_FRAY01000002.1:0-308357 GCF_900142475.1 Fibrobacter sp. UWH4
AAGTCGGGTCGATATTCTTGAGGCCGGCCTTGCCACCGCAACCAATGAGGGAGAGGGAAGCTGCGCAGAGGAGAAGCGCTGCAAATTTTTTCATGATAAAGTCCTCCTAATGGAGATTTTTTTAGAAAACGACATTGTTTTCTTGACGGCACAAGATAGGAAAAATTTGTTCTAAAATTGAGAAGTTTGGACTGAAAACAGAAATTTTTTTAACTTTTCGAGCAGAAATTTTTCTATATGACTCAACCTGAGACATATACGACACAGAACGTCAAAGCAGTACAAAAAAGGATTCCTAAACCCTGTTTTAGCGATCTTACTCGTGGCAGATCGGCAGCGGGGCGAACGGCGGTTCAAGCTCGATGCTGATCGGGCAATGGTCCGAACCCATGACATCGGAATGGATTTCGGCACTCACGATATTCGGCACCAGGCCTTCGTCTACAAAGGCGTAGTCAATGCGCCACCCTACGTTGCGCTTGCGGGCGCCAAAGCGGTTGGACCACCAAGAATAGCGGTCGCGTTCATCGGGATGCAGCTTGCGGAACGAATCCACGAATCCATTTTCTACATACTTGTCCATCCAGGCGCGTTCGATAGGCAAAAAGCCGCTCACGTCCTCGTTATCCTTGGGCCGTGCAATATCGATTTCCTTGTGACAAGTGTTATAGTCGCCGACAGTCACCACATGCTTGCCATCCGCCACCCAGCGTTTGCTGTTCTCGAGGAACGCATCATAAAAGCGAAGCTTGTAGTCCAGGCGGTCGTCGCCCTGGCCACCATTCGGGAAATAAATGGAATTCAGCACCCAATCCGGGAACACGAGCTGGAGCACGCGGCCCTCTTCGTCGAATTCCTCGATGTCGAAACCGTAGTTCACACGGTCGGGTTCAATCTGCGTATAGATGCCTACCCCGCTGTAGCCTTTCTTGCGGCGGCACGGGTTCCAGTAGGCAAAGTATCCTTCGGGCTTAGCGACCTCGTCGGGAATCTGGTCCACTTCGGCACGAACTTCCTGCAAGCACAGGATATCCGGCTTCGTTGCGGCAAACCAATCCGAAAAGCCCTTCTTGAGGGCGGAGCGGAGGCCATTTACGTTCCAACTGTAAATATTCATATAAACCCAAATCTTAATCCGCGCCAAAAATACATTTTTTTACTGCACAAATGCGTAAAAACTTTTCGATATTGCCGCGAAACGGAAAACTGGCTCAAATTTCACTCAAACGGCAAGAGTGATAAACAAAATTTACAAACTTTATTCAAATTTTATCACAATTCTAAAGAAAAAATATGCCAAACTGAATAATAAAATTATATTTAGCGTATGAAATCTTCAATTTTGTTCTTCTCTGGTATCGCTTTGCTCTCCCTCCTTTCCGCCTGTGCCGGTTCAAATTCGGGCGAAAACCTGGAAGTTCCCACCAACATGCCTCCCATCTGCCGCGAAATTGACTTCGTCGAACAGCCCGACATGCGAGAAATGTGCGGGGTCCGCACGGTTCGCACTTTTGCCTATAAGAACATCCCGCAGCAGCGCTACCTGATCAAGCCGCAAGAAACCTCCATCGTCAAGTCCAACGGCCAGCTGGAGCTCCGTTTCCAGAACAACCTTCCGCTGTATCTGGACGGCCCGATTATGGACGAAATTGAATTCACCCAGCAGAAGCGACTTGAAAAAATCCGCAACACCTACGATTACCACGAAATTTACAACAAGGGTGCAGAACGCATCCGCATCTTCAAGATGGGCATCCCGACCGACAAGGGCAACACCTACGAATACTGCTTCCGCATTCCCGAAAAGAGGGGTAACGCCCGTACGCGTAGCGTCGCCATGGGTAACCACATCGAGGCCTTGAGTTGCGCCGACTTCGACAAGCTCGTTGCCGAAAACGCAAAGACGAAGTAATTTCAGATTTCTGAGTTCAGATTTCGGAATTGACGCCTACGGCGTATTTCATATTAAATTATTCCTAATTCGTCTAAGTAAAATTAGACGAATTTTTTTGATAAAAAACGAATTCTGAATTCCGAATTAACCCAAGTTCTTTTTTTATTGAATTTAGACGTTTTCTAAGTTCTAAGCTCTAAGTCCTAAAATCTAAAATGCTACATTTGTTCCCACGTCATGGCTGAAAGCAAGTACATTCATAACGCATTAAAGCAGGTTCACCTAGAGACTTCGTGCACGACCGTCTCCGGCTTTTCGATTTCGGGACTGGCGACCTACATTCAGCTTCCCGAGTTGGATTTCTGCATCGACATGGGCGAATGCCCGCTTTCGGCAACCTCCATCAACCATGTGTTCTTGACTCACGCGCACGGTGATCACGCGCGTTGCCTGATGCGTCACCACAGCCTGCGCAAGATGATGGGCGTTGAACGCGAAAGTGTCTACTACATGCCCGAATACATTTGCGACGGAGCCCGCGACTGGATCCGTTCCGAAGCCATGTTCGAAGGCGTGCCCGAAAACAAGTTCCGCTACCCCGACATCGTCCCCGTGACGGCGGGCGACATCCAGTTCCTGGAACACCGCAAGGACCTTGCATTCGAAGCATTCAACGTCAAGCATTCGATTCCTGCCATGGGCGGCACACTGTACTATTACAAGAAGAAACTCAAGGACGAATATCTGGGACTTTCTGCCGACGAAATCATCAAGTTGCGCACAAGCGGCACCGAAATCACCCGCGAAGTCTACGATCCGCTGGTGAGCTTCATGGGTGACTGCATGGGCGAAAGTCTCCTGGAAAACTATCGCGTATTCCAGTCCAAGGTGCTGATTACGGAATGTACCTTCCTCGCCCCCGAAGACTACGAAATGAGCCATAAGAAAGGACACACGCATATCCGCCAGATAGCCGACGCCCTGAACCGCATGGGTGACCGCGTAGAATGCGAAAAAATTATCCTCGCGCACTTTTCGATGAAGTATTCCGAAAAATACATCCGCGAAATGATCGCTAAAGAAATCCCGGAGAGGTTTATAGATAGAATCGTAGCATTTATTTAAAAGAGACCAATCAGGATCCCCTCCCGTTGGTCAAGGATGACGCATCTATTTAAGTCATCTTAGAATGTAGCGAAGCAAAATGACGGGATCCACAGGTGAACGATTTTTTTAAGAAAAAGAATATGAGCGATATCGAAAACATTGAAGACGTTGAAAAGGAAGTCATCATTCCCGAATTCTACCGCGACCTGAAGGAAGATCCGGAATCGAAGGGACTATGGCACTACGTGTTCCGCACGCACGGCGACCGAAAGCCGATTGCAACACCCGACGGACTCCCCCACAAACTTGACTTTGAGTGGAAGGACATGTTCCCGCAAATCGCAGGCAAGGCCGACGCCCGCGTGGAAGTCGAAATCGGAAGCGGCAAGGGCGGTTTCCTTTCCGAATACGCCCCCAAGCACCCGGACCTCGTAATCATGGGTAGCGAATGGGACTACACCTGGGCCAAGTTCGCCCAGCGCAAGATGGACAAGGCGGGCGCACTCGCCAACGCCACTATGCTCCGCGGAGATGTTTTCTACTTCTTGCGCGACTGCGTCAAGGACAACACCGTCGACGCATTTCACATGTATTTCCCGGACCCCTGGCCGAAAGAACGCCACCACAAGAACCGCCTCTTGCGTCCTGATTTTCTCAAGGAAGTCGCTCGCGTACTTAAGCCGGGCAAGCGCATTTTTTACTGGGGAACCGACCATCAGGAATACAACGAGGTCGCCCTCGAGGTTTTCGACAACTTCAAGGGCTGCAAGATTTTGCAACGCAACACGGCCGAACCCACCGAAGGAATCATGACCGGCTTCGAAAAGAAATATCGCAAGGAAGGCCGTCCCATTTACAGAAGCGTCATTGAGTTCGAAAAATGACACTTCGTGTCAAACGAATTTGCTAGTTTATAGTCACCATGCTCAAGCACCTGTCGATTAGTGGATTTACTTTGATTGCGCAAGCGGAAGTTCCCTTCCGCGAAGGTTTTACAGCGATTACCGGCGAGACCGGCGCTGGAAAATCGGTACTTCTTAAAGCACTCCGCATCGTATGCGGCGACAAGGCCCAGGCCTCGATGGTCCGCACCGGCGAAGAGAAAGCCGTGGTCGAAGCGTCCTTCGACATTTCGAACGAGCCGCAGGTGAAGAAGGTTCTTGAAGAACTGGAACTGGACGAGGGCGACGAACTCATTATCCGCCGCGAAATCCAGGAGAACGGCAAGAGCCGCGCCCGCGTGAACGGAGCGATTGTCGCACTCCCCGACTTGCAGCGTCTGGGCGAAGAACTTATCCAGATGCACGGCCAGAGCGAACAGCTCCTGCTTCGCGACACGCGTACCCACACCAAGATGCTTGACGACTTTGCAGGGAACGGCGAACTGCTCAGGGAATACGGGACGCACTGGACCCAGTGGAACAAAATCCAGGATGAAATCAGGGTGACCGAAGAACGGGCGAAAAATCTCGCCGCGCAAAAGGATTTTTTAAAATTCCAGTTCGATGAACTTTCGAAAGCAGCCCTCAAGGAAGGCGAAGAAGAAGCCCTCGAAGAAAAAGTCAACAGCGCAAGCAAGCAGGAAGCAGAAACCCGCTACCTGAACGAAATCCAGGGAATGCTCGGCGGAGAAAACGGTCTCCTGGACCAAGTGCAAATTCTCACGTCCAAGCTGCGCTCCTTGGCGACAAAGCTTCCCGACTACGAAGATTATTTGAAGTCGCTCGAAGAAGTGACCGACCCCTACGAAAGCGTCTGCAAGGACCTGCTGAGGCTCCGCCCCGCTGCGGCCATGAGTGCTGCCGATATCGACCGCGCCAACGCCCGCATCGCCGCGATCCAGAAACTCAAGCGCAAGTACCGCACCGACGTCGCGGGCCTAATCGCCTTGACCGAACAACGCGGCGAAGAACTTTCGAGTCTCGAGAACCTAGATGCCGACCTCGAAGAACTCGCAAGGCAATCCAAAAAGGCGCTCGATGCGTTGCAGGCGACCGCCCTCAAGCTGACGGCATCCCGCCAGGAAGCCGCCGCCCGTTACGACAAGGCGGTAAGCGACATTTTGCACACGCTCGGCATGCCGAAGGCCATCTTTACGACCGCGATTACAATGCAGCCCCTGTCGCCGAACGGTGCGGACAAGATTGAATTCACGCTCGCCCCAAACCCCGGCGAAGGTTTCAAGAGCCTGCAAAAGGCGGTTTCGGGCGGCGAACTTTCCCGCGTATTGCTTTCCATCAAGAGTGTCATGGCCGACCTCGACCGCGTCCCCCTCTTGATATTCGATGAAGTAGACTCCGGCATCAGCGGCGAAGTCGGCAACAGCATCGGCATCGCACTCAAGAACTTAGGCAAACACCACCAGGTGCTCACGATTACGCACCTGCACCAGGTGGCAAGTCGCGCCGTAAACCAGCTCGCCGTCAGCAAGGACGAAATCGACGGACGCACTTACACGCATGTAAAGGAACTCGACCACGAAGGCCGAGTGAATGAACTTTCTCGCATGCTCGGCGGCGAAAGCGACACCGTTCGCGAACACGCAAGACAACTTTTAGAGGCTTAAATGACAGAAGAACAGACATCCGACATCCGGTTACGCACTCGCATCTGGAGCGTATTGCGCGCGGCAGTCTTTATCGCGGTCATCGTATTTATCTGGATGGGCATGGCCAAAATCGCCTGCGCCCTGGTCGCTGTAGCCCTTATTATGGGTTGGGTTAACTTGTACCAACTCCGTTCGCAGGAAATTGAAAAGCCCTATTACAGACTTTGGCTGAACGTAATCGATGGTTTCCTTTCATTCGCCGTGATGACAAGCATTTTCGTGCGCGACCTGTTGCAAAACGACCAGACCGAAAAACTGCTCGCCGTCGGATGTGTATTCCTGCTCGCGCGCCTAGTCGCCCACACACTGTTCAGCCTCGGGGTTCTCCGCGAAGGAAAGTCGCTCCCCCGCAAGCGACGCTGGAGCAAGCTTTCGAACATCGTCATCACCATTACGATGGGCGTCTACCTGCTGAACCTCGAAGACTACCAGCAGATTTGCATGGTATCCTCGATCCTCCTGATTATCGCATCGACCGTCGCTTACGCCTACTGGTACTACCGCGATCCTGCTCACCGTAAGCCGCTTTCAATTGCAAGCCAGCTCACCATGAGCCGCATCGTACTCACGCCATTCTTTTTGTGGGTATTCTTCTACGACAACGACCTCGATTACAGCAACAACAGCATCGTTTTCAAGAGCCTAGCCCTCATCATGGTGCTAGGGTTCATGCTTACCGATTTTCTCGACGGAAAACTCGCCCGTGCAATGGGCGAAGTCAGCACGCTCGGCAAGTACCTTGACCCGTTCAGCGACAAAATATCGAACATGACGATTTTTATGTGCTTTATCGCTACGGGATACGCCCCGGTGTGGATGGTCGCCCTGATTTACTTCCGCGAGTCGAGTGTAGAGACGCTCCGCACGCTCGCCGCAAGCGAAGGCCTCATCATGCCGGCCCGCCGTAGCGGAAAATGGAAAACGGCCCTGCAAGGCATCGGGATTGTCGCCATTCTCGTTGGGGCACTCAACCCAATGGAATCAATTATCCCCAATTACCAGGCTTTCTGGAACGTATTCCCGAAGACCGTGATGGGGTGCATAACAGCGATTACCATCATTAGCGGAATCGACTATTTCGTCGCCAGCAAGCACATTCTGAAAAAATTCGTTTAGCAACCCTTGACATGGGTATTAAAAATTTCTATATATGGGCTAACTTCGACGCGGGGTAGAGCAGTTGGTAGCTCGTCGGGCTCATAACCCGGAGGTCGCAGGTCCAAGTCCTGCCCCCGCTACTAATAAGAAATCCGTCCTTCAAGGGGCGGATTCTTTTTTAATTATTGTATTACTTTAGACTGTACACCTCTTTTTTTTCACCACGAAAATAGACATTTCTGTTCTCACCCGCTTTTTTGTAAATTTACACCATATATGTCACGCCTTACAGAATCCGAAGCATTAGACTTATTCTTGAACGCCCCGCTCGACGAACTCTGCGTCCGAGCAAACGCAGAAAAAGAACGTCGCCACGGCAAGTCCGTGTACTGGGTGAATAACCGCCAGATTAATTACACCAACGTGTGCGTGCTACACTGCAAGTTCTGCGCGTTTTCAAAAATCAAGAAGGATTCCCCTACCGCCTACGACTGGGACTACGATACGATTCGAAACAAGGCTGCCGAAGCGATTGCAGGCGGAGCCCGTGAACTGCATATTGTAGGAGGGCTCCATCCGGACCATCCGTTCGACTACTACATCGAAATGTTGCGCAAGCTCCGCGTGGAATTCCCTAAAGTGAACCTGAAGGCGTTTACCGCCGTAGAAATTTGCCACTTCGCGAAACTTTCGGGGCAGACGCCGCTGCAAATTATGACGACGCTGAAAGAAGCAGGCCTTGACGCACTGCCTGGCGGTGGCGCCGAAATCCTGGTGCAAGACGTCCGCGACCAGATATGCCCTGGCAAGGAAACCGGCGAGGAATGGCTGGATGTTCACCGTGCGGCCCACAAGATTGGCATTCCGACAAACGCGACGATGCTTTTCGGGCACATCGAAAAAATTGAAGATCGCATTGCCCACATGAAGATGCTTCGCGACTTGCAGGATGAAGCTCCGGGCTTTTTCGCCTTCATTCCGCTGGTGTACCACCCGGAACATAACGCGCTGCACAAGATTGTCCCGAACATCACCAGCGAAGAAGACATTCTGCGTACGGTCGCCGTCGCAAGGCTTTTCCTCGACAATTTCCCGCACATAAAAGCCTACTGGATTCAAATGGGCATCGAGACCGCGATGAAGGCGCTCCACGCCGGCGCCTCTGATTTGGACGGAACGATTATCGAAGAAAAGATTACGCACGCCGCCGGCGCCACGGTCCCCGTGGGCATGAGCCCCGAGCGCATGAAGTCCCTGATTTTGAATGAAGGATTGGAACCGGTCGAACGCGATGCATTATATGAAAGATTCTCTTAACGAGAATCGTTCGTAGAAAAAAATGCGTAGAATTTCATCGAAAAAGGCCGCGATTGTTTCGCGGTCTTTTGTATGTAATCGTATGGATTCCCTCGTGCATAGCACTCGAGAATGACGCCAAAGGCGGCACTTCGGCAATGCTTCGACAAACTCAGCGCACCGGCACAGTGACCTTACTTCACGCTGGCGGTCAGCAGTTTTGTAATCGCGGACACGTATTCAGCCGGGTTGGGGAGCGGAGTGCCTTCGGCAAGCAATGCCTGACCGTAGAGGGCCTTCGGCCAATCGCCCAGGTCTTCCTTGGCTTCGGCTTTCTTCTTGAGCATTTCGCAAATCGGGTGCGTCGGGTTGATTTCCAGGATGCGCTTGCTCTTCGGCAAGTTCTTCTGGCCCATGGCCTTCATCATGCGTTCCATCTGGGCGCTCATGGCGTCTTCGCTGGTCACGAGGCAGCAGGGGCTATCTTTGAGGCGGCTAGACACGCGGACTTCCTTGATATCTTCGTCCAAGACCTTCTGCAGGTTTTCGCAGAGTCCCTTGAAGATGCCCTTGTTAGCTTCTTCGGCCTTCTTTTCGTCTTCGGTCTTTTCGAAGTCCACGTCGCCGCAGGCGATGTCGTGGAACTTCTTGTCGCCGAATTCGGTGAGGCTCGACATCATGAATTCGTCGATGCCGTCGCTCATGAGCAACACTTCGTAACCCTTGGCCTTGAAGGCTTCGAGCATCGGGTTAGACTTCACGGCGTTCTTGTCGCCGATGAGGTAGTAGATTTCCTTCTGGCCTTCCGGCATGCGCTTCACGTATTCGTCGAGGCCCACGAGAGCGTCGCCTTCCGTCTTGGTGCTTTCGAAACGGAGCAACTTCTTGAGTTCGTCAAGATGTTCCCAGTTCATGTAGAAGCCTTCCTTCAGCACCATGCCGAGTTCGCGCCACCAGGCATTGTACTTGGCGGCATCCTTGTCGGCCATGTTCTGTAAGGTGTCGAGCACCTTCTTGATCACGTGCTTACGAATGTTGGTGATAATCTTGTTGTTCTGCAAGATTTCACGGGACACGTTCAGCGGCAAGTCTTCACTATCCACCACGCCGCGCACAAAGCGGAGCCACGGCGGCAGCAAGTCCTTGCAGTCGTCCATGATAAAGACTTTCTTCACGTACAGCTTGAGGCCGTGCAGTGCGTCGTTGTGCCAGATGTTGAACGGGGCCTTCGACGGAATGTACACGAGGCTCCAGAATTCCTGGGAACCTTCGGCGTGGCTGTGGCTCCAGGCGGCCGGTTCGTCGGCTTCGTGGCTGATAACGTTGTAGAAGTCCTTGTACTGTTCCTCGGTGACTTCCTTTTCGCTCTGGCGCCACAAGGCCTGCTTTTCGTTCAAACGTTCTTCGGGCTTTTCTTCGAGTTCGCCCTTGTCATTCTTGGTCGGCTCCGGGTGGAAGTAGATGCCGTAGCTCACGAAGCCGCTGTACTTCTGGACGATGTCCTTGATCTTCCATTCGCTGGCGAAGTCGACCGCGTCTTCGTCGTCCTTCAGGTACAAGGTGATCTTGGTGCCCACCTTGTCGCGCGGGGCTTCAGAAATCTCGAATTCGCCTGTGCCTTCGGAAGACCACAGGTAGCCCTGCTTTTCGCCGGCCTTGAGCGTGAGGACTTCGACCTTCTTCGCGACCATGAACACGGAGTAGAAACCTACACCGAACTGGCCGATGAGATCGACGCTGCCCTTGTCGCCTTCCTTCAAATTCTTGATGAAGTTCTTGGTGCCGCTACGGGCAATGGTACCCAGGCAGTTGATCAAGTCTTCCTTGTTCATGCCGATACCGTTGTCTTCCACAACGATTCTCTTGCCTTCCTTGTTCACCGAGATGTCGATGCGGAGCTGCGTGCCCTGCGGAAGCAAGTCGGCGTTAGAAAGCGAGAGGAAACGGCGCTTGTCCAGTGCGTCCGCCGCGTTCGAAACGAGTTCGCGGAGGAAGATTTCCTTGTTGCTGTAAAGGGAGTTGATCATCAAGTTCAGCATGTCGCGAACTTCGGTCTGGAATTCCATCTTCTCTGTTGCCATATAGATCTCCTATTTGGGTCGCACTTCGTGCTTTGAGGTCGCTGCGCTTTGAGGTCGGACGTTGACCCTTTGAGGTTTGGGCAGCGAAAAGCTCTATTCGCGAAGGCTTGATGTTTAATTTTCGAGCGGTCTAGGCCACCATAATGTTTCAAAATGAAACAAAATAACGGTCCTGCCTTGTTTTCGCTATAGAAGATGCAAGAACCGTGCCAAACGAGACGTGAGAACGGGTCTGCGCCATGTCATCCTCGATACGATGCGGAGGGAATCTTTAAAACGATAAACGTGATTATTATTTTAAAGATGATAATCATAAATAGGATAAAGAGGGGGAGGAATCCCCCTCGCTTCTGCCGCCTGCGGCATACGCTACCCCTACTGCGGGTCTCAGATGCCGACCCGCAACGCCCGGCTTATCGTTTTCCTCTGCTCACAAAGAGCCTCTATAAGACCAAAAATAAAAACAAAATGTAATGTTTATCATTTTTTACTTTTTGTGTTTTTCAATAAACTTTTCTTTTTGCTTCCCCTATTGAATAATTCAAATATAAAAAGAAAAGGTGCTTTGTCAGCACCTTTTAAAAATTAGTTTAATGATTATACTTAGTTATAAAACTGTATTCTTTCAACACCCCTATCAGAACCCCATTTCCAACCAACAAAATTACTTTTATCATTTTCCGTAGCTGTAATGTTTTTTATTTCACCTCTACAAGTTTCTGCATTATTTTTAATTTCATAAATTGCTTTTTCCTTTACACTATTTGCTTTAATTGTGTACATAATGGTACTATCAGCAACACCGACTAAATTGCAACCAATTCTATAAGTTACATTGATTTGCATTGTGTAATTAGTGTTATTTTCCCAAGAAAGATAGGCTATGTTATTTTCAACTCTAAACCCATTAAGTTTCAATTCATCTAATTCTACATAATGAGGTTCTGTACTCTTCGGTTCATTTTCATCAATATAATCATCATTATCACTAGAAGAACTATTCACAATTTTTTCCGAAGAACTACTTTCAACAATTTTACTAGAAGAACTGCTTTCTACTTTCTTTTCGCTAGAACTACTTACAATAAGTTCACTAGAAGAGCTACTTTCAACATTCTTTTCACTTGAAGAACTAACGGTAACCTTTTCACTAGAAGAACTTACATTTTTCTTTTCCATAGAAGAACTACTTTCTTCTTTCTTATCATTGATACTGCTACTGCTTTTATCTTCAACCTTGCTACTACTACTTTCAACCACCGTATCTTTCTTTGTGCTACTACTTGTAACTTCGTTACTATTGCTACTTTCGATGCTGGATGAGGAAACTATTGTCGTTGACGAGGATGTTCCGATACTAGATGAAGATTCAATGGCACTGGAGAAGGATTCATTTGCGCTAGAATAAGATTCTGAGACATTGGATGGCACCGAGGATTCACTAGAGATAGTGTGCTGCCTGGAACTACTTTCGACAGAGTCGGAGTCAGCTGAACTATTGATTGTGGGCTCAATGTATTCTATGCTGCTAGAAGATTCTATTGGCGAATCTGTGGCACTGGAACTGTTATCGTCTCCGCATGCAGAGATAAAAATTGCAGACATCAGTGCGATACAAGAACTAAGAAATGGTCTACTTGAAATAGTCTTCATATAAAGATCCTTTTCTACATATAAAGTCTATTTCATGAAAATCAATCCGAAGATACCCACGGCCCATACGTACCAGGCGAAGTGCTGGAACTTTCCCTTCTGCAAGAAGGTCATGAGCCACTTGAGGGCGATGATGCCGAAGATGAAGGATACCAACATCCCCACCAGAAGTTCGGGGGTAAAACCACCGGCCATGGCGCACCTCATCGCCTTTTCAGAAATGTCCTGCGCCTGTTCCGGCGTCGCATTTTCAAGCGCAAGCTTGACACTTTCACCGGTCATCGACTGGCATTTGATCCACTTGATGCAGTCGAGGAGTGCGGCACCACCCACGGCAGGGATACTCATCAGGAAGCTGAATTCACCCGCGTACTTGCGGTTCACGCCCATGAACATCATCGCGCTAATGGTAGAGCCGCTGCGGCTGATACCCGGGATGCAGGCAATGCCCTGCACGACGCCCGTCACCAACGCACGCCACCAGTTCATCTTGACGCCTTCGTTATCCGGATGCTTGGCACCGGTTGCGCCCCACTGCGAGGTAAACAGGAGCAAGCCCGTAAAGAGTTCCGCCACGCACACGGCACGCGGATTTTCAAACAGGCCTTCAAGCAAGTCCTTGAAGCCGAGGCCGATCATCGCCGTCGGAATGCTCGCGAGAACGATGTAGCCCGCTTCACGGAGCTGTTCGGGATTCCTACGGATACAACCCACAATGATGTCGGTAATCTTCTTGTGGAACACCACGAAGATGGAAAGAAGCGTTCCGGCGTGGAGCATGATGTCGAAGAACATGCCCGCTTCGTTCATGCCTAAAAGTTCGTGTCCGATAACGAGGTGACCGGAACTGGAGATGGGTAGAAATTCAGCGAGGCCCTGCAAGAAGCCGAGAATAATAGATTCAATCATAAGTGGAAATTTAGCAAAAGTTGGTAGAACTTAGTTGGTAGAGCTTAGAATAATAATCTAAGTTCTAAACTCTAAGATCTAAGCTCTAATTACTATATTAATTGCATGGCTCGTAAATTTCTTCTCTGCTTTCACGATTTCAGCGTCTGGAATTACCAGAAGGTGACCCCAATCCTCGAAAAGCTCAAGGACCTTGCCGGAGCCCCATTCAGCATACTCGTCATTCCCGACACCGAGACCGCCCCTTCGGACACCGTCCGCGATTTTCGAGCCACACTCACCCAGCTAAAATCAGAAGGCTTCGAGCTCGCTCTCCACGGATTCAAGCACAAGGCAGAATTCAGCCAGGGCCGCAGCTACGCCGGGCTTATCGCCATGAATCTTACCCAAGGCGAAGCGGAATTCGCGGGCCTCAGCGAATTTGAATCCAGCAGACTCCTACATGCAGGACTCGACGCCTGGGAAAAACTTTTCGAGGTTCCGGGTCAGGTCCGGAATGACATTGAAAAGCCCACCGCATTCATTCCTCCGACCTGGTACAGCAACAAGTTCCTGCCCACGCAAGTCCACGCCGAAAAGATGCTCTACGAGGACAGGTTCGCGCTCGTGACTTCTCGTGGCAAACGCTACGCCTCACCTGTCGCAAGTTTCGCAGGCATCCCCGATTTCATGACGAAGACCGCTTTCAAATTCGGAGACATCATCCTGAAAGTTCCGGTGGGCCTCCCCCGCATCGCACTGCATCCGGTGGACTTTCCTCAGCACGAGATTCAAATCAAGAACCTCATCCGCACGGCCCTCGGTTGCGGAAGAAGACTTACACAATACAAAGACCTGTAATCAAGGACCAATTATCAGCAAATAGAAAAACCGGCTGCGAGAGCAACCGGTTTTCAAATTTCAAGCGAGACTAGATTACTTAACCAGGAAGTAGTAGGTCTGCAAGGTCTTGCCATCCTGAGAGAGCTGAATAATCTGCTTGCCCTTCGGAAGGTTGCCCGTCACCTGGAACAGGTTTTCAGCCTTGTATTCCACGTTCAGAGTCGTGCCCTTGGCCTTGTCCACAAAGAGACCGGTCTTTTCGTCGGCACCGAAGCCCTGGCAGTCAGCATGGTCAGCCACCTTGCCTTCCACAGCCGGGAAGGAAGTCACGACCAGCGGAGAAGTCACGGAGCTAGCATTCACGTAGAACACGTTGAGTGCTGCGTCCACAGCCAACGGAGCCGGGAGGTTAGAAACCTTGGCGCCCTTGTCAGCCTTTTTCTTCTTCTTGTCCTTCTTGCCCGGAACCTTGGCGGCATCCGTAGCAATGGGCATCGTCAAACGGTAACCGGCAACGGATTCGCTGCAGCTCGTAGAATAGACAACCCACTGGTTATCAATCTTTTCGGGGCCTTCGGTCGTGCCGCTCTTGTAGAGACCCGGCTTGATCTGGTCGCTGTATTCGTACAGAGTCACAGAGAGGTTCGGGTTCTTTTCGTCGGTCGTAATCTTCTGCTGGCCGAGAATATACTTGGAACGGCGAGCCTTGATCAGGTATTCGCCAACGGGAACCTTTTCAAACTTGAACTTACCCTGCTGGAGATCAGCCTTGTACGGGTACTTCGGGTTCTGCGTACCGAAGATGGTAGAATCCATCCAAACGGTCGGCATTTCAACAGCCTTGCCAGTAAACGGATCGAGGACGACACCTTCGATGGTGCCGGTCTTCTGGCAACCGGTCATAGCCATGGCCACGAGAGCGGCTGCACCAATAAAGAGTTGCTTCTTCATGAGAATCCTTTTTGAAAAAAAGGCCCCCTTCACTTAAGCAGGGAGCCCAATTTGTATGTAATTATTCGGCGTCTTCAGCCTTGGCGGGCGCAGCCTTGCGGGTCTTGCGCTTTGCACCAGTGATGTTGCCAGCGAAACGCTTGTTGAAGCGATCGATACGGCCAGCCGTATCCACGCGATGCTGCTTGCCCGTCCAGAACGGATGGGTATCAGCCGTAATTTCGAGAGAAATTACGCTATATTCAACACCATCGATAGTCTTCTTTTCGGCGGAAGACTTCGTGGAGCGGGTGATGTATTCTTTACCCGTATTCGCATCGACGAACACGACCGGTTGATAGTTAGGGTGGATACCTTCTTTCATTTTAAACTTCCTATGAAGTAGTTGATTTTGAGAGCCTAAATTTAGAAGAATTTAGCCATTTTGGCAAGGGAAATAGTATTTTTGGAAGCATGAAGACATTGTGGACGGCACTTTTTATTGGATTTCCAGCGATTTTCACCGGCTGCGGGAACGAAGCTCCCGTGGCAAAAATCATCGTCACAGATCAAAAGATGCCTCTCACCGAATGGCCCGACAGCGCCTACGTTGCAGGACTAGATTCAATTCTCGCCCTGGAGCCTATCAAGAAGAACGCCGAAACCGAAGCGAACATCAACATGAACGTTTTCGAGGTACCCGTCTTCAAACTGCCGGGGTCGGTCACCGGCAAAAAAGAGGCTTCCGCGAAGGCGAACCACGCAGGGAAGTCGGCGGGAACAAAACAAGCGAACGCAGCAAAGCCGGCCGACAACAGCGCCGAAGCGTTTGCCGACAAATTCGCCACGGCACTTTCCAAGTTGCAGTCCGATCCGAGTAACGCTAGCTTATACAAAACGGCCACCGCAAACGAAGGCGACGACCTGTTCAAGCTGTTGAAACGCACCTACGGCGCCGGAGTCCAAGGACTCCCCCGCTTCTATGTACTCTCCGCCCTACAATCAGTAAACGCCGGCGTCGTGCTGGAGCGCTTGAACGCCGGCGATAAAGTCAGAGTACCTAGGATATAGTATACAGTGGTTAGTAAACAGTGGTTAGTAAACAGTGGTTAGGCCGTCAGGCCGTAAACAGGATAAAATCCTAACCACTAACCACCAACCACTAACCACTAAAGCACGCCTTTGCTGCTGGGGATGCCTTTCACGTTGCGGCTCGGAGCAATCGCCATCGCAACGGCACGGGCAAATGCCTTGAAGATCGATTCCAGGCAATGATGGTTGTCGTTGCCGTAGAACAGTTCCACATGCAAGTTCATGCGGGCATTTTCGCACAGGCTCTTGAAGAAGTGTTCAAACATCGAGGCTTCGATACCGCCAGCCATGGCAGCCGGGAGTTTCACGTTCCACACAAAGCCGATGCGGTTGCTGAAGTCGATGCATACGCGACTCAAGGCTTCGTCCATCGGCACAAAGTAGAAACCGTAGCGTTCGATTCCCTTCTTGTCGCCGAGGCATTCCACTAACGCCTGGCCAAGCACAATCGCGATATCTTCCATGCTATGGTGCATATCAACATGCACATCGCCCTTGCAATTCAAATCCAGGTGAATGCCTCCGTGAATTTGGAACAAGTTAAGCATGTGATCCAGGAAACCATTACCGGAGCTGATCTGCCCCGGCGTAGAATCATCCAGATTCAGGGACAACGTAATGTCGGTTTCGCCGGTCTTACGAGAAATCGTCGAACTGCGCATAAACAAGGACCTCAATTATTTAACGATACGGCCACCGAACACGCGGAAACGCGTAACACGGCCAAACTTCATTTCGGGAAGCGGAGTTTCGACTCCGTTCAGGTACATTTTAGCAATCGCCTTGGGTTCGCCGATGGTCACGCACAAAGTATCGTTCGTGTTGTACACCATCTTGACACCCGCCCTGGAGATGTTCGCTTCCTTGAGGAAAGAATTCGAATCTTCACGGCGCTTGAGCCCAACCCAAGAAAGAGCTTCACCCGAACCGACCAGCAAGAAATTCGTCTTCTTGGTCTTCGGAGCTTCTTCAACTGCAACAGAATCCTTCTTGGAATCCGAAGAAATGAAAATCGTTGCAGATGCAGGCAAATCAGACTTTTTCACCGCTTCGTCTACCACCGCCTGGCTCACCGTCGCATTGACCGCAAAACGGTCTGCAGCGGAGTCCTTTGCGGCAGAATCATTCACCAGGGAATCGGCGGGCACCGCTTCGGCACCATCAGGAATTTCCTGAGTCATCGAATCTTCAACAGCGGCAGGAACATTTTCAGCGGGCTGCTGCTCGCTAGACTGTTTCGTCGCCAAAGATTCCAAATCAAGGAAGTGAGACGCAACTAGGAATGCCAGTACGAGAAGCACGAGCACCACAGGCACGGCCATGCTCTTTTTCTTGATTTCGCCATCCTTGAGGGGAGCAAGCTTCTGGCCGCCCGAAACGTCTTCAAAATCATTTTGAGCCGGGGCACCGCTTTCGGCATTGTAAGCCTTGAGCACCTGCTGCTGATCCAAATTCAACTTGTTACTAATGGAATGCAGATAACCGCGAACGTACGCCGCTACCGGGAAGGCCTTCCAGTCTCCCGCTTCAATGGACTTGATATAAGCGACAGACACCTTGGTCGCCGCAGAAAGTTCTTCGACACTCATGCCGCGTTCTTCGCGGACTCTTGCAATAAACGCGCCCAGCTTTTCATCGGGGCTTTTTTCTGCCGGATTCGACATTATACCTCTACCTTCAAATCACCCAACATCTGGAGCATCCTCGCCACAGGGAGTCCCACAACGTTGTAATAACACCCCCGAATTGCCTTGATAAGCCTTGCGCCACCAGTCTGAATTCCGTAAGCGCCCGCCTTATCCATCGGGTCCCTAGAATTTACATATTTTTCGAGTTCCTGATCGGAACAGTTTCTAAAAATGACCTCTGTTTCCTCGCATTCCGCCTTGAGAATTTGCCCACCATGGGCAATGGCGACACCGGTAATTACTTTGTGCGAACGATTGTTCAACTTTCGTAGCATATCCAGCGCCTCCGCTTCGGAGTGAGGCTTTCCGAGGGGCACTCCATCCAGAAACACGAGCGTATCAAAGCCGAGAACAATTTCAGCGGGCATCTTGCGCGAAACGGCAAGCGCCTTGATTGACGCATTTTCTTTCGGAAAATCGAGGGGATTCGTCGAAGTCGGCTTTTCTTCTTCGTTCGAAACAACCACTTCAAAATTGACGCCGATCAACTGCAAAATTTCTCTGCGTCGCGGCGACCCACTCGCTAAAATCACTTTCGTTTTTCCCATCATAGCATCCTTTTTTACTCAGAGGGAGCTTTCTGCGACCGACCTCACTGCTCAAAGCACCGCAGGTGCGCCCTCATCGCTAATTCGTCTCCGTACTACCCGCATTCAGCTTGATGTCCGGCAAATCCCTCACGTAAATCGAGAAACTCCAGCCTGCGGCAGGCCCCGTAGGCGTCCAGCTAAAGTCAAGCTGCCAGCAATGCAGCGTTCGGTTAAAGGTAAAGCTATGCGTCACGAAGCGGCCTTCGTTATAGTTGTAACGGGTGCTGTAAGTCATTTCCCAGTTGCGTGTCGGCTGCAGGCTCGCGCTGATTCCCGTCGAATGCGTCACACGATCCTGGAACAAGTCGCGCGCTACGCGAGTGCTGCTAAAGCTATAGCTATAGTCGAAGCCGAAGGTCCACTTAAGCATTTCGTACTTGCCCATCTGCGACGGAAGGCCTCCGTTGAAATCGCCACTCCAACTAAAGCGTTTCGAAAAATCGTAGCCCCAGTAGGTCAGCTCCGGCACCTGCACCTTGTTCGGCTCGTCCGTGAATTTATGGTAAACGCTATGACGCGTATTAATCGTAAACAGGTAATCGGGCAAAATCTGAAAACCGAAAGAAGATGTGATATCCGAGAACTGCAGGGAATCTGCCGCGAAGTTATACGAGACATTATGGCGAGTGGTGAGCAAGCGACGAGTCCCATACTGATCCTCGACCGCCTTCGCCGTATCGCCCTTGGTGGTATCGGCCGCATGTCCCACCACCTTCAGGTACTTGATGTCGAAATCGTTGTTGAGGCCAAAGCCCACCGTTTTCTGTTCAATCTGGTAAGGCGTCTGTCCCAACAGCGGATGCGGCGCAAATTTTTTCACCGTATCAATTTCAGGCGCATACGTATAGGACACGCTCGGCGAAAGCACATGTCGTGCCCCGGTAAACCGTCCGATTTCAGGGACCCAAATACCGTAAAGTTTTGTATCCGCCGTGATGCTGTAATTGTGGTTGTAGGCCACCTGGCCATATTCATCGTGTTCAGGATCAAGGCTCATATAGCGCTTGCGGTACTTCAGCGAATCCTCGGGATTGATCCACCCCGTTCCCGTCCAGTAACCCGTAAAGCTTGCGCGCGGCGTAATGTTGATGACATCGAAAAGCGAGCCCGAATAATCCAAGGAATATGTTCCCGTGTAGCCCACATATTCAGCAGTCGTATCGACCGCATTCACCGTGTCGCGCGCCCGCTTGGTGTAATAGTTGAAACGGTTGTTGAAGCTATAGTTGAACTTTTCCATGTAGCTGATGAACGAACCGTCCTCGTAGGCTTCCTCGTCCTCGTCGACCTCGAAGGTAAAAAGCTGACCGCTCATACGGTACTGGATATCAGGGATTTCGCGTTCCATCATGTCGGTCACCAGGTTGTGGCTCTGACGAGCCTTAATCGTCAGGCTCTTGTTAGTACCGAACTTTCCCGAATAAGTCAGCTGAGCGTTCGCCTGCTGGTTCAGGATGGTTTCCGCATCAAGCGCCTTGTCCTTACGGATACTCTGGCTCGAAACGAACGAGCCCGAACCGCTCAAGGTCTGCTTGCCGTCGGGAGTCAAGTTCTGGTTATGCGTAAAGCGGATGTCGTACCCACTATTTCCCAGATCAAACTCTTCAAGATACGCCGTATAGGAGAGGTTTCCATCGAGCACGTAGCGTTTCTTGTAGCGGACTTCACCTGTGAGTGTCGAACGTTCAAAGCGAGCTTCGTCGCCTTCAATAATGTCACCCTTGACCGTCGCATCCCAGTAGTCGTTCGGTGCATAATAGAAGCCGATATTACTCATGTAGTAACCCTGCTTCTGGTCACCGCCGAACTTAGGCGTCAAAAGACCCGACTTGCGCCCGCTCTTCAAGGGAGCAACAATCATCGGGAGCACCGCCACGGGCACATCGGCAATATTCAACACCACCGGACGCGCGGTAATGGTTTCCTTGGGCTTCACCACCATACGGCGGCCGTAGAAATAAAAGTGCTGGTGCGTCGAATCGTTACAGGTACTAAAGTCTCCGCGCGCAATTTGAATTCGCTGGTCCGGAAGCCTACGCACTTCCATGCCGTTCAGTTGCTGGTTGTCCTGATAAGTGGTCGCATAGTAGATTTCACCGATGCGACTTTTCATGTTGTACTTGAGTCGCATGCCCGAAAGCGACGGATTCTTGGTTTCGCGAAGGACCGGATCACCGCTCGCCGCCAAGATGCTGTTCTCCTGGTCGAACATAATCGTATCGGCATCCAGGGTCGCCGTGCGGTACTTGAGCTGAGCGCTATTGTTCAAGTTAAAGGTCGACTTGTCCACATCGTAAACGAGGTCCACCGCACGGTACTCGATCGTGTCGACACCGGTCGTGTCATTCATCCAGTCGACCTCGGTCGTGTCCTCTTCTTCCTGCACCCGTTCTTCGAGTTCAAAGCGGGTCATCTCCTGGCCGAAGGCGGTCGGAGCGGCGATGGACATAATCCATAATGCCAAAAAGGCCCACAGAATACGATGGGTTCCAGATAAAATCACGTTGCGGCATAATGTAGCAAATAGGAGACCATTAAAAACAACAAAAAACACTTTGTTCCCTAAGAATGAGCTTCTTGGAGGCCTCCAAAAGGGCATTTTTCCAACACTGTACCTATAAACGCAACCAAATGACAGCATTTATAGGCACGATATTACTTTGTACAAACTTGCCATGAGCATTGCATCATCTTTTTTTACCTATAAACAGCTAAAGATTCCGGTTTTTATAGGTACAACATTTCATTTCCTTTACAATAGGGCTTACAAAGAGCTGTTAGTTTATTCAAAAATTCTAAAATGTACCTATAAGACTCCGTGTTCAGACCATTTTATAGGTACACCCTGCCAAAAACAGGTCTTTTTTTTCCAATTACCCCCTCAACCAACACCATCCCAGCAGTTCGTACAAAAATGAGGCCCCCGACTTCGTCGGGAGCCTACATCAATAGCGACTAATCAGCAATTAAAGGCGATCAACTACTTCAGAACGGCGTTCTTGCCAGAGACAGAGCCGTTGTGGTCAATACGAACAAGGTAGCGGCCGCTCGGGACATTTTCACCGTTCCAGCGGAGCGTGTTGAAACCCGGCTGGGCGTTGTCGGCGCGGAGGGTTGCCACTTCAGCACCATCGGAGTTCAAGATCGTAACGACAGCATTCCCCGCAGAAGACAGGTTGAAGCTGATAGACTTGCGGTTGAAGCCCTTAAGCGAAGAAGAGGCAGGCTTGTTCAGCTGCTTGCTCGCCTTGGGAGCGAATTCATTCGCGCGTTGCACATAAATGCCGTTCAGGTTCGTGGCATTCACGTTCTTGTCGGTAGCGACCAGCGAACCCTGCTGGAGCACGGCAACGAGCTGCTTGCTATTGCTTTCGGTAGCGGCAGCATAGGTTTCAAGTTCCTGAGCGTTGAACTCAGACTTCTTGTACCAGGATTCCACCTTTTCGCTTTCCAGATCCTTCACGGTAATCTGGGCGCGGCGGATGACAGTCGTATAAGATTCACCTTCGCTCGTATAAGTAATTTCGAGAGGCTTGTTCACCTGACCGCGGAGCATAGACTTGGACTGTTCGATGTCGTTGCCCTTGAGGCTCACACCGTCGACGGCAGTAATCACGTCGCCGGCCTGAAGTTTGGTTTCGGCGGCGGGAGTGCCCGGAATAACTTCCGCCACCTTGACACCGTCGCGAGTCTGGTAAATTGTCACGCCGATACCGCCGAACTCTTCGTCAGCCATAATCGGAGCCGCAAGCATCGCTGCAACAAGAGAAGCCTTGATAAACTTGTTCATAAATTCTCCTTGAAAATCCATTCAACCTAAATATATATTATTTAATCGTTTCGGCAACTCCATTTGTCAAGAAAACATCCCAAAACGGCAAACAGTTGACAAAAACGAAAGAAGAAACGCATCCTTTATTCCATAACCGATCCTCAGGGGCCGGTTTTCACGATTTTAGGTCGCTTTTTTACAACAAAATCGACAAGTGTCATCTTTTGCCATTCCAAAAATCTATATTTTGGATGAAAATAGAGTTTTTGCTCTTGTTCTCCTCTTGAAAACTAGACACTTTCATGGTTGCGGAGAATGGGGCGGACGCTCACGTCTGCGACCGGCGCAAGCCTGCCGCATCGTTTTGGTACATGCATATTTTATAAATCTGCCTGTAGGCAAGCGGCCTTTATGGGGCGTGAGTTGTTTGCGCTTATTGTAACCAGGCAGTCTAGGCCTTCAAGAGGTAAGTGCATTCAACTCCACGCCTTTTTTATATCCAGAAAAAGCTTGGAAGAGTCTGCAAGAACGAGGGTGAACGCTCGTTGAGTATCGCTCTTGTTCTTCTCTTGAAAACTAGACACTTTCACGGTTATAAGAATAAGACAATGACTCGCCGTCGCCCATGGATTGCATGGGCGTAGTGTACCCTGGGCGTATTGTATCCGCCTGGGATGTTTTGCAACGTCATTGCGAACCCTGAAAGGGTGAAGCAATCCATTGCAAGATTGTGCGGGTGTATTGTATTCTTTTGAAAATGTCGCGCTTTTAGGCGAGGAGTGAGTCGGCTCCCCGCCTTTTCTTTTTTGCCCGCACCCCGGTCACGCGAATCGGCTAGAACCGCTCCCGCGAGAGTGAACTCGTTCACTTTCAAAATGGAGCGAAAAGTGCCGAGTAAAAAGGTTGTCAAGGACGACAAAAGCAAACCGAAGTTCAAGTTCATCGATTTGTTTGCTGGTATCGGAGGATTCCACACAGCAATGCATTCCGTTGGTGGGAAATGCGTTTTTGCAAGTGAATGGGACAAGAACGCTCGCATAACTTATGAAGAAAATTACAAGGCCATTGAGCCATCTCTTTTTGAAAAAGATAGCGAAGGTAATTACAAGTTTTTTAATGCTGACATAAACGACGTTCAATTGGATAAGGTTCCAGACTTTGATGTTCTGTGCGGCGGTTTCCCGTGTCAAGCTTTTTCGATTGCGGGGAAACGCAAAGGTTTTGAAGACACTCGTGGAACTCTCTTTTTTAACATCGCCGCTATAGTTGACCATAAAATAAAGACTGGAAAAAAGCCGAAAGTACTCTTCCTTGAAAATGTCAAAGGTCTGAAAAATCATGATCATGGGAAGACTCTTGAAACATTATTACGAGTGTTAAAAGATGATTTGGAATATGAAGTCAGAACGATGGTTTTAAATGCCAAGTATTTTGGCGTGCCGCAAAATAGAGAAAGGCTCTTTTTTGTTTGTTGGGACAAAAAGCAATGCCCCGTAGATGACTTTATGTTTCCGATTGGTTTAGATTCGAACTTGAAATCCATCTTTGATAAGGATTCTTTAGATAAATCCATACCGACAAAAGTTGGTGATATTTTGGAACCGGATGCATCCCTTCCTGAGAAGATGACCATCAGCGATAAAATGTGGATAGGACATCAGCTCAGGAAAGAACGAAATCGTGCAAACGGGAAAGGCTTCGGTTATTCGCTGTTTAAGGAAAACGCGACCTATTGCAGCACCATTTCAGCACGCTACTGGAAAGACGGTAGTGAAATTCTTATAGATCAATCTGATAAAAATAAAAATCCTCGAAAACTAACGCCTGTTGAGGCCGGTCGATTGCAGGGCTATAAGATTGTTGGCAATGGTTGGAAGTATGCTGAAGCGGCAGAGAATCAGAACAACAAGAATCGGCTGCCAACGATGAGAATTGTTGTATCGGATAAAGAAGCTTACCATCAATTTGGCAATAGTGTCGCTGTTCCTGTGATTAGAACGCTTGCGAAAGAAATTAAGAAACAATTACTGAAGGTGTAAGATGAAAACACTTGCAAACTATTTAAATGAATTGGAAAGCCTGTTTCCACTCAATATAACAACAACCTCTTTTTGTCTAAGCATGTCTAATAGCGGACGACGTGGAGCAGCAAAGGAATTTTATCTTACATCGGGAAGTCTTATGACTTCTTTAAAAGACATTCGAGATCATCTTGATGCATTCCCAGAGAATTATATAGAATCTCAATGGCGAGATTCTTCTGAAAAATATTTCTCAGATAATCATGCAAAATCATTATGTGGTGTACAGACAAGACCTTTTTTTGAAACGGTCAATAAAGTTGTTTCTTGGGCGAATGATTTAGAGTATCGTGAAGGTGTAATCCAATTGTCGGTAGAAACCGTTGACAAGGCCCTGCTGGAAATAAAAAAATGTAGCCATCAAAAAATTTTTAAGTATCCGTTGGTCGATGATTCTTTTCTTAATGGATTGAATGAAGATCAGGTTGTTGATGTTCTTGCGGAAAGATTAAAAGAAGCAAGAGAAACATCTCGAGGGGCTCAATATTATGGTTTTAAATATTCGCAAATTTTAGATCGATTTGAAAAAAAAGTAATAGATAAAACAATCGCTAAAACGGGAATATCCGATAAATTATATTCCGAAATAGACAAAGGTCGAGGTGTTTTTAAAAGGGCTGTTCAAGAAGGAGAGCTAACAGAATCTTTTTATCAAAATAGCGGCATTGTTTATCCTGATATTCAAGTACAGAATGATGATTTTGATGAAGATGATGAAATCGAAAATGATAATTCGACTTTTCAAGTTCCCTTCACCCCCACCCAAACCATCTACTACGGTGTTCCGGGATGCGGCAAGAGCCATGAAATAAAGAAAAAACTAAAAAATGTTCCTGATTACAACAAAATACGAACGGTCTTTCACCCGGAATATAGCAATGCAGATTTTGTAGGACAAATTCTTCCCGAAGTCAACATCGATACAAACGGTCGCTCGATAGTCGAGTATAAATTCAAGCCAGGTCCATTTACGGAGATTGTTCGTCGGGCCTACCTCAATCCCGATGAGAATTTTTACTTAGTAATTGAAGAAATTAATCGTGGTAATGCTGCTGCCATATTTGGCGAAATGTTCCAACTATTGGATCGACTTGATGCTGATGAAAATGCAGATGAGGTATCTTCGGAACACATCTATGGA
The DNA here is from genome assembly GCF_900142475.1 of Fibrobacter sp. UWH4. Lineage (NCBI taxonomy): Bacteria > Pseudomonadati > Fibrobacterota > Fibrobacteria > Fibrobacterales > Fibrobacteraceae > Fibrobacter > Fibrobacter sp. UWH4. The sequence continues at coordinate 24,763 of NZ_FRAY01000002.1, forward strand.
AAAGGATGGAGTTCTTATGGCGTAGATAATCAGGATGTAAATGCATATATCAGAAGTCAAGTTGTCATTTCACAAGAAAAACCTGAGCATTGTTCGAATGTTACCGGCTCTGCGGGAGACTTAAATCCAAGACTTTATAAATCCATGGATATTGAATCTGAAAATGTGACGGTCACATGGAGAGAAAAGAACGAAAATGGCTTTACACCCAAATCTAAACATATTCATTTTACGGCCAATACGGCCATTCGTCTTCCGCCGAATCTTTCCATCTATGCAACGATGAACACCAGCGACCAGAATGTGTTTACGCTTGACAACGCATTCCAGCGCCGTTGGGAAATGAAACAAATCCCGAATGACTTGAAAAATACAGGAGATTCTGCTGCTCAATACGGTCGAATAATTAAAAAGGTCAAAAAGACCGAAAGCGGAGAAGAAACTATTGACACAAATGTCCAGTGGGGCGACTTCCGTAAGGCGATAAACGAAGTCATCATGGATTCCGCACAGGCGAATGGCCTTTCTAGTATGGAAGACAAGCGGCTTGGCGGATGGTTCTATACGGAATCGGACAATTTTGCCGAAAAGGTGCTCAAGTACCTTTGGGACGATGCGTTCAAGTTTGATAGGCCGAACCAATTCAATGATGTAACTACATTGGAAGAACTGGTTGAGAAATTCAATGGGGATGATGGATTCAATGTGTTTAAAGATGGGCGCATAAGCGAATTACAGAATGATTCTTTGACTACGCCTGACACCCCCGCTCAAAATGATACTTCCGTAACAAATGGCTAATCAGGAACCGAAACATTCCCGTCCGAAACTGAGCGATGTTTGTGTCTATGGACTCAAGCAGGAGGACGAGTTTGTCGGCATCCGTTATAATGACGGCGACTTGAAGGTCTATTTCCCATTCGGCTATTCAAGACCATCCTCTGATGAGGAACAAAAATATCGTGACGACATTTTGAACCTTGTCTCGGTGCTTTCCGCATATTCCAAGGAAAGCTTGGGCGTAGGTGAAAATCGCATGCTGAATGACGAAAATGTCCACTTCCCGATACATGCCTACATCCACGTCTTCAACTATTTTCTGAATCATGGCTATTACGTGGAAAACGAGCCGGTTTACAAGCGTGCGAAGGGCGGAAAAATAAATTGGTCGAAAACAATCAAGCAGGTGCGTCCGCAAATTGCCGGAGATTTTCCGAACGAGAGCGTTGTCTATCTTGATTTTGTGACAAAGAAGTCAGCTCACAATGAAAATGAACTGATAACGCAGATTCACAAGTTCTGCGTCTATGAGGCGTACGAAAAGATTGGCTGTCTTTTTGGCTTTATGCAGCCCGAGAAGGCGATCGTGCCGTTCAACGCGGAGCTTTTTGTCTCAGTGCTGCGCACGCGCATGGCGAACACTTTCAACGAAAAGCATCTGCTGCTATTCCAGAACATGCTCGACATCATCTGCTATATGGGCAAGCGCGAGGATAACCGCAAGGCGAGTTTCGGCACGAACGACTTTGAATATGTATGGGAAGGTCTGATTGACCATGTGTTTGGTATAGATGACAAGGATAAGTATTTCCCGCATTGCACCTGGAAAATCGACAATGATGAAAAATCGCTTGACTGGCGGAGCGAAAAGCGGACCGCCTTGCGGCCTGACACGATCATGGAGTTGACTGACGATTGCAAGAAGATATTTATTCTCGATGCGAAATATTACCAGTATCCAAGAACATTGCCAGGAACAGGGTCCATTCTCAAGCAAATCGCCTATGCGGAATTTATTGAGACCCAGTTAAGGGATATTCCCGACCAAGCCGGGAATGACATCTTTAATGCGTTTATTTTGCCGTATGCGGCAGAAGACGGGCGTAATGTTGAGACCAGTTATCGTCTAGAAAATTTTGGTTATGCGGAATGTGATTGGCGAAAGGGCGATGCGCAAGACGCAAAGCCCTATGAACGCATCTACGGGATCCTGCTAGATGTCCGCTCCATTATGCAGCGGCATCCCAAGTCCTCTGACAAGGATATTGCGGAGCTTGCCGCAAAAATTGACAACTATTCAAACATCATGCCTTCGTCTTCATCGCTTTCGCCGTCGTCGTAGTCATCCATAGACTTGTCGCCGCCGGGGACGATAATAAGGCCGAGCGTCACGGGATCGCCCTTCATGTTCAAGTAAGCTTCGAGCCACAAATTCGTGGAAAGGCGGAGTAGGCGCAAGTCAAGCATGGTGCCGCCCTTGTGGATGCTTTTCGGATTCAAGTTGAAGAAAAGGAACTTCTTGTTAATGTACTCGAAGCGATCCTGCTCATAGTTGATTGCCCATTCGGAGTTGCCGTCGTTTTCCTGGCGGTAGGTGCAGCGGTCGTTATCGAAGTCACATTCGAAGCTTGCACTTTCGTGGTAGCGCTTGTTCCATTCGCGGCTAAAGGCGCAGCTCTGCACGCGGCCAGCCCCGTTGCGTTGCTTGTTCAGCTGGTCGTTAATGACCACATAGTCCATCTTCTGATTTTTAACTTGTTCGTAGACATTCATCAAGATGATATACGCTTCGATATCCTTGGGGCATTTGCCGGTCAAGTTCACGTCTTCGTGGGCTTTCAGGAGCGTCTGTTGCAAGTCGATATCGATAGCATCGGGAATTTCGCTTTCCTTGATTTTATCGAGCACTTTCTTAGGCGGAACAAAGACAACCTTGTCACCTTTCTTGATGGCGTAACCAAGTTGGTCTCGCACATAATCCAGGCACTGCTGCACGTGAATGTGCACCGTATTGGAACCGCCAGAAACAAAGTCCACGCCAATGCGCACGTTCCACTCGCCGGCGGTATTGCCTGCATTCTTGTCAATTTCGCAGAAGGGGTCTTCGCGAATACCGTCAATAAAGATGACTTTTGCGTTAAGCTTGGTTACAAGAGAAGCTTCCTTGTCGAGCGCGCCACCCAAACTCCAAAAATTAGGATTCAGGCGAAGCACCTCGGCAAAGGCCTTGTCGCCATCAAGGGCAGGCAATAGTGAATCGTTGCGGGCATTCTTTTCTTTTAAAAGTTCAGAATACTCCGTCACGACAGTCATGTTGCTAAAGCCGTTGCGCTTAGCAGGTTCAGGCATTGCGGCGGCAAAAGACACCGCCAAAAGGCAAATTACAGCAAATAGAGTAGAAAACTTCATACAGGAAATAAAATACAAAATCTTGGATCCCGTCGCTACGCTCCAGGATGACTGAAGCTAGGCAATTCAGCCCTTCGGCCTCGCACTCGCTCCAGGATGACTGAAGCTGGGCAATTCAGTTCTTCGGCCACTCCACACTCCAGGATGACTGCATATTAAAAAGTCATCCTCGACAGAAACAGCCCGCACCTTCCCCGAAACGTCATCTTCGACCAAGCGTCAGCGCGGGAGGGGATCCACACTGGATCCCGTCGCTACGCTCCAGGATGACTGATGCTGGGCAATTCAGCCCTTCGGCCACTCCACACTCCAAGATGACTAATGCTAGGCAATTTGTAAATCGCGTAAATTGAGCAAATGCGGAATGTGATAATCCACCCAATCGGGGGTGTCAGGGGTCGGATTCACGAAAATCGTCGTCCAGCCGCGTCGATGTGCAGGTTCCAGGTTACGGAGCGAATCCTCGAGCAGCACAATTTCGCGCGAATCCTTGGGCATTTCAACCCCCATATCAGCAAGCCTTTCGGCAAGCCACTTTTCCATTTTTTCGTAGGCGCTGTCGTGGGGCTTTCCGACCCAATCAAGCTGTTTTAGATCAAATACGCCATCAATCGCCGAATCGATTCCCATGTGAGCCATGCCCGCTTCGCTCCAATCGTGACGGCCGTTCGTAAAAACGAAATGCGGTCCCTTAAGACTTTGTAACAAGGCGAGCTTTTCGGGCGATTTTTTCGGGTAAATCAAATATTCCGGCTCATGAATGAAATCAAAAAAATCGTCGGGATCCGTACCATGCATCGCCATCAGCCCCGAAAGGGTCGTGCCAAAACGTTCCAGGTAATCGGTGCGCACCTTATGGGCCGATTCAAAATCACCACCCACAGTCTTTTGCACAAACAGCGAAATACGGTGGTCCAAGGAATTAATGACACACCGTTCCTCGGTTCCGTATAAAGTTAAATCGTAATCAAACAGCCAAACCATACGGACTTAATATCCCATGGCAAGGCCGCCAATCTGGCGCGCCAGGTAAGTCGCGTAGTTGTCCGTCATGCCACTCACAAAGTCGAGCACCTGGTGGTAGGCCTCGGCAACCGTCACGCTTTGGCCAATTTTCGCCTGACCAATGAGTCGCACAATGCGGTCGGCGCGGTAGGAATTATTTCCGTTCAGGCGGTAGTCGTAAACGCCGTTGATAAAGGCATCGAGCACGGTGGCAAGCGTCGTGTAGCTACCGACTTCGAGTTCGGTCTTGCGGCGGTCGGGGTAGATGCGTTCGACACCCAGGCGTTTCGCAATGCGAATCCCTTCCATCACGTCGGAGCGGGAAAGATTCGTCAAATGCTTGACGCGTTCGCCACTCATAATCGCTTCGTAATTGTTCACGAAGGTGACCGCCACATCGTCAATCAAGTTCTGAATTGCTAAACCGCGCACGCTGCTCAAGAAGTCGCGGAAATTCTGACCGTTTTCCTGGAACTCGCGGTCAATATCCACGTCGGGGCCGCACAAATAACTGAACATGCCACGCACATCGCCGTAACTCAAGATGCCAAGCTCGATGGCGTCTTCCACATCCAAGATGCTGTAGCAGATGTCGTCGGCAGCTTCCATCAGGTAAACCAGCGGATGGCGCACCCACTTGCCCGTTTCCACTTCGGGAATTCCAAGTGTATAAGCGGTCACTCGATAAAGATCCGCCTCTGTCGAAAAAAGACTTGTGGGCTGACCAAACTTAGCCAACTGCGGATACTTAATCATGGCACCCAAAGTCGCATAAGTCAAGCGCATGCCGCCATCTAAAAAGTGGTATTCCAGCTTGCTCAAAATGCGGTGGCCCTGGGCGTTGCCGTCAAAGTTTTCAAAGTCGGCGATTTCGGTTTCACTCAAGTCACGAAGCGGTGCGGAATTACGGTTCTTGCGGAACCATTCGCGAATGGCCGCTTCGCCGGCGTGACCAAAAGGCGGATTTCCGATATCGTGCGCAAGACAGGCGGACTGCACGATCGTTCCGAAATGGTATTCGTTAATGTACTTGGGCAGATACTTTTTAATCAAATGATACACCGTAATCGCAAGGCTGCGGCCCACGCTCGACACTTCAATACTGTGCGTAAGACGGCTGTGTACATGGTCGTTCACCGAGAACGGGTGCACCTGAGTCTTGCGGCCAAGGCGCCTGAACGCTGTCGAAAAAACAATACGGTCGTAATCGCGGTGAAAGTCAGAACGGTTCGGGTCCAAATCGGCGGGGTGCCCGTAGCGCGTCGCAGAAAGCAAAGTATCCCATTGAAGCATACGTAAAAAGATAGTAATTCGCATTGCCCAACTTAGGATTTCGCCGTGCATCTTTTACTAAATTACTGTATATGATATTCCACCTTCTAAAAATGACCCGTCCCGTCAACATCGTCATCGCCATGGTGACGCTCGCAATCGGCTACTACCTGCTTTCGGCCATGCCGACCCAAAGTGCGGGCATCAGCTGGACAACGCTGATTTTGCAGAGCATCGGGTTCGCCTTTGCGATTGGATTTGCAAACATCCAAAACGACATTCTCGACCTGGATAGTGACCGTCTGAATCGCCCGGAGCGCCCCCTTGTAAGCGGGAAAGTTTCGGTGAATGTGGCGCGGAGGGCGTGGATTACCCTGACTGTCTTGACTGTTGTTTGCGGAATCGCCGAAAGCCTAGTCGCAAAGACAGGTTTCACTTCTACCCTTTTCTTTATCCTGCTCAGTCTTGTTCTAACAGCCTACAACAAGTGGCTTAAGCACATTCCCCTACTCAAGAACATGACCGTAGCCTTTTTATGTGCGACCCCCCTTATCCTTTGCCTGTTCTATCCCACCGGATACAAGGAAACCGAAGATTTTGCGATGGATTTTGCCGACAAAATCGGCTTTCTCTATCCCGCTATGTTATTTGCATTTTTATTAACAACATCTCGCGAAATTTACAAGGATCTCGAAGACGAAACCGGAGACCTCAAGGCAGGAATCATGACATTCCCGCTGATTGCAGGAACAAAAACGGCAAGACGCCTCGCCGCCTTTATCACCATTTTCTGCTGGGCAATCCTCCCGCTCCCCGTCGTTCAAGGGTACTACCCGATGCTGTTCCTTTATATCACGGGAGCAGCCTTTACCCCGATTCTTGCAGCCATACTCGTATTTGCGCACAAGAGAAACTACCGACGCGCCCAAAAACTCGTAAAGGTCGCGATGTTTGCCGGCCTCGTCGCACTCGTCGTCAGCTGTTAGGCTGACGAACGGTTAGCTACATCCATTAGCGGTGTTCGTTCGTAGTCGGATTCAGCCCGCGGAAAAAGGCCAATCCGTCAAAATCATTTTTCAAGGCCTGAACCGTTTCGCCTATCATATAGAGGCTCCCCGTCACCAGCACGGGGACATCTTTATTTTCGGCAGAAGCAGTCTCTGCGACTCGATCTAAAAATTTGCGGCTGAGTTCGCCTTCGCTAGCCACTTTCAATCCAAGGCCTGTCAGCAAACCACGCAAATCATCCAGTTCCCGGAATCTCGGATACGGAGTCTTGGTAATATGCCAATGACTCACGTGCGGGGCCATGAGCTTTAACATTTCTCCCACGTCCTTGTCCTTGAGCGCACCGAAAACGCAGTGGAATTTGACCCCGGGATAATACTCCGCCAATGTTTCTACAAGGCGCTTGACTGCATGGGAATTGTGCGCTCCGTCAAGAATATAGCAGACACGCCCCGAGGCATCCGTCAATTTCTGCATGCGCCCTGCCCACGAACGCGTCCTGAGAGCGGAAAGCGCAAGGGCATCATCATAGGTGCAACGACCGCTCCCGTTTATAAAACGCTCCGCAGCCGCCAAAGAAAGGCTTGCATTCTCGATATAATGATGTCCCAAGTTCGGGAGTTCGATATCGTCGCGGATTTTCGGGACAATACAGTCGGCATTGTGCGAGGTGGCAAACTGACGTGCTTCGGCAAGCAGGCTTTCAGAAAGTCCCCCTACAATAAAAGTCTTCCGGATTATTTCGCTCTTCGAGCCCGCCACGACGCTCTGTTCAGAAGCATCCACAACGGCCATTTTTTCCTTAAGAATGGCGCTTTCGGTAGGTCCCAAAACCTCGGTATGTTCAAGTCCGATACTCGTAAGCACCACAAAATTGCCGCATGCCACCGCCGTACTGTCTAGACGCCCGCCCATTCCCGCTTCCATGGCCACCACGTCTACGCCCTGTTCCGCATAATACAGGAACGACACTAGGGTCAGCACTTCAAAAAAAGTCGGTTCCACTTGAGCCTTTGCGGCAGCATCGCGCACGCAGAGCAGTAGGCGATCCAAATCTTCGTCGCTGATGGGCGCATCGTTGACACGGATGCGTTCACGGAGACTGACCAGGTGCGGGCTCGTAAAAAGGCCGGTCTTGAACCCGTGCGCCTGCAGAATACCCGACAGATAATAACTCGTGGAGCCTTTGCCGTTCGTACCGACAATGTGAATGGTCTTGAACTTGGCTTGCGGATTTCCGAGGATTTCGCAAAGTTTTCTTGTTGATTCAAGCCCCGGCACCATACCGAACATAAGCCGGGAATTCAAATAATCCATACCGAGAGATTGCATACGACAAATGTAGAAAAGATTTTAGCCGGTAGAACTTAAAAAAAAGATGAAACTCTAACCACTAACCACCAACCACTAACCACCAACCACTAACCACCAACCACTAACCACCAACCACTAACCACCAACCACTAACCACTAGTATTCTATATTTCTAACGTTACTACATAGTTTTTATATGAAAAGAATTGGTACATTACTGCTTTTAGCGGTTTTTATTGCTATCGCCTGGTCACGCGTCGATCCCGAAGAGGCGCCGCATCACTACAACTACAAGCAGGCTTCGCAGCAGATGCGCCGTATTTATTACGGCGACCTTCAAGAAACCCTTTACTGCGGCTGCCGCTACCAAGACAAAAAACACGTCGATTTTTCTACCTGCGATTTTGCACCGCGCGACAATCCGAAGCGCAAGAGCTTTAAGCGGGCCCAGTCTATCGAATGGGAACACATGGTAACCGCCCACAATATGGGACAGCATCTCCCTTGCTGGCGCGATGGAGGACGCAAGAATTGCAGCGCGAACGACACGACCTTCAAGCTGATGGAAGGCGACCTTCACAACCTCTACCCCGCCATTGGCGAAGTGAACGGCGACCGAAACAATTTTATGTATAGCCAGTGGACCAACAATCCGGAACCCATGTACGGCAAGTGCAAGACGATTGTCGATTTCAAGCTCAAGAAGGCTCAACCCCGTGAAGAAGCCCGCGGAATTATCGCGCGCGCCTACTTTTACATGGAAAAGACATACGGTGTTAATTTGTCCAAGCAAGACCGCAAGCTGTTCGAGGCATGGGACAAGATGTATCCCGTCACCGAAAAGGAATGCGAGCGCGACCGCCGCATTTTCAAGGTGCAGGGGGACCACAATCCGTTCGTGTACGAAAAATGCAAGCAATAATTAATCTTTTTTAATTGGTGCTTAACTTCATCCATAGCCCAAGACCTGCGTATTCGCCTTCATTTTTCATTTTTAATTCTTCATTCTTCGTTTTCCTCATACCCACCCCTCTTTTTTATATATATATTTACATTAGAGGTCTGTATGAATAAAGCCCTGTTTCTTTTTATTGTCTTTTTTGCGATTTCGGCGTTCGCCCAGGTGGAATTTCCCATGGGCTCCAAGATTGTCAATGTCACTAAAGATCCCTATTTTGCAAAGGGTGACGGCAAGAACGATGACACCGAAGCCATTCAGAAAGCTCTGAACGACCATCCCGACGGCGACTACATTATCTACCTTCCGCACGGCATTTACAAGATTACCGACGGTCTTGTCTGGCCCACCACCAAAAAAGAGGAATCGTCCAGCAGAAGGACCATTTTGCAGGGACAGAGCATGGGCGGAACAATTATCCAGCTCGCCGACAGTACCTACGGTTTCGACAATCCCGATTTTCCCAAGGCACTCATTTTTACAGGCGAAGGCCCCTCTCCCAAATACAGAAACGCCATCCGCGACCTCACCCTGCGCACCGGCAAGGCAAACCCCGGTGCCATCGGTATTCAGTTTAACGCGTCTAACCAGGGCACCATCAACAACGTGAAGGTTTATTCCGGTGACTCCACGGGTGTTTACGGCATCGACCTCGGCTTTACCGAGGGAATCGGTCCCCTGCTTTTGAAGAACGTAGAAGTCCGCGGATTCAATGTCGGCGTCTATGCCAAGGGTGAAAACGGGGTCGCAACCCTGGAACACGTGACACTGGGCGGGCAACGCAAATACGGACTTGAAAACGAAAATATGAACCTGTCCGTGCGCTCGTTGCGTTTCAAGGGATACACTCCCGCCGTATTCAACCACGGTGAATACGCCATCATGAGCCTGGTCGACGGCCTGCTCGAATTCGACAACGACAAGAAGAAAGTCAAGCCGACCACCGCTATCGTCAACGAGAGCCACCTGTTCGCAAGATCCATGAAGGTCTCGCGCTACAAGACCATGATCCAGTCCAAGAAAAAGGGCTATAACGAAGAAATGATCCAAGGCGAGATCGTCGAATTCGCTACGCAAGAAACTCACCAGCTCTGCCACAGCCCGAAACAGTCCATGAGACTCGCCGTTGCAGAAACGCCGAACTACCCGGAGCAGAAAGCCGACAACTGGATTACGATCGCAGGCGACTACGGTGGAAAATCGAATACGGGTGCCGACGATTCCAAGGCCATTCAAGAAGCGATTGACGACGGTGCAGAAACGATCTATTTCCCGCCCGGCGGCCGCTGGACCATTAACCGCGATATCTACATCCGTAACCGTGTCCGCCGGATTTTGGGTATCGAAGGACGCATTGACGGCAAGGGCAAGTTCATCATCGAAAGCGGAGCTTTCGGCGAACTCACGATTGAACGTTTCTCGGAATTCGGAAGCGGCATCATCCTGAAATCCAAGCGCAACCTGTTGCTCAAGAATATGATGGTACGCGCCCTTGAAACCGACGAACTCGGTGGAGGCGATGTCTTCCTGGAAGACGTGACCATCGGGACCATCCAGCTAAACTACCAGAAGCTCTGGGGCCGTCAGGTGACCATGATGGGCGACACCAAGGGGCCCAAGATTACGAATAACGGTGGAGACATTTGGATTCTCGGTCTCACCGCCAAGAAGGGCAACACGATTCTCCAGAACTTCAACAAGGCGAACGCCGAACTCATCGGTGTCGAGATTGTCGCAAGCGACAAGGCGAAAGACCGCCCCATGTTCATCAACGACAATTCCGGACTTTCGATTATGGGTCTCCGCGAAACCCTCACCCGCGGAAACGCCTACCAGAAAATCGTCGAAGAATCGAGAAAGGCATCCGCCATCAAGTCGCTCTACAGCACGGACCTGTTAAAGACGCCTAACGGAGGCACGCTCCTTCCGCTATTCGTCGGATATGCCCCCAAGCAAGGCGCCAACGAAAAGCCTATCGCAAAGATTCCACACGAAATGCTTATCGTGCAGCCCGACCTGCTCCGCATCAAGGGTAGCATCGAAGATGACGGACGCGGCGACGGCCTCTGTGAGGACCCCGTGCGCTGGAAAAAGGGCCTGGGCCCCGGCAAGGTCGTTTTCTCGGACAGTATGGCCTACGAAACGGATGTGTCATTTACCGCCAGCGGCCGCTACAACATCATCTTTACCGGCGATGACGGTTACCAGACCGGCTCCGACACCGGCAAGGTCTACGTATTCGACAAGCGCTACACCACGCTCGACAACACCGGCGACGGTCTCCCGAGCGGACGCGGAGCCGCCACCTGGATTTCGGAATTCGACAACTACAGCCCGCACAATTCCGACCCCGAAATCCATATTGCAAACGTTTCGGGAGGCAATGCAGGCAAGCTTTACCTGCGCTTCGATCTTTCCGCACTTCCGGGAGCCCTTTTCGACGCGGCCCTGAAGCTGGAATTCAACCAGGACTCCGTCAAGAAGCCGATTCAGCTCAACATTTTCGGATTGAAGGAAAATTCCAAGGAAATGAACTTCGGCGACCAGAAACTCGGCGTCGACTGGGCGGACTTCGAACTCACATGGGAAAACGCCCCGGCAAACATCCCGCAGGCGGGCGGCCAGTTCAACATCCGTAAAAATTCGGGTGGCGGCGTCGATACCAAGTACGCCGACTTCCTGGGCATCATCACCTTGAATCCGAAGGCTCCGCTGGGCGCATTCCTGCGCACTCCCTCGCTCACGGAATTTTTCAAGCGCAAGCACGCCTCTAACCTGTACACGCTGATTTTGACCGCTGTCGAACAAGGAGAAACCATTCTTCCCTCTGCCGCAGCAGGCAGGGAATTCGCGCCGTCTCTTTATATCGGCTACTTCGACAACACGCGTTCCGTCGGTGGCGAAGCCATGGACGGCGGTTACACGCTTTCGAAAGTGAACATAGACATCTACAGCCTCGAATGCAATTTCGACCTGACCGTGGGTTACCCGCAGTTCGTGCAGATCGAAATCGTGAACGAATTCGGCAAGCGCATGCTGACCGTTGCGGCCCGCGACTTGGCTGGCGAAAAGAAAACCAACTTCAAATTCAAGGCGATGGCATTCCCGACCGGCAAATACGTGCTGCGAGTCATTGGCGAAGCCTTTACCGCCGAACAACCTTTCTACATCTTGAACTAGGAGAACCATGAAAATCAGTCCCATTTTTCCACTCGGTTTCGTCATTTCCAGCCTCGCCCTTTTCGCGGCCTGCGGAGATGATTCCAGTTCTTCGGCCAGCGACGAAAGTAGTTCGTCCGTAGCTTCCTTCAGGTCCAGCAGCTCACTCTCGACCCGTGCGGACATCAACTACAAGGACACCCTGAAACTCGGCGACACCACCCGCGTTTACATAGAGCTCTTTGACGGCGACAGTTCCAAGATGGACGAAAGCGAAATCTACATCGACAGTTTCGCCACAAGTGTTCCTCTGTACTTGGGAGAATTCACCAAGGGCAGCCGCATCAAGGTTTACGCCTACGCATCGGACATCGGCGAAGACCGTATACGCATCAAGAGCGAATTCGGCGACTATATGCCGGCATTGACCGCCGTTCCGAAAAAGGAAGCCGGCAAAGACTCCGTCTACGGCAATTATCTTGCAGCAAGCCTCGGTTCCGACACGAGCGCCATATTCAAGGATTCCAACCAGTTCGTTATTTTTAGCGACAACCACTATTACCTAGAAATCGGCGGAGCTTTCAACAATGAATCCAGCCTGCGCCTCAAGGTAACGGTCGATACCGCCTACTATAAATATACAGGCGATGAAGAAAACATCTCAATGAAAATGAGCGACACGCTACGCGGCATCATTGACATCGACAACAGTCCCGAAGATATTTCCATCGAATTCTCGGCAACCGAAGGCTACAGCATCAACCTGAAGACAACGGGCAGAAGCATTGTTCAATACAAATTAACAAGCAACGATTCCCTACTCAGCGAATTCGCAAGCAACATCGACACAATGCTTGTTACCAAGGACTCCATCCGCTGGAACCTCAAGGTTTCCGCAGAATCATTCTCCAACTTCTTAACCGGCCCCTACGCCTTCTTCGAAGCGACAACCAAGGCGCGCGAACTGGAACAGGGCGAATACTTTTCGAAACCAGATTCCATCCCGTATCCGGGCGAAGCCTACTTACGCTCCCGTCCCAAGGACGACCCCAACAAGGCCATTTACAAGTATAACCTGCGTCAGGAACAGTTCGTGTGGATTGGCGACTATAAGAAGGGCGATTCCGTCCTCGTAAAGCATTGGATTGAAAATTACAGCGACGACGGATTCACAAGCCCGGTCACCTACGAAATTCTGGACAAGAACCAGAAAGTTCAGGGAACCATCAGTAGCACCTATGGCGGAGCCTTCTCCGTCAAGGGAGACATGCCCGACGGCCCCTACTACCTGCACTACCTCCGCCTGAATTCCGATCCGCTCGACCAGGTTTACGACAGCCTGCGTTACGTGTTGCAGCTTTACACCATGGTACAGCAGCCGGGCCTGCTCAAGACACTAGAATTCTACAACGGCGAAACGGACAATACCTACGACAAGACGACACTTTCTGCAGGTGACACCATCCGTTTCAGCAACATTGAATTTATGATGGAACCCGTCAAGGAAACCGGATGGAAAATCATCGGGTCTGACATTTCCTGGTTCGTGCCTTGCGAATCGCTCGCTTTCCTGAACAACAGCAGCAACTACAAGGCGGAAAACTGCGAGGTTGAACAGGATATTTCTTCGGATTACCTGATTGCGCAGGAAGCTGGCATCGGAGAAACGGCTATTCTCATCGCCCAAAGCGTTGCGGACCCCGCCAAGCGAGACACGCTGAAAATTTCGATTATCGCCAAGGCGAATTAAAAAGCGAATTAATCTTCCCAGATCTGGTTCGGAAGTTTACCGATATCGCGGAAGTCTAGAAGTCCCGTCGACGGAGCATTCACGCTTACGAGGCGGGCCAAGGGCTTACCCGCACGCTCGATAACAATTTCCTCGTCCTTGATTGAAACCTGATTCAAGAGCGAGCCGAAATTCTGGCGGACTTCCATGGCAGAAACTACTTTAGACATGCCCTAAAAATAGTATATTCTGCGTATGGAAACCGAAAACAAGTCCTATACCGTCACCCAATACATGAAGGCCCTGAAGCAGAAGGTGGAATCGACCCCTGCCGTTTGGGTGCGTGGCGTGATTACCCAGATTAACGAGAAGGCGCGCGTCGTCTATCTGAGCATTGCGGACTTTGAAGAAGGGAACGTGAACCCGCTTGCGACGGTTCCCCTGTATTGCTATTCGGCAAAATTCGCCGCCATTCGAGCCAAGGTTGAAAATTACCCGCAGCCGTTCACGCTCAAGGAACAGCTCAAGGTGAGTTTCTTGATCAAGGCGGACCTTTATGTGCCTTACGGAAAATTGCAGGCACAGATTCTGGATATTGACCCCGTTTACACGCTCGGGGAACTAGCTCTTACCAAAAGCGCCATCTTAAAGAGGCTCGCGCTCGAAGGCTTGTTAGAAAAGAACAAGGCGTTGACACTTGCCGATGTTCCCATTCGCGTGGGACTTATTACCGGCGAAGGGACGGCCGCCTACAAGGATTTTACCACCAAGCTCGCTGAATCGCCTTTTAATTTCAAGGTGAAAACGGCTTATGCCAAAATGCAGGGCGCAGACACCGAGCCCACGGTACTTGCCGCCCTCGAGGAACTCGCCAAGGATTCAGAACTGGACGTCGTGTGCATTATCCGCGGAGGTGGCAGCAAAACCGACCTAAACTTTTTCGACAGCGAAGCATTGTGCCGCGCCGTTGCGAACTTTCCGCTACCGGTGTTTACCGGAATCGGTCATGAAATTGACCGCAGCCTTTTGGACGAAGTCGCCTACCAGTCCTGCATTACGCCGACCGATACCGCGAAACGCCTGATTGACCGCGTCACCGACAGTTGGAACCGTATGCTTTCGCTTGCGCAAAGCATTGCATTACAGACAAAAGAAACACTTGTCTCCGTCAACCGCGACCTGACCTACAAGGGGAACCGCCTGCAGCAAAAGGTGAACGCCCTTATTCAAAAAGAAGCGATGAAACTTTCGCTGTACAAGGGCAACCTACAAAAAGACTTGCAGTTTATCTTTAGAGGCGAACGCGAACGCATCGCCCGCGACACCGAAGGTCTGCACCAAGGATCCCGCAAAATTCTGGACCTTGAAAAATCTAAATTCAACCTCATCGAACTCCGCGTCAAAAACGCCGACCCCGAGACCACGCTTTCTAAAGGCTACACGCTTACGCTTGACGCCAACGGCAAGTTCATACGCAACAAGAATCAGCTAAAGCCCGGCGACACCCTGACCACAAGGTTCAAAGACGGCTGCGTACAGTCAATCGTGAAATAAAATATGCCCCAAAGTCATTCTGGAGCCTTCGGCGACGGAATCCAGCACCGACATTTAAGCACTAAAAGCGGGAAGCTTATCTATTTTCTGGAAACGCTTGGTGGCGGCATCCAGCGCAAAGTAGCGCACGGCATCGCCTAGCGATAGCATCACGTACTTAGGCGTCAGTACCTGCAAATACTTGTTCAACTGCACCTGGAGCGCTTGCCACGTGTACTCGCCCGGAGCCTTGCATTCCACCAAAAGCCACGGATGCTTCAAGTCTGCGCCATCCTTAAAGTCCTGCACCAGAATGTCCACGCGGTCATCTGTAGAAGACTCCACCGTCGAAAGTGCAAACTCCACCGCAATCAGGTTCTGCGGCACCTTGACTTCATCCATCAGGAATTTAACCGTCGCCTGACGCACGAGTTCTTCGGGCGTAGCGGGCACCTCTTTTTGGCGAATGGGGTCGAATAAGGTTTGATGCTTGAGGTTGTTCACTTTGCAGAAGGAATGTGGAGTGTGAAGTGTGGAGTGTGTGATGAGAGGTGAGATGTGTTTTTTCAGTAAAATAAAAAATTCCTATAGACTTGACAATTTCCCTATTTTCAAACTATATTTGATTATATGAATAAAATCTTTGGACAGAACATCGCAGCAGCAGCCATCGTAGCAATGGCAGCAAGCCCGGCAGCAGCCCGAGCTATTGTGGGGCTGTCCAGAGAAACCAAAATCTGTAAAGCGTAACGCTAAAATCCAGATTAAAAGTTTCAAGGGCAGCCCCGTAAAAGGCTGTCCTTTTTTTGACCGCTCGTTCTCACGAGCTAACGTTTTTACCCCAATTTCAACCATAAACCACAAGGAACAACGAAAATTCTAAAAATTATATTCTATTATTACATTGTAAAATAATGAGAATTTTCGATCCCTATACAGGAGCTTAAAATGCGCAGAAGACTATTGAGCGAAGGTGCCAAGGAACTCTCTTACGAAATCCGTGAGATCGTGAAGAAGGCAAACCAGCTCAAGGCACTCGGCCTCCCCATTCATTGGGAAAATATTGGAGACCCCATTGAAAAGAAATGTCAGATTCCTGACTGGATTAAGGATATTGTAGTTGACCTCGCCAAGACAAACCGCAGCTACGGTTACTGTCCGTCCAAGGGGATGCTCGAAACCCGCGAATTCCTGGTGAAAGAAAACAACAAGCTGGGCGGCGCCCAGATCAATGTCGATGACATTCTGTTCTTCAACGGCCTCGGCGACGCCATCGCCACGATTTACGGTCTTCTTTCGATGACGACCCGCATTATCGGACCGGCACCGGCCTACTCCACTCACAGCTCTGCTGAAGCGGCTCATGCCCACACGGCCCCGATTACTTACCGCTTGCAGCCAGAAAACCACTGGTATCCGGATTTGGAAGAACTCGAAAACAAGGTGAAGTACAACCCGAGTATCGCGGGCATCTTGATTTTGAACCCGGACAATCCGACAGGCATGGTCTACCCGCTCGAGATTCTCCAGAAAATCGTGGATATCGCCAAGCGCTACAACCTGTTCATCATCTGCGACGAAATCTACAACAAGATTACATACAACGGAGCGCACGCTTACGCGCTCGCCGAATACATTGGCGACGTGCCGGGTATCGCCCTCAAGGGCATTTCCAAGGAATACCCGTGGCCGGGCGCTCGTTGCGGCTGGGCTGAATATTACAACCGCGACAAGGACGAACAGTTCGACGCATTCTGCCGCGCTTTGGACAACGCGAAGATGGTGGAAGTCTGCTCAACCACGCTACCGCAGATGACGATTCCCCGCGTGCTTGGCGACAAGCGCTTCAAGGAACACCGCGATGCGTTAAACGAAAAAATCGGCCGCCGTAGCGCCATCATCAACGAAATCCTTTCCGATATTCCGGAGCTGTATTTCAACCCGACTTATGGTGCCTTCTACAACACCATCATCTTCCGCGAAGGGACGCTCAACAGCCACCAGACCTTGAAGATCGACAACCCGATTATCAAGAAGAAGGTGGAAGAATGGTGCAGCAAGACAACGAACCTCGACTACCGCTTCGTGTACTACCTGCTGGGCGCGAAGGGAATCTGCGTGGTGCCGAGCACGAGTTTCTGTACCGACCTCAAGGGCTTCCGCGTGACGCTTCTCGAAGAAGACGAAGAGGAACTGAGGGAAGTGTTCACCACGATTCACGATGCAATCGTGGAATACTTGCACAGCTAGATTAACGGATCAAGCTTCAATTCAATTTTACACTGCCTGTAACAAGGCAGTGTTTTTTTTTAAAAGGGTACATATCCTATCTAAAATTTACAGAAATAGTGTGATTTAATGTCAAAGTTTTCTTATATTCTTGTTACATTGAGGATTTTTGACATGAAAACGCGATTTTCTACACTACTCATTGTTTTATTTTGTTTTTGGGCAACAATTCTCTTCTGCGGTTGCGGTGATAAACATCAGCATCATCCCAAGACTATTTCCGTCTTGACCTATAGCGAATACTTCGCCCAAGAAATGATTACGGACTTCCAGATGAAAACGGGCTACCAGTTGCAACTAGACCTCTACGAAGCCCAGGAAGAAATGATAAACAGACTTCGCACCAAAGGGACCAATAAATACGATCTCATTATCGCATCTGACGTCGTCATCCAGGAAATGGTGCGGTTAGGGCTCATCGCCCCCATCGACACGAACAAGGTTCCCAACAGAATCAACATCGCCGACCAATTCAAGAAGCCCGCCTACGACCCCACCAACACCTATACGCTTCCCTACTTATGGGGAACCACGGGTATCCTTTACCGCGACACCACCATCAGCGTAGACAGCGTAACCTACGACATGTTGTTTGATTCCAAGCAGACCAAGGGTAACTTCAGCCTGCTCGAAGAGGAAAGGTCCATGCTTTCGATGGCGCTGCTAGCAAAAGGGTTTAGCGCAAACAGCACGAAAATGGACGAAATCAACCAGGCTGTCGAACATATCCTTCATGCAAAGAAGGACCCCCATTTTATTGGATTCGACCCCTCCGAAATTTCCAAGGACAAGGTTCTTGCCAAGATTGACTGGGCAGCCATCGTCTTCAACGGCGAAGCCATGGACGCCATTAACGAAGACTCCACGTTGCAGTACGCCATTCCGAAGGAAGGAAGCTTTATGTGGGTAGATGCCATGACCCTCAGCAGTAAAGCAGATAATCCTGAAGGGGCTTACGCCTTCATGAATTACATTCTTGATGCCCAAGTCGGAGCCTACCTCGCCAGGTCGGTCAACTTCGCAAGTCCCAACAAGGCGAGCAGCAAGTACCTCAACGAGCAGTTCAAGAAAAACCGCGTCATTAACCCGACCAAGGAAGAAATCGACCGTATGGTATTCCTGCGCGACCTGGGCGACGCCTCCAAGCTCTTCGATGCAGCTTGGACAACCGTCAAGACGCACTAAATAACGAAGCCAGAGTATTTTCTAAATTTGCGGTCGCAATAAAGGGACCGCTATGAATTTTAGAGATTTTGGCAAATACAACCAATTCAAGGAACAGTTCGCCGGCATGTCTCCCGAAATGAAGGAGCAGATGATGCGCATGGCGAAAGAACAGATGAAGGCGCGATTAAACGCCTTTGCGCAAAAGTGGCTTTCGCAGCCTGTACTGATTATAGTCGCCCTATTCCTCGGAGCCCTAGTCGGAGCGCTGACAGCCTTCTTCGGTCAGGTGCTGCTAGCTGTTTCTGCCTTGCGCGACGCGCATCCTATCTACTGGATTCCTGGACTTGCGCTCATCGGCATCGCCATCGTTCTTGGATACAAGAAGTTCGGCAAGGGCACCGAGCGCGGCATGGACATGGTCTTCGGAGTCGCTCACGGAAAAGAAAGCGAAATTCCCCTGCGCATGATTCCGATGGTTGCCGTAAGCACCTGGCTTACGCATTTGTTCGGCGGTAGCGCCGGCCGCGAAGGAGTCGCGATGCAGATTGGTGCGACGCTCGGGCACAACATCAGCAAGAAAATCCATGTCGAAAAAGCGGGTAAGGTCCTGCTGGTTGCAGGAATGGCGGCCGGCTTCGCGGGACTTTTCCAGACACCCCTTGCGGCGATTGCGCTCGCCCTTGAAGTATTGTTAGTCGGTTACCTGGAACTTTCCGCGCTGTTGCCAGCTGCGGTCGCCGCTTTCACGGCCTACAAGGTTTCCGAAATGCTCGGACTCGAAAAATTTTCCGTTGATTTGCACACGCTTTTCCCTGATTATAATGTTGCGAATTTGCTCTGGAACGAAAACGGATTCGACATCCATTTTGTGTTGAAGCTTGCACTGCTCGGCGTACTGTTCGGAATCGTAGGAGGCGGGTTTGCCAAGTTGCTTTCACTCGCGAAAAAATTTGCGGCGAACAAGTTGCCGAACCCGGTCAAGCGCATCGCCTTCGTCGGCATTGGAATCAGCCTCTTACTGTTGGTATTTTGGCAGGGCCGCTACGCAGGGCTCGGAACTAACCTGATTGACCTTTGCTTTGCTGGCTCGCAGGCCGCAGATGTAAATGCCGCGGGAAACGCCGCAACAGTTTTCGCCTACGACTGGATTCTGAAATTTGCACTTACGATTGCAACAATCGCCGTCGGATTCAAGGGCGGCGAAGTCACGCCGTTATTCGCCATTGGAGCCACATTCGGTGCGTGGGTCGCCACGATGGTCGGTGTTCCTCTGCCGCTTGCAGCAGCCCTCGGATACGCAGCCGTCTTTGGCGGAGCAACCAATACGCTGTTTGCCCCCATCTTTATCGGTGCAGAAATTTTCGGTTTCGACACCTTGCCCGCATTTTTCATCGTATGCGTAGTCGCCTTTGCCTGCAACGGCGGCCAAAGCATCTACGCGCAGAAAAAACTAAGACTTAAATAAAGCATGAATGCGGTCTATATCGAAATCACGGACGTTTGCAACTTGAATTGCAGCTTTTGCCCTTGCGGCAAGGCGAATTCATCGGCAGTATCCCTTTCGACAAAAAGACCCCGCGAATTCATGAACACGGAGCTTTTCAAACGTTGCATCACAGAGGCGGCGACCGTTGCCGAAAACGTCTACTTTCATGTGCTTGGCGAACCCACGCTGCACCCGGGATTCGGGCATTTCCTGAAAAAACTGGAAGCGACTCCGCTCAAGCTGAACCTGACAACTAACGGAACCACGATTGCGCGGGTTTCGCAACGACTTTTGGAATGCCCCGCCGTGCGGCAGGTGAACTTTTCAACGCACGCCTACACCGAGCTACCACAGGAAACGGCACTTGCGCACCTTCAAGACGTCCTTGACTTTTGCAAAATGGCAAATGCGGTGCGTCCCGACCTGTACATCAACTTAAGGCTCTGGAACGTAGGCGATGATTCCAGCGATGCCTGGAACCGCACCATGCTCGCCAAGGTAGGCGAGGCTTTCGGTTCCAATATCGAACTAGGTCATTTCTGCAGCCGCCACAAAAGTTTCAATGTCACCGGACGAATCTACCTGCATCAGGACAGCCGATTTGAATGGCCCGCCGCGTCATCCTCGACCGAACGATTACCCGTCACGTCATCCCCGACTGAACGAAGTGATGGAGGGGATCCGTCAATTACAAGCACAAATTATAGTGTATGGATTCCGTCGGGGCAAAGCCCCTCCAGAATGACTGCTGCGGGAACATGCCGCGCGCTTGACACCCATGTAGCAATCCTGCACGACGGCCGCGTTGTCGCCTGTTGCCTAGACCATAGCGGACAAATAACTCTTGGAAAAATCACCGACCAAAGTCTTGCGGAAATTCTTGACTCGCCCATGGCAACAAACCTCCGCGAAGGTTTCGAAAAACACGAATTGCGCCACCCGTTTTGCCAGAGTTGCTCCTTCTGCAAGCGTTTCGGAAAATAATAGAAAGCCAAGTTCTTTATCAAGCGGCATCTTTCCTTTTTGATTTAAATAGACTTTGCTATATTTCTTTTCAAAGAGGAGTTTATACAAATGAGAAAAATGTTCTTTACCATTATCGCCGGAGCCCTTTTGCTTGCGGCCTGCGATGACAGTTCCACCTCGGCAAATTCAACAGATTCGCCACAATCTTCCGGTACAAACACATCTATTTCTTCGGATTCAAAGACGCCGACTTCCAATTCGGGCGCTGCAAAATCTACGGGAAAATGTTCCAATGCCTCGGATGATCTAGTGGATTCTCGCGACGGTCAAATTTACAAGACCGTAAAAATTGGCGACCAAATTTGGATGGCCGAAAACATGAATTATGCAAGTCCTAATAGCTGGACAAACGACAGCCTCGACAAGGACGGATCCATCTTCGGCAGATTCTACTATAGGGGAACCTCCTTGGAAGCATGCCCAGAAGGATGGCATCTGCCCACTAAAGAAGAAATGAGAACGCTCATTGAAACTGCCGGGGGAATCGAAAATGCGGGCAAGCAATTAAAAGCGACCTCGACATGGAACAAAAACGAAGACGGCAAAGACGGTAACGGAGACGACAGTTTCTGCTTCGGCGCAAAAGCCGCAGGAGAATCGCAAGAGGAGACAAAAGGAGCCTATGATGTTGGTGAATACACCACTTTCTGGACTAAAGACGTCTACACTGAACCGCCTCAAGTAGACTTTTATACGGGCATGCAAAAAGTCACCTTCGATGAATACTACTACTTGAAGATTAGGAACGATTCCGCATGGATTGAAAGAAGTTCGTCCCATGATGGCAGAAATATACGATGCCTAAAAGGCGACCCGGAACCCGAGCCGCCACTCCCAGAAAACATATCCGCACCACTCCCCGATTCAGTACAGAAAGAACTTGATAAGGCCATACGAATAGAGCGCCTCAACAATCAAATTGCAAAATTGACGAACTTATCGGAATGTGAAACCATCGAGTCCATCACCGAAGATGAAATCGCATATTGCAGGACAAGATTCTGCTTACTTCATCCTGAATTGTTTGAATGTGAAGAGTATTAAAATTACCGTCCAAGATTTCACTGGCGTTTACGCAGAGCAGCCCTTTATGCAGGGGCTGCGAAAAGCTGCCTCAACTGACGGCGAAATCCGCTGGTTTGACTGTACCCGAATTGACGGTACCGATTGCTACTGCGACGACGAAGCGCAGGCAATTCTCCGCAAGCAAATTGAATTCAGCAAAACACCGGCCCTTCGACAGGCTCAGGGACCTAGTTCAATAAGTACGCCGGGCATTCATTTTTTTGACAACGGCAATTACCATTACATGAGCAAGCTCTGGACGGATTCAATCCGCGAGCCGTTTGACCTTGTGGTGTTTGACCATCACCCCGATATGCAACCGCCCCGCTTCGAAGGAATATTAAGTTGCGGAGGCTGGATAAAAGAAGTTCTCGACAACAATAAATTCGTGCAGAATGTCACCGTTATCGGAGTCGCCGACCACCTGATTGAGGAAATCCACGAAGACCTTTCGCAAGCAAACGCCGCCGACATTTTGGATCGCGTCACTTTTATCCGCGAAAGTGAACTAACCGCTGTCACCCTGGAGGGGCGTAGCCCCGATAGGGTCCATCTCACATCACACACCACACCCGTCTACATTTCTATCGACAAGGACGCCCTCAACACGCAAGAGGCCGCCACGAACTGGGACCAAGGTTCACTCACCTTTGAACAACTCGCCGAAACACTCCAAGCGCTCGCCCAGAACCGAAAAATTCTAGGAATCGACATCTGCGGGGAACGCGCCCGCGACATGGGTTTCGAGGATACCGCCGCGGCAGACGCGCTGAACAACACGCTAAACGAAAAACTGTATAATCAGCTTCAAAGCATCCATTACATCATATAAACATAAACTTGACAATAGGGACAACGCATATTTTATTTCTACGGGATCTCCCTTGTTAGTGTAGTGCCATAAAAAATCTATCTAAATGTTATGTCACCATATATAAAAATACTATCTGTTTTCATTGAGCTTTGATTAGCCAAATATAACTTAAAGCCATAACTTTTTCCCCAAGAAGAATCGGTGCCGACAATAACGGACTTTTGCTCTGTACTTTGATAATTGCATGCAAAAATACCCTGACATAAGCTATCATAAATTCTATGGGTACTACAATAAGGACACGCAATTGAAATTTCGGTAGTCCCATTTTCCGGCATTTTTATTTCTACGGAATCGCCTTTGAATGTGTAGGAATGGAGTATTTCGGAAAGGTCGATGTCATACGATTTTTCAACATTGTTCTTGTCAAAAAGCGAAAAACGGACATGCTCGTCAGAATCCAAAATGTTGTACAAGGTACTATTTTTATGGATTTTTTCTGTTGTATTTTTTGACACAAATTTATATTCGTAATCTGCGTAACATAAATGAGAAGAATCAGAATGGTATACTGACCCAAAAAACAAAGACGAATATATTAAATCTATTCGAAGTTGTAACATTTGAGGATGAATTTTCAATGTTCCTTTACATTCCCACGCAGGAGGAGGGTCTACACCTACCGTAGAAAACAATTCGGAAAACCCGCAGGAACAAAGGCTTATGAATAAACTCAAAATTAAAATAAAACGTTGCATAAAAAAATCCTTTAGTTATTGGCGTAGTAAAATTATGTTTGCAGGCAAGTAAATAGAATTATGTTTTCGAGAAACCGCAGAACCATTTAGTTTTTCGTAAAGAAATGTCCTTCGGGATAATTTTACTGATTTCAATTTGACTTCGCTCCCATTTTCTTCTGTAGTCAACTCGCCATCCAAGATTAAGTCTAAATTTGAAATCCATTCTTTATTTGACGATTTAACGAGCATCGTAATTGCAGAAGACTTTCCGTTGTCGGTACATTCATTTTTTGGCACAGCATCACACAATTCAAATTTTTCATTCAATGGAGGAATTATTATACGCTTATCCTTGGTGCTATTTTCAAAACATTTGCAAGAAGTGGGACAATTTTCAGTTACCTTGGCAAAAACACTATCAACTGCGTAGGTCATTACAAATGTATTCGTATTTTTGTCACGAACAGAATATGAGTTAAGAGTCAAATCTTTTGTATTTTTCTCTTTATCCCAATAATCATTTCTTGCCACCTTTTGATCGATCTGTATGGTTTCTACAGCCACCTTGCTAGAATCGATTTCAGAAGAACCATAAAGATGCAATCCAGCATTATTTATATCAGTCCATTTTACAATCGGAGAATTTGCAAGCCACGTGAGGTCTGTCGTATTCGCGCGGTCAATTACCCAGAAACTTCCGCCAAAATATAAAATGGAACGATGGTTTTCTATTTTGGTGGGGTTGCTACCATACAAGTGGGTTGTTGCTGTATAACCCACAACGCCTTTTTCAGGGCTATCTATGAAATGTTCGCCAACAGAAGCTTCGGCACCGCCGGCAACGGCAATAGAATAATCCTTTTCCTTAGAAAAAAGTCCTTCAAAAAGCAGGTACAGATAAGACAAACCCGTTTGTGTTCCACCAGAAAAATTCTTTGCAAAAGCCTGCACCCGTTTTCGTATTTCCGAACCGGAAATACGTTCGTTGTCTGGTTGGTCATATCCCTTCGGAATGACTACATTATGGTTTGAATATCGATGGAATTTTTTTTGTGTTCGTTCCCCGAAACCTGTATACCCCCTATCCTGGATAATAAAGCCGCTCTTGTTACCGGCCAGCGTTATCGACAGGTTATCCTGCTGGTCATGGGCCTGGCCATTCTCCCACAGATCTCCCTTTTCTGCAACCATCGAAAGTGCAACCGTATCGGCATCTGAACTATCTCCGTGTACAGCAGTAATCATGAGCAGGCCGTCCTTGTTGCTCCCCCAAAGTTTACCACGCTTTGGTATTTGTATTTTGTTCACTTGTTGTTCTGCATACTTAACAAGATTGGGAAAACCAAATGCCACCAGCACATTCTTTTTTTCGGCATCACGCAGGGGGGCATATTCACTCATCGCCAAATACCTGGAATCATTCTTCAATTTCGCCCATACCCGGTAATCAGGATTGTAGGTACACCCGTCATCGATTTCCACGGGAATAAAGCCATAGTAAGAACCATCAGCACTTTTGCCGACTGGCCTTGAGAATT
Source organism: Fibrobacter sp. UWH4 (assembly GCF_900142475.1). Classification (NCBI taxonomy): domain Bacteria; kingdom Pseudomonadati; phylum Fibrobacterota; class Fibrobacteria; order Fibrobacterales; family Fibrobacteraceae; genus Fibrobacter; species Fibrobacter sp. UWH4. The sequence continues at coordinate 50,055 of NZ_FRAY01000002.1, forward strand.
CAAATATGTAGTCCGGAGATTTCAGGAACTTTTCTTCAATTTTCAGTTTTTCTCCATTCGAGGCATAAGCGTCCTTCAATGCGCCCAACACGTATGGAACATCATCCCAGATATACTGGGAATAGCCCATCCCCTCCGAGTATCCACCGTGTTCGCCATAGTGTTTCTTTAAGGATTCGTTCAACAGGTTCATCTTCGTCGCTCCTCCCGTAAAAATATACTCATAAAGCGACAAGCTTGCGCTTGCCTTTGCAACGATGTTATTACTAATCAAGAACGGATCAGCCAATTCAAGCCATTCATGCAAGCCGTCATAAGCTCTTTGATAGGCTAAATGCAGAAAATCTCTAAAAACGGTTTTATCCAGCCAGGCTAACAGGGACACTCGAACCATCACCTCAGATATGGCGATAAGTTTATCGTCTTTTTTATCCATCATTTCACCGGATCCATATTCCCGCCATACATTTTGCAACGAGAACTGGGCACAGCTAAAGCCATTGTCAGCCACCTCTTCCGCGGTTCCCGCCAAATCGGCAGCCTTGAAAAAAGCCTGGCATACGGAAGTATAGTTTTTGAAACTGCTTGTAAAATCAATCCATTTCTGTACCGCAATCCCGTCCGCATTTACGAACCCCAGGCAGTCCCGGAGCCCCTTGACAAACCAGCCGGAACGTTCTACGAAAGGACTTATTGTCTTAAAATAATCCTTGAATACTATTGCATTTCCTGCATTATTTTTCAGGAGGAATTGCTTTTTATTCGTATCGTAATAAGCTTGTTTGTATTTTCTGGCGAACCCTTTGGGTTTCAGACCGTCAGCTCTTTGCGCAATAATGACTTCCGCCAAAAGTATGTCTAAATTATCTCTTGTCGTCCTCCATTCGCAGACTTCCTTGTCGTCACTATTTTTACATGCATCTTCCAAATTTTGAGGAACATCATTCATCCTGGAAATCAATATGTTGTAAATTTCTAAAAAGCCTGGGTCGTTTCCCGGCCAAATAGAATTGAAATCCAGACGTCCTGCCGGGACGCCGATCCACTCATCCGTCTTTTCATCTTCAAACAACCGCTTAAATCCATCCTTGTCAAGACAGACCGCATCGGTCCCCATGTCCTTTAACTTCTCGTAGAAGAAGTCCGTGGCCGATTTGAAGTCTCTTACTGGTTGAGTAAAATCGCCTGCCGCATCACGACATGTCTCCGAAACAAGGTAACTAAAAGGGCCTCCTGCGCTACACGCGGCGTTTTTGCCTTCACCATATAACCAGCTCCATGGAGAGAATCTAGTCGTCTTGAAGTAGGCAAAGCCATTAACGACGCTATCGACAGGAACCGTAGCCCACTTGTCATTCTCCTGGTGCATCATGACAAGGGAGTCTTTTTCCGGATTATACTTAAAATCCAGTGGCAGGGCAAAGGTTACAGGTTCGGGGTTTGCCAGTTCCGCGTTTATATCATATACATCGCCGGGACTCACATACGATTTCAGAGAATCAACCCTAAACACGCCATTAGGATTGAATTCCAATTTTTTTACCGTAGGAATTTTTCCATTAACAAAATCGTCTTTGCGGAATCTTAAGGCCACATTCCGGTTATGATGAGTTGAATTTTCAAACGTGTAAACAGCTTCAACAGAATCCCCCATATCCTTTGCGACCAATTTGACAGGTTCTTCTTTTGGAGAATCTTTCTCGGCCCACCACTTCAACCTGACTTTTCGATATTCGGGGAAAACCAGTTCGAAAACAACAGGAAAATCAGTTTTTAAAATCAGGGGGATATTGGCAGACCATCCGGCAACCTTACTTTGTTGCGACCTCGAATACAGGTATCCATCCAGTTCGCGACCATCCATCGGCTCCACCTGAATATAAATGCGGTTAAAGTTCCATTCAGGGAGAGACGTTATCTTGAACATGCCAGACGGGCCTTCGAAGCCGGTAGTAAATTCTACAGGGCCTAGATCTTTATATTTGGCAGTCTTTGTTGCAAACAGAAACTTCATCCGATCTTTTTCGGCTTGCCACAAGGAATCCTTTTTCAGTACATTTTCTGCATTTTCGCATTTAGCCGTCAAAGATGCGGAATCAACCCACCCCTGAATTTGAATTTGTTGAGTCGGTCCATAATACCTTGCTGAGACGCCATTCTCAATGCCAAAGTCAACCAGTTTATAATAGCCATTTAATCTATACGCACAATTTCTAACAACAAAACGTCCGGTCAATTTGTTTGGGGAGACCGAATTGACTCCTAAGGCGACACGAGAAAAGTTCCAGTCCGAAGGCAATTTCGAAAGAGTGATTACATCCCCGTCTTGCAAGACAATAGTCGAAGGCGAATTCATTTCAACAAAATGGTCAAATGCAAAAACATTTGACGCAGCCAGAATAAAAGCAACAAGAAGGAGCACTTTACTATTCATTTCAGAAACTAGTTTTCAGATAAAGTGATCGACATGATCGGACAATGTATTGAATAGGGAATGTCGTCAACGCGATTCACATAGCACTGTTGGCTCTTGGTATTCGCCTTGTAGCTGCTTTCGTTCTTGAGCAGCTTTGCCGCCGGATTCATAAAAATAACTTTCACGGAAGCCCTTGATGCATAGGCCGTATGAATCAATGACATCGCAGCATTGTAGCCAACATCGCTCGAGAGAATAAAAAAACGTATGGGTAAGACGGGTGCATTTTGGTCCAAGGGAACACTTGCAGACGAAGGCAATGCATCCTTGGAAATCAGCAAGTCCGCAACATCGAAGAAAAACATGTTTGTACCACTAGTGCCAAAATTCTGGCCAAAACTAAACCGAGAAAACGTTATCGAACAGGAATTTTGAGGATTTCCGACAATATTGCAATCGGCATTTTCAAACACTGTTTGCGAATGTGCGAACAGTACGGATAGCAGCACTAGCAGAATCGCCTTCTTCATATCATCTCCTTCTGTTATTTTTTTATAAAATAAAAAATATTCATTTTCTTGGCAAAGAAAAAAATTATTTTTCATGTATGGATTTTCACTGCAAGCATAGCAAAGCAAGTAAGCAAGGCGCCCACGGCGTCGCCCGCGTGATTTCCAAGCGCGGGTATTGTAGCCGGAGCCAGGCGGAAAAGCTGGTTCGCGAAGGCCACGTAATTCTCCGGGGCAAGCCTGTGCGCGACCCCGAATCGCCCGCCTACGAAAACGACGAAATTCTCGTCAACGGCAAGCCCGTCACCGCAAGCGATTTCGTCTACTTTGCCATGAACAAGCCTCGCGGAATCGTCACCACCGCAAGCGACGAGAAGGGGCGCAAGACCGTGATGGATTTATTCCGCGAAGAATACGCCAAAATGTTTCCCGGCAAACCCATGCCGCACATTGCGCCCGTAGGGCGCCTCGACGCTGCAAGCGAAGGCTTGCTGCTATTTACCAACGACACCAAGTGGGCAGATTCGATGCTACAGGCGAGAGAGTCTCGCGATTCAAACATCATCCTGAGCGGCCCTTCGGCAAGTTCTTCAACCTTCTGTCATTCTGGAGCCGAAGGCGATAGAATCCATAAAACGCAACATCTCAAAATCTACCGCGTACAAGTCAAGGGCAAGCCCTCCGCCACCGAGCTTTCTCAAATGGAAAAAGGCTTCAACGTCGCGCCCCGCGTATTCGGCGAAAAAAAAGAATTTATGCACGCCGAGCGCGCCGTACTCCACAGCGACGGAGAAAAGAACTGCTGGCTAGAAATTACTTTGTCCGAAGGCAAGAACCGCGAAATCCGCCGGATGCTCGCCCACTTGGGTTACGAGGTTCTGCGCCTCATGCGCATCCAGTTCGATAAATTTAAATTGGAAGATTTAAAGCCCGGGAAAATCAAAATAATTCAGAGTTCATAATTCAGAACTAATTCGATTCCGAAATTCAACATCTGAATCCCGAATTAAATCAAATCTCTGTTCAAGAGTTCGCCGTGGTCAAGCACCAGGCGGCGGAAGGGGCTGTTCAGGTAAAAGTCCGGATTATGCGTCGCCATCACCACGGTGGTGCCGCGGGCATTGATTTCCTTGAAAATCTTGAACACTTCTTCGGCATTTTTAGGGTCCAGGTTACCGGTCGGTTCGTCCGCCAAAAGCAGATACGGGTTGTGCACCATGGCGCGCGCAATCGCCACGCGCTGCTGTTCACCGCCCGAAAGCGTGTAAGGCATCGCAAAGCGCTTCTGGCTAATGCCCACGAGCGCCAAGGCATCGAACACCGCGGCATTAATCAACTTGCTCGGAGTTCCTACGATGCGTAGCGCAAGCGCCACATTCTCGAAAACATTGCGGTCCGGCAGCAGTTTGAAGTCCTGGAAGATGATTCCCATCTTGCGTCGAAGCGACTGGATTTTGCTATCGGGAGTGTTCTTGCTGTCATACAGACAATCGCCCGTAAACTTCACCATCACCTGGCCGCCGCGTTCTTCGTCGGGGCGTTCGTCCATGTAAATCAGCTTCAACAAAGTCGACTTACCGGCACCCGAATGCCCCGTCAAGAAGACAAATTCACCTTTATGAATACGCAACGTCACATTGGAAAGCGCCTTCCAATTATCCTCGTAGGTTTTAGTGACGTGGTTAAAGTGAATCATAAGAGCCTTTTAAACAATGGATTGCTTCGCTGCGCTCGCAATGACGTTTTTACTCCGTCATGCGGATTTCGATGTGGACTTCCTCGCGCCATTTCTTCACGAGCGCCTGGAGCTTCTGATTTTCAAGATGCGTTGCCGCCATCTGTTCAATCTTGCTGTAATCTTCGTCGAGGTTCAAGTCGCGGGTCTGGCGGGAATCGTCAAGACGGAACAAGTGGTACGCACCGTCAATCAGCACGGGTTCCGAAATTTCACCCACGTTCAAGTTCGCCACCGGATCCACATAGGCAGGTTCCATTTCATTACGCTGGAACCAACCGAGGCGTCCACCGGCAAAGTTGCTGGACTTGTCTTCACTATACTTCTTGGCCGCAGCGGCAAACGCTTCGGTCGTCTTAAGGTTCTTCTGCAAGGAATCCGCAAGCGCCACCACCGCCGCAGAGTCCTTCGCCGTCGGAATCGTACGGAGCAAAATCTGCGCCGAACGGACACCGTCTTCCTTACGGCCCAGCACACGCGGAATATGCCAACCCAGCTTTGTCTTTACCGGGTTAGAGGCATACTGACCATTTTTCAGAGCATCAAGCGCGCGTTCAAAGGCGGGGTCCAGCTGACCGCGCTTAAAGTAACCGAGGTCGCCGCCCTTGGCCGCAGACGTATCCTGTGAATGCGCCTTCGCCAAAAGTTCAAAGCTCATACCCAGGTTCAGCGTATCGATCAGAGCATCGGCAACCTTGCGTACCGAATCCACGATGGCAGAATCAGGAACAATCGGAAGTTGGATATGGCTCAGCAACACGCAGTTGAACTGCTGCGGGATGGAATCCTTGTATTCGGCAAAGAACGCATCCACTTCCTTTTTCGTCGGGGTAATGACACCCACATGACGCTGGCGCACGCGGGTCATTTCGATGTGTCCGCGAATCTGCTTGGCGAGCTGGTCACGATATTGCGCCATGCTAATCCCGAGCTGTGCGCGAATGGCCTTTTCAAGTGTCGCCAAGGTCGTATTCTGGCTGGCAGCAAGCTGCGACAAGTGAGCGTTTACGCGCTGGTCCACTTCGGCATCCGTTACCACGATCGAGTCACGGTCGATTCTACTCAGCAAGACCTTTTCTTCAATCAACTGGTCCAGCACATACTTGCGCTGATCCGCTTCCGACATCGCGTTTCCTTCGGGAGTTTCCTGGTAGCGGTACAGGGCATTCAAGAATTCCGAACGCATAATCGGCTTGCCGTCCACGACGGCCGCAACGCCTTCCATCAGCACAGGTTCAGCCATCGCAAGCGAGGCCACGCAACCAAATACAAAAGCAATCCGTTTGGCAAAGGACTTCATTATTTTTCCTTTTCACTAAACACGTTCATCTGCGAGAAAATCGGGCGAGCCTTTTTCCATTCCTTTTTCAAGCGAGAAAGCACCGTTTTCTGGTGTTCCACCCAGGCTCGCGCCGCCACATCTTCGGCCACCTCGGCATAAGGCAACACATCGGCGGAATCCAGCCTCGACACGACAACCGCCATCTTGAGAGCCCCACCACAGACCTTCATCACCGAAAGTTGACCGAGCGTGGCATCCTTGATAGAGGGAATCATGCAACTATCGGGACTTACCGTCACCGAATCAAAGGTCTCAATCTTTTTCACAAGCCAATGTTCTGCCGGCAGGGAATCATAGACAATCTTCTTGTGTCCCCTGTAATACTGGTCCGCCGACTGCCAGTCCCTAAAATAGAGGATCGCCCCCTTGACCATCGTTTGCCCGCGCAAGAACAGTTCCGGATGCGCCTGGTAAAAATCGAGCTTTTCGGCATCGCCAACCATCATGGTATCGGCAAAACTCTGCAAGAAATGGTCGACCGTCATCTTGCGTTCGGTACGGCGGATTTGCGCCTGCAAGTCCTCGTCCTTCAGCATGCCGTTCGCCACAGCTTCCTGATAAATGGTCTCTTCGTCAATCCAATGTTCCAGGAACGTCAATTTTTCACGATCAGTCCAAGAATCCCATTCCGGAGCAACGCGGCGGATTTCCGATTCACGGAGTTTCGCTTCACCCACAGAAACAACAACAGGATCTTCCTTCGTAAACGGGACCTCGCATCCGGTCAATACGACCAGCGAACACGCGCACAAAGTCAGCAAAAAACGGGAAATAAAATTCATCGAGGCATAATTTAGAAAATTTGCAGGCCAGAGCCCATCAAAAAGGGAACTTTAAATCCCCAAACCCTACTTTCGAACCACCTTGATTACGAGACCGAACGACTTGGTGTTGAGCGGGACATCGTCAGCAGGCATATTTTTGCCCCTGTATTCGTCGCCTTCCTCGTTGTTAAACGAAAGGACCGTCTTGAACGCAATTCCCACAAAGAAGTGTTCCGTAAACCCCCAAAGGTAACCCAGCTCAAAGCGGAATGTCATTTCCCAGTCTTCGTAATCCATCCCGTATTTCTTTTCGGCCTTGTCCTGCCCATACAGGAATGTCGGTCCGAACGAGAAACCCGCATAGGTGCCGTTCAAGAAAGAATACGTCGATGTCGAATCAAAAATCAGGTTAAACGGAAAGAAAACCGATCCGGGACCTAAAAAATATCGGAGTCTGGAATCATGTTCCAAAAAATCTTCCTTATCCCGCGAATAGTACTTGTACCGGTAATCACCCTTGGCCAAGAACACATCGTTATCCAAGAATACACCCCAAAACCGAAACAGGTAAGCGCCCGCACGGAACCCCACATTGTACGTCCATCCATCAAACTTCACAATATTGTAATGAAGGTTCTCATCATAGACCATCTCGTCTTTTTCCAGGTCGTGGTAATAGTTGATTACGGAAGCGGTCTCATTCCTTGAATTCGAATTCATCGCACCGCCGCTGACTTCAAAATAAGGCGAGAAGAAATCCGAGAGTGTATGGCGTTTACGCGGAGGAGCCTTTTCCGATGAATAGACGCTTGCTTCCGCCACGCATAACAGACAAAGTATTAGCAAAGCGATGCGTTTCATCAATCCACGACTCCGCTAATCTTAAGCACGGCGAAATTCACGAACTTGCCACAGGAAGTATCTTCGGGCGACAGAAACCTCTCCAACTTAAAAGACTTGTTCAATGGTTTTTCGCGTTCGTTGACTTCCCTAAAATAGTACGACAACGACTCGACTGAATCCACTTCCGCCCCATAAGACGGCAGCTCGATTGCACGTCCATTGCAATAAAAAGCGAGACGAACTTCCAGTTCATTCTTCGCACCGAAATTGAGCGAATCATAATCATCACGATACACAGCCTTCGATGTATCCAAACTGCCGCTGCAATCCCTGTATAAAAGGGAATCCCCCAAATAGACCTGCATTTCGAGAGAATCGACACCGGTCGGTTTTACTGCAAACAAATTAATGGATTTCGGAGGATCTACCCACAAGTCCGGATCGCAGCTCATACCACACAGGCATAGCGCAAACGCCAACAAAAGCCCCAAAAAGGGAAAACGAACCCACCTCACTAACATACAAATAAAATAAACAAAGTCAAAAACGGAGTCAAGTAAAAAAAAAATACAATCAACTCCGCGCAGTCAACTACAACAGCCTACAACCGCCCAAATCGGCCCTTGAGTTTGGCGAGGGCATCGTCTTCGATCACCTCTTCGGAATCGTCGCCCTTGCGCTTGAATTTGAGGATTTCGAAGTCCTCGAGCATGGCGCAGGCCTGCAAGTAAAGTTCCGGGAATTCGGCTTCGTCAGCAGAGAGACGTTCCATTTTCGAAAGAAGGTCGCGCGCCTTTTTCAGTTCATGATCCTTCATGAATCGCGCCTTGAGGAAGGGGCGGAACTTTTCGCGGAGCGTGCGCACCGATAGTTCGGGTTTTAAGGGAGCCTTGTCTCGGAGCAGGTTCGGTGCGCCCGGAATCATCTCGCCCAGAACGCAAAGCCGTTCGAACAGGGTCGTCTCCTTATCGGAGGTATAGAGGGCTATGATTTTACCGATGGATTTGTGGTTCGCCGTGATAACACCGAGGGCATCGCGGGCGTGCTCGCCACCTTGGCGCATGGCGACCGAGAATTCGCGGAGAATGTCCCAGAAGGTGACAAAAGCTTCGGCGCCAAGCAGGGCCGACTCGTAAGTCGCACGCACCAAGGCGAGGCGTACCTCGTCATCTTCGCTGCGGGAAGACACGGCCAAGTTCTTGAAATCGTTGATTTTCTTGCCGCGGGAGAATTCCAGACCCGAAAAACGCACGCAGCGGTTCGCATCCAAATTGTCAGCAGCAAGGGACTTTAACACCCAGGCCTTGAGGGCCGTCTTGAAACCGTCGGCATAAAGTCCGCCGGTCTCAAGCAGGTTCAGACGATCGGTAATGAGCGTATCGGGCTCGGCCGGAACTTCAACACGTTTGCGGAACGCCTGCCAGAAAGAAGATTCCGCCGGAGTCATGAGGGCCGATTCGCCGAGGCGCCAGCCAAAACGCATTTCATCCAAGGCAAAGTCGATACCGAATGTCACCACCACCAGGCGAACCGCTGCAAATAGGTTAAAGCTCCCCCATTCCGGCGAAAGTTCAAACGAAAATTTAGGAGAAGTGTATGAAACCCCTCCCTCGCTACGCTCAGTCGAGGAAGACTTTTGGGCCTTGAATACCTTTATGTGAAGGCGCAAGTGATTTTCCTTTTCGGGAGTCACCGTCGGGATGTCGCAATCCAGCTGCTTCATACCCGCAAAGACTTCGTACAAGAGCAGGAGTGGCGATTTGTGCGGATTCGCCTTGAGCTTGTCGCAGAAGGCATCGTCGATAAAAGTGCGGCGATTTTCCAACTGTTTCTTGGCGGCCTTCGGCATTTCGCGAATAATCGATTCCGCCATCCATTCGCGCCATTGGTGAATCGAAAGCGCAAGTTTTGCAGGGGTCAGTTGCGGAATCAAGTCGTAGGGCAATTCCAGCGTAATACCGTCGTATTCCTTGGTAGCGTCAAAGACCATCTCGCCCACCACCATGCGACTGGAACCGTCAAGGCCTTCAACGCGGAACTGTTCAATGGAACCGCCTGGCAAACTCGGATTTCGGATTTCGGATTTCGGAGTTTTCGTTAGTGGAATTTTCACACCAAATTTATTGGATTCAATTCTGAATTCTGAATTCTGAACTCCGAAATCATTCTGGTCCAGCCAAAATTTCGCATCAAATTTCAGGAACTGGTCGGTGTGTTCCTTGATGTAGTCCTTGAGCGTCTTGATGGAATTGACGCTGTGAGCGATGCGCACGTAATAATCCACCAGGGCGTCTTCGCTGGGGGCAAGCCCGAACTGGCGTTTGCGAGCCTCCAAGGCATGCAAGTCTTCGACCACGCGCTCGTTGTGCGTCATAAAGGCGAAGGGACGCGCCATTTGCCCAAGCACCACAGCCTCGCGCCAGAAAATTTCGGCACATTCGTCGGGATTTACGCGGGCGTAATCCACCCGGTGTCCGCGACTGATGACAAGACCCCTGAAGCTCACTTCTTCAACCGCTTCCACGAATCCGCGTTCCTGGTTCCACATCGGCGAATACCATCGGCGGGTGCAGAAGGGTTCTGCCACCTGCATAATCCATTCGGGCTTGATTTCGGCACCCTTGTTCAAGAAGATGCGGCTCGTCTCGCGGACTTCGGCGCTAAAGAGCCATTCCACACTCTTGCCGTACAAATCGCTACCGGGGAACACATGCGTTTCACGACCGCTCACCAGTCGGTAGCAGCCGTTTTCGATATCGCGGCGGGCAATTCCCCCGAGGAAACCCGAAAGAAGCGCGATGTGCAAGTTATCGGCGTGGAAACTATCCAGCGGGCAGACGCGGTTTTCGTATTTCACGTCGAGAATGCGGCCAAACTGTTCGTAAAGGTCAATCCATTCACGGCAACGCAAAAAATGGAAGCTGAACTTGTCGCAGAATTTGCGCAACTTGTTCCAAGATTTTCCGTCCCATTCAGCGCAGAAGGCGTTCCACATGCAAATGTAGGTGAGAAAGTCGCTCTTGTGGCCCGCAAACTTGCGGTGCAGCTGACGGATTCGGGTGCGCTCCGGCTCCTCGCCGGGGACCACTCGCGGGTCCTGAATCGAGAGTGCCGAGCAGACAATTAACGCGGGTTGTAGCACTCCCGATTCGCGCGCCCGCAAAAGCACCGCCGAAAGCGCCACATCCATCGGGAGCCGCGTCATTTCACGGCCAAGCTTCGTCACATGGCCACTGGAATTATCCGCAGTCAACGCGCCGAGTTCAAAAAGCGTCTTGTACGCGCCGCGGAACGCCGAATGCGGTGGCGATTGCAAGAACGGGAAATTTTCCAGCTCCAGCCCGAGGCTTCTGAGTTGCAGAACCACGTTCGCGAGATTACTGCGCCGGATTTCCGGCTCCGTAAACTCGTCTCGCTTCTCGAAATCTTCGGGAGAATAAAGTCTTATACATACGCCGGGCTTTACACGCCCCGCGCGTCCTGTACGTTGTCGCGCAGACGCTTTTGAAATTTCTTCGACCGGGAGTCCCTGAATACGCGACTGCGCATTGTACCGCGAAATGCGGGCCATGCCCGTATCCACCACATAGGCAATTCCCGGTATCGTTAAGGAGGTCTCGGCAATATTTGTCGCAAGCACCACGCGGGTTTTGCCCGTATGCTTAAAGATGCGGCGCTGTTCATCGGGACTCATGCGGCCGTAAAGCGGAAAAATATCGAAACTCGCCGAATCCAGCTCGTGCGCAAGCTCCCCCGCTAAATCCTGAATGTCGCGTTCCGTCGGCAAAAAACACAGCAAATGGTCGCGATGGCGCGTTTCCAAATCGAGAATCGCATCGCGGGCTTCATCCAGCAAACCGGAATCCCCTTTACCGCTGGCATCTCTCAATTCCGAATTCTGAATCCCGAATTCCGAATTAAAATAATACTCCACATCGACCGGGTACGTTCTTCCCTCGGCTTCGAGCACGCAACTGTTGTCGTAAAATTCCTCAAAAAGCTTCGCATCCAGCGTCGCGGAGGCCACAATCAGCTTGAACTCGGGGCGAGCCTGTAAAACCGTCTTGAAAATGCCAAGCAGGATATCGATATTCAGCGAACGCTCGTGCGCTTCGTCAATCACGATCGCCGAATACTGGCGGAACAGCCTGTCGCGGCGGAATTCCTGCAACAAGATACCGTCGGTCATCACCTTGATGGGCGCATCACTCTGGCCCTGTTCCCAGAAACGGATCTTGGTGCTGACGAGCGTTTCGTCCTTGAGTTCTTCGCGCAAGCGATCCGCAATAGAAATCGCAGCCAGGCGCCTCGGCTCCGTCACACCGATTTTAAAGGGGTTCTGAGGACGCGCTTCGCGCTCTGAGGTATGGGCTCGGACTTCGCCCTTTGAGGAATACCACTCTAGCAAAAACTTCGGCAACTGCGTCGACTTGCCCGAACCGGTGTCCGCCTTGACAATCACCACCTGATGCTTTTCAAGCAACTCAAAAAATTCTTCCCGATGTTCAACAACAGGAAGTTCCGGGTATTCGATTTTCAGCGAAGACAAATCCATCAGAAGCTACACCGACTTGACGAGTTTCGCGCAATAAATGGGGCCCCTGCCCTCGGAACGGTCCGGCAAGATATGCACACCAAATTCCGTGCGGTCTGCACCGGGCAGCAAGTTTTCAATCTCGACCATCCGCATCGACGGTCTTTTTTTCAAGATTTTCTTCACCACGTCGTCATTTTCCATCGGCGACAGGGCACAAGTTCCATAGACAACCGTTCCCCCCGGTTTCAGCGCATCGACCGCCGAAGCAAGGAGCGCCCCCTGCTCCACCGATAGCCTTTTGACTCGCTTGGCTGACCACACCTCCAAATGCGCCGGGGAATTCAATACATGACGATCCGAAGAACAAGGCGCATCCAACAGAATCTTATCAAAGCATTCTTTCTTGTGGAGTCCAAACTTCATGCCGTCGTAGCCAGTCACCTTGATGATGCCGCGCCACGCTTCCGGCAGGGAATTTTCGATTACATGCTGCAACCGAAGCCTTCTATCGGGCGACCGGTCATTACTCTGCAAGGAACCTTCCCCTTTTAAAAGGGATGCGATTACCAGGGTCTTTCCACCAGGGGCCGCACACATATCGAGTACGTCATCTCCCGGTTGCACATCCAGGGCCTTCGCCGCAAAAACCGAAGCTTCATCCAAATAATACGGCTCAAGACCTTCGCCAAAACGCAATTCCGTCGCGCAACCATCCCCCTTCAGGGATTCCAGCAAGGCCGGCCAGCGTTCACCGAAAAGATTCTCGTAGTAGTCGAAAAATTCCATAGCGCAAATATAGTAGACTGGAGCTAGGAGCAATCATCCTGGAAGGAGCATCTTAAAAAAAACTCTCTGCTCAGGGGTATGAGCAAAGAGTCTTCGTTGAGCTACCAGGATTCGAACCTAGACAAACAGAGTCAGAATCTGTTGTGCTACCATTACACCATAGCTCAGTGCGCCACCAAAGTTAGTAAATAAAAATCAGTTCGGCAAGGGGTTATTTGAAAATATTTTGACTTGGCGGCGTATAAGTCATCCATTGCTGCTGCTGGACACCCCCTTCAGGAAGCGTAACAGCCGTAAAAGTCACGTAAAACAGCATCGGAACCTCCGATTTACGCAGCTTGTTCATCACCTTGGGGTCACCCGAATAGAGAACCACCTGCTGGTCTCCCGACGGAAGTCCGTCCAGCATGAGCATATAGCAGGTCACATCGCGCACGAAATGCGAGGTTCCCTTGATACCCACCACCACGCTATTGACCATACAGTTGTTCGACTGCGTCGTATCTTCGCGGTCAACGACAAGGCTCACGCCACTCACCAGCGAAGAAGCCTTCGTGAGGGATGTTTTTCCGATATTCAAGGTATCCGTCAGCCCTTCAATTTCCTTTTTGGTCAAGTAACGGGAAATTCCGACTTGAGCCACCTTTTCGTCCTGAACCCAGCGGAATTCAAACCTGAAAGAGTCACCGGGCAACGAATCCGGGACAGGCAACCACCAGCGACCGAGACTGTCCGTCGTTGTCTGCGCCACAAATTCCAAGGAATCGCCTTCAACGAATTCAAATCCGTAAATGTCGCGAATAGTCATCACCTCGACATTGGCACACGGGTCCCCGTTCTTGCAGAGCAACGTTCCTGAAATTCTCGCAACATTCTTCGTTTCCTTTTCCGATTCCTTGATTAAAGTATCCGCCTTGGCCGTCATACTCCACACGACAGGGCCAGGGCTCACGGTATCGCCTTCGTACATACGGTTCAAGTTCAAGCTGCGGTAGATCAGGCTATCCGCAAAACCCAGCGAACGCATACGGGCAACCATCAGGGAATCTCCCGGGAAAATTTCAAGTTCCCAGTTACCGGCAGGAACCAACATATAGAAGCTATCGGCAGCAAAGACGTCATTGCAGAACGGCGTTCCCGAAAGGCAGGTCACAAAGTGTCCACCCACAGAAACAGCGGAGTCCTCAACCTCTTCAAAATAAAGCACGCTGTTCACGACAGCCGCCTTCGCAAGCTGAATACTGTCAAAAGCCTTCGCCTTCAAGGTCGTACGAGGCAAGAAGAACACTTCCACAGCCGAAGTATCAATTACTGCCAGCTGGAACGTATCCGCAATCACCGAATCAAAGGCGTACACGCCATCGGAATCCGTGACGACTTCAATCTGTTCCGGAACATGCAGGACACTATCGAAAACGGCCATACGAGCCATACGGACAACAGCTTCGGACGCAGGCGATCCATCGACACGACGAACGACACCGGCCACCACATCGGCCTCGGCAACCGTATTGCCCGTATCCGTTACAGTCCCGGCAGTCTTGTCGTTGCTGCAAGCGGTAAAGGCTAACGCAACCGCTGCTGCCAAGGTCAAAAATGCAAATTTCAAGTTTTTCATTTTTCCTCCTCGGTTTCCGGCGGCAGTGCCACCTTTTCCTTGCTCAACGGGAAAAACTGAATATTCATCTGGCAAACCATCGTCTCGCCCTCGTCGGAGCGGATGATGTCGACCACTTCCTTGCGGAACAGGTCGATTTTGCTGATGATGCGTTCCAGTCCTTCGGCAGAAACGCTCATCGTCATACAAGATACATTTCTGCGCTCGGTGCTGTAATGATCCAGGGCGTCTTTACCCAAATCCATCATCTGTTTCTGGAACTGATGAACGAAAAGCGACGAAATTTCGGAACCGCTGAAGATGGCCTTGTTTACCGAGCGGTAAAAGCCCTTTTCATCCAGTTCGATCAGCTGCATCGACAGGAGCAGTTGGATAGCCTGCTTTGCCTGCGGAAGCGTGATGCGCGGGTTCAGGAACAGCGCCAGTTCCTGGATATTTTTAGGACCCACATCGAGAACGGACAACGCCTCGCGGACCGCCACATAATACCACTTACTATAATACTCCTGCTGGCTCTTGGTAAGCGACTTGATCGCGCTCGGGAGGAGCGCCGACATCTGCTCGAAGATTGCCTGCTTCGACGCCGGCGTAGTCGCGTGCGTGAAGTCCACCATCAGCGTAAAGTAACGGCCTTCCTTTTCGTTCAGGCCTAAAGCCGCAATAAACTTGGGCAACATCTGGGGCGTAAGCGACTTGCGCCCGCGGACCAGGTCCAAATAGAATCCCGACGAGGAATACCCCGCCTTCTTGGCGAAGGACCTGTAAGAAAAGTAACGTTGCACGGACTTACGGTAATCGTAATAATCCTGCAAATACTTTCGGTAGTTGTAGTAAGCGTATACGTTCATCACTTTTAAATATAATTTTTTCTTGATTTTTTGGGAACACTTTTTTTTTACATCGGAGTAAAATTGCGTAAATTTCCGTAAACAGAACAATCTGTGAACACTTTTAATTTTCGAAGTGATACGCTTCGTCATTTTTTTAGATATATTCAAGGAACACCCAATCCCATCCTATGGACTTTCGTTTGGAAACAGGCGAAAGTCCTTTTTTCTAAATTTAGACGCAAATGGAAAAAATAAAGCTTTTTCTCAGGAACACCCTATTTCGGCTTTTGCGCTTTGCAGGGATTCTTTTAGTTATCTACGTCAGCATGGTTTTCTACCTTGCACTCACCGAACGCAGGAACGCTTTTCCACGCGCCATCTACCATAAAGAAGCGAACGAGGCCATCCAGGGTAAGGCAAGACCGCTCACCTGCACCCTCGAAGACGGAGTCGCGCTGGACGGTTTCAGCATGGGAAACGAGAACGACCCCATCCTGCTCTACTATCCCGAAGCAGACGAAGACGCGGCGCAGTTCCTGGCGCAGGTGGAAACACTTCCCGGAATCCACATCGTCACTTTCAACTATCGGGGCTCCGCCCAGAACAAGGGAACTCCCTCCGAAGAAAATTTCGAAAGCGACGCCAAGCAGATTTTCGAATGCGCCACCCAAGTCAACGGGAAAGCACCGCAATACCTTGCCGGGCGCGGAATGGGAGCCATATCAGCCATCAACCAGTCAAACGGACATCAGGACGTCATCCTGATTGATCCCATTTTAGATATCGCCGACGCCATCGCTCAAAAATACAAGGCACTTTACCCCAGGTTCCTTATCCGCACCCAATTCAAGGCAGACTCAAATAAATTATCGAACCCCACCGCGCGCCTGTCCGTAATTTACGACAAGAAGGCTGTAGAGCAACAGGCCAAGGCATCTGTGACCGCCGTCACATCCAAAGAGGAATATTTTCGGAACGGCCAAACTCTTGCCACAATCCTCTTGCAAGTTATAAGTAAGAATTTATCACCATAAACGCAAACAAATTCACCCCCAACTACATTACTTTACTTACAAAGCCCTTATTTTTCGAGAGTTTTTTGCATATTTTTTCTAAATCACTTGCTTTTGTTAATTTTTTTTATTAGTTTACCTTGAAAACCACAAACAAAAAAAAGAGGTGTTATATGGACAATATTATTGTGAAGATGGATATCCGTGGTTTCCTACGGTTTCCGGAGCAGGCCATCAAGGCGATGAAGCTCGACAAGATGGCAAAACAGGGGACTGCAGCCAACGGCAAGACGGTTGAAATCGGTCCCTACGCAGACATCGAGGTGGACCCCGTCGGAAAGCGCTTCGCCATTACCCCCACTAAAGAAGCGAAAACGACCTCCTTCCGTTTCATTGTCGGCGTCAACTCCACCAAGTCCAAGTTCCTGTACGTCAAGGGCGCCCTGAACGCCATCGGCTCCAAGATTATCACAGGCGCTTACACCTTGGAAAAGGAAGGCAACCGCTACATCTTCACGGCCAAGGGCGAATCCAAGAAAAAAGGCCCGTGGCAGCTGATCGCCTGCCGCAACTCCATCGCCAACAAGACGATGCTCTCGATTGACTCTCGCGGCACAATCATCTTCAACCGCCACACCAGGGACGCCGTGAACACCCAGGTGAACAAGACCATGATTGCCGAATACGACCGTGCCAAGAAGGTATTCAAGCTCACCTTCAGCAAGGACAAGGGATTCATCAACGTGCGCACGATCGCAAGCCACGCCAACGCCTCCTTCATGGGCACGTTCTCGTCTCACGGAATCGCACTTCCCAAGCAGAGTTTCCGCACCGAATGCAAGGTCGAAGGCAAGACAATTTCCTTCAGCGTTGCCGCCCTGATCGCCGAGCAGAAGGCTGCCGAAAAGAATTCCAAGAAGTAACAACCGAGGTCAACTATGATCGACATTCTCAAGTTGTTCTACACGACCCACTATAATCTGGGTGCACTTGCAATCCTGATGTTACTGCTTTTGATTTTCTTCCTCACCAAGAAGAACTTCAAGGGTGCCATCATCGTATTCATCCTCCTTATAGTATACAATGTCGGCATCTACAAAAGAACCGAGGGCAAGTCCTGGACCATCGAAATCGATCCGCCGGAAACGGCATCTAACGGTTACGACAGCTATAGCAAGCCGCAGCCGATCAAGATGACCTTCTCTGCGACTCCCGAAAAATGGACCATCACCGATAGCAAGGGAGAAACCCATCATTGGTGCTGGCTCGACGCGGCATGGGACAAGGTTGCAAATACGGACGTCGTCGCCTGGATTTGGGGCGAAAACTCCAGCAAGAAAATGATGAAATCGACCGAAAACCGTGCTAACGACGCACAAAACGCCGACTAGCCGACAAATTCGAATTCATTGAGCGTTATCTCTCCTGCTTCCATCCGGAGGTAGGAGAGTTTTTTTATCCACTCGCCTGCCGAGGCGACCATACCGCCATCGACAGTCCAAAGTCCCGAAACGTGATGATGTCCGAGAACGCAGCAATCGCACTTTTTCGCGCGAAGCATGCGTTCAGCCCAATGCAGGTACTCTTCCATCTTGATGATGCGGGACTCCCCCACCTTGCGGCTATTACGCCCCACAAAACGGGCTAGAGCCATCCCCCAGTCCGGGTGAATCTGGCTGAAAAGAAACCGATTCAACGGGAAATCGAGAATTTTGCGAAAAATTCGGTAGCCGAAATCGGACTTCGCCACGCCGTCGCCGTGTCTAAAAAAGACTCGCTTTCCCTGAATTTCCAGGATAACATCCTTATGGACCTGAACCCCGAGACTCTTCGGGAAAAAACTTCCATACGCAAAGTCGTGATTTCCCTGCAGCAGGTGAACTTCGCAACCGGACAGCACCAGTTGACGCAGCGCAAAGAATAGATCAAAATGGTTACGGTTCACGTAGTCGTTGTACTCGTACCAAAATTCGAACAAGTCGCCCACAATGACCAAGTGCGAAGCTCGCCCCCTGAGGGTCTCTACGAAACGGACCAAGGCTTTTTCGCGGTCAGGAACAGCTCCCGGCGGGTTCACGCCCAGATGCGCATCAGAAATAAAGTAGGCGGGTAAAGTCATCGTGAACGAATATAGCAACTATTCGTAATCCGAATTTATAGCGGACCGCGAACCGCGACTTCAACAACGAAGCAAATCAAATCTAGCGACGATGAACTCTTTGTTATATTTTGTTACGATGAAAATGTTTTGTGCAAAAGCCGCATCCTGGGTTGCAATGGCGACAGCTTGTTGTGGCTTTTTAGCAAGTTGTTCCGTAAGCCACACGAAATACGATCTCCAAGAATACCCGAAAGCGGCATCCTTCTTCGAGCCGATCACATTCACCTTCGGAGACAAGACTTCCTATCTGGATTCCAACCTGCAAAGCGCCTATTCGACCGCCATCGACAGCCTGTTTTTCCCAAAAGAAAGTTGTAGGGGCAACGCCCAAATTACGGCAAAGGTTGTCCCGGACAACGAGACCAACGATTGGGGCATCGGCGCCGCCTTTATTCCCTTCTGGCCGGTTCTCCCCGTCAGCGAATCGTGGCATTACCACATGGACGTTCGCATTCTCTGCAACGGAGCATTGGCATTCTCGGCGGAATTCGAAGAAAGCGAACATGTCGAAGCCTTCTGGTTCGGGCGTATGCGCGCAGACCTCGTCAACGACGCGTCACAAGAAATGCACCGGAAATTAATCGAACGCCTCAAGTTCGAAACGCAGCTAGGGCGATACACCGACCTCAATTCGGCGCAGGACTTTTAAATCAGGCGACCGCCACCTCACGCGTTCTTCCCGCCTGCAACCAAGCCACCAGCAAGGCAAGCACCAAATACAGCACTCCGAAAACGAGCAGCGTCATTTCTACCGCATCACCGATATGCGTGTAGACCGTGTCGCGCGACCTGAGCGGCATTTTTCTCTGGATGACGCGGTCGGTAAAGATTTCCGTATTGCCGTCAAAATGGCCGTACTGGTCGATAAATACAGATACTCCGCTATTCGCAAGGCGCGCCACCGGCATTCCGCTTTCAACCGCGCGGTAACGGATCAAGTTCAAGTGCTGGTAAGGGGCTGAACTCCGGCCGAACCAGCCGTCGTTCGTAATGTTCACCATCAGGCGTGAACCGCTGCGGATAGCCTCGCGCACCAAGTCACCGAAAATGGCGTCATAACAGATATAGGGAGTCCAACGGAACGGACGATAAACGGGAGTTTCCTTGCCCGCCACGAAATCGCCCTCGCCCAAATCCACATAGTTCAAAATCGGGAATACCTCGTCGAACGGAATTCTTTCGCTGAACGGCACCAAGTGTTTTTTGATGTAACGATCAGGATAGCCTCCGACACCCGGCGTGAACAGGAAGGCGGCGTTATAGATGTCGAACTTGCGCACGCTTCCCGGTGGATTCCTCCGGTAGTCGAGCGCTCCCGTCAAGATACTCGCCTTTTTTTCATCGGCCGTCTTGTGAAGAAGATCAATCACCCGAGGTTGCCTGCGAATATGATCCGGAATGGCCGTTTCGGCCAGGACAATCAAATCCGCACCATCCTTGACGCTGTCGTTCACCATGCCGACCGTCTTTTTCACGATGGCGTCGAAACGTTCCTTGCTCCACTTGGCCCCCTGCTGGATGCTCGGCTGCACCAGAGCTATATCAGGAGAACCTTCGCGTTCTTCCCCGTAAAAAGGGGCGGCCTCGGGCTTCGAGAGCACGATACTCCCCTGCACAAGCAACGCTACAAAAATGACCGCCGGGAGCGCCAAAACGGGAGCCGCCTTTTTCAAATTACGCGCCCTGCAAAACACATGCGCCACGGCCTGGTTCGAGGCCACCACGAGAATCGTATAGCCAAAAATTCCGATATACGAAAGCATCTGGATCAATTCCAGCTGGTTCCCGAAAACATACCCCAGGTGACTCCACGGAAACGCAAAGTCGCCGTAAGTCCGCGTCATTTCAAGTCCCGCGTAGAACACCGGATAAAGCAACAAGAAAACGGGGCGAAGCTTTTGCGGCGCATCCTTCGCGAGCGTATAGGCAAAACCCGCCAAGGTGTTATAGGCGCTAAAGAAGGCAATCAGCAGAATCAGCCCGAAAAGGATCAAGCCCGAAGGCGCTGTTTCCACATGCATCACATTATAAATCCAGTAGTAGTTGACCGCATTGTAGAGCATGCCCGACCAGAAGGTCGCAAACATCGCCTGTCCGCGCGTATAGCGGTTCAAGACAATAAACCACGGCACCAGCAACAGCAAGGCGGCAGGTCCCAGCGGCATCGGCGGATATGCGAACGCATAAAGGCCCCAGCTAAAAGAAGAAAGCAGGAGCGCCACGAGCGAATCGCGATTCCTCAAGTGCGAAAAATTCCAAACCGCAAATAAAATCAGCCAGAAAAGCCCTATAGGGCAAAACGCCAGAACCACCTGGACAAGCCCCGCATGCCCAGCACCTGCAAAATCACCTATATTATAGTCCAGCGCCAAGAACAGGAACGAAAGCAACGCAAAGGCGTAGAGCATCCGCTTGAAATTCTGACGGATTCCCCTAAAAACCAGGAACGGCACCGACACCGCCAACGGCAACCATTGCAGATTCATCGTGTAAAGCCCTGGCGTATCGGGACGCAAGGCGAACACGACAATTTCTGCGACTAGAAGGACCGCTACATAAATCCAAAAAATCTTCGGGAGTACCTTAAGCCGCGACTTCATTCTTTCAAGCATCAGAGCCCGCTCTTGTCCTGAGGGTTGAAAATCAGCACGAATTCGCCCTTGGGCGGATGCGCCTTAAAATGCGCCGTAATCTCGGCAGGAGTCCCTACCAGATGTTCCTCGAACTTCTTGGTCAGTTCCCGCATCAGGGCAATCTTGATTTCACCGAAAACTTGGCCGATTTCTTCGACGAACTTGTCGATGTTATGCGGGCTTGCATAAAAAATCTGCGTCGCCTCTTCTTCCTTAAGTTTTTCGAGGAGGTGAATGCGCTGGGCACTCTTCTTCGGCGAAAAATACTGGAAGCTGAAATGGTCCGTCGGCATACCGCTCGAAACCAGCGCCGTAATCATCGCACAGGCACCGGGAACCGCACGCACGTCTATACCTTCGCGAACGCACTCGCGCACCAGATTGAACGCAGGATCTGCCACACCGGGCGTTCCCGCATCACTCACGAGCGCAATGTCACCTTCATTCTTCAGGAATTCCACATACCGAGGAGTCACCTTTTCCTTGTTGAAATCATGGTACGCCTCCATCGGAGTGTCGATACCGTAATTGTCGAACAGCACCCGCGTATGGCGAGTATCTTCGGCAAGGACCAACGGCACTTCCTTCAGGATACGCACGGCGCGGTAAGTGATATCTTCCATGTTCCCGATCGGGGTCGCGACAATATAAAGAGTATGCATAGCCCAAAAATAGAAAAAGCAAACTATTTTCAGAAAAGGGAAAACGTTATCCGCCGCAAAAACGATTTTGTCTTGCCAATGCACTCATTTTTCAAGGTTGGACATAAAAAAAGTGAATTTCAGCCACATTTATATGTCCAGCTGCAAAAAAAGCTATTTTATAGGAACGCAAACCCATCAAAGGGACAGGTTAAACGCACTTGCAGCCGGAGTAGTCCATGTCTTTAAATCAAGAAGAAGAATTTCAACTCGAGTGGATCAAAAACCACCACATGGAAGACAAGGACGAGCAGGCGCGGAAGGACGCCGAAGAGCAAGCCGCCGCACGCCCCGCGCGGTCCCCGCGCGGGCGCAAGATGCGCCGTAACCCGGCCGCCTGGGAACTCCCCGTGCCCGAAGACGAAATCGACCTGCACGGCATGACCTCGGACGAGGCGGCCGAAGCCGTCGAACGGCGCATCGATGACCTGATGATTGCAGGCCTCAAGATTCTCAGGGTCATCCACGGCGGCGGAAACCCCAGTTACGGCAACGTGAAGCGAATCATCGACCGCAAGGTACGTTCCGAATGGAGCAACCGCATCCAGCTGTACAAAGTCGAGCCCGACAACGCTGGTTCGAGCATCATGATCCTCGGAAAACCGCTCCCCGCCCCCGCCAAACGCCCCCAAAAGCACCTGAAAAAGTAAAAAAAGAAACCTTTTTTCACTTTTTTGTGCCTATCCCCTTTAAATTCTTCAAGTTTTTTTCTATTATTGGACCACCGAACCGGAATATAGCTCAGCCTGGTAGAGCGCTTGCTTCGGGAGCAAGAGGTCGTGAGTTCGAATCTCGCTATTCCGATAAAAACGAAAAGGACACCATTTGGGTGTCCTTTCGTTTTTTTATTGCAACTAGCGCGAGATGAGAACTCACGAAGTGAGTTCGATTACGCTCTAAGTGAACGAAGTGAAACGCAGAGCGGAAGCCTTGACCTGCAACAAAGTTGCAGGCAAGCCCGAAGGGCGAAACGGGAATAACAAGACCGTTTCGGCAATCTCGCTATTCCGATACGTCGAAGGCGTCACCAAATCACGCCATGAGCGAAGCGAATTTTGCGTGATTTAGAGATTTTGGCGAAGCCAAAACCCGGAGGGCAAAGCCTGAAACGAAGTGAAGGCTTTGTCTAATCTCGCTTCATTCAATAAAGGCTTGACTAAATGCGAAATGAAATGAGCATTTTGTCTAATCTCGCTTCAACAGGCGTCACTCTCGCTATTCCGTTTCGTCAATCTCGCTATACCGGCACAAAAGTCTTAATTTTGTTCAATTCCTCGGCAATTTCAATTTTAAGATTACGAATGTCAATATCATCTTGCAAAGAGATGAAGTAATCGTCAGAAACGCCAAAGAATTTTGCAAGCCTCAAAGACGTGTCAACCGTAATTCGTCTGCGATCATGAAGAATGTCCTGGATTCTTGAAACCGGAACATTGATTGCCTGGGCGACCTTGTAGGCAGACAAACCCATAGGCGTAAAAAACTCTTCGTTCAGAATTTCTCCGATAGTAGGCGTTTCAATATGTTTGCTCATGGTTTGCTCCTAGTGGTAGTCAACAATCTCAACGTTATAAAAGTTTCCTTCGTTCATAGAAAAACAAATGCGCCATTGATCGTTTATGCGAATGGAGAATTGTCCTTCTCGGTCTCCATGCAAAGCCTCTAAACGATTGTTCGGAGGAATCCGCAAATCGTTCAAATTTTTGGCAATGTCTATCATCATGAGTTTTCTTAGGGCCACCTTTTGGATTGTATTTGGCAACCGTTTTGAAATCTCCTGATTATAGACGAGTTCTGTTTCTCTGTCTGCAAAACTTTGTATCATTTAATATACCTATTCAGCGTGTATATGTCAAGTAGGTAGAACGTATTTACAGCACGTCCCTATTACTATACACGCTCTTTTGAGGCGTTTGAATACCAATTTTTTGAAAATTTATTTCTTTTGACAGGAAGTCAAACGCTAAGCCGACAGCGTCTTCAGCAATTCTTTCTTGGTTGCACCTAACGCGAAGAACATCTTGATCATCAGTTCAAGGGAAACGCTGGAGTCCGCATGTTCCACTTTGGCGTAACGAGACTGGCTCGTTTTCGCGATAATTGCGGCAGAGACTTGAGTTTCACCAAGAGACTTCCGCTTGGCAACCAACGCCTTAGCCAAAGCGACCTTCATTTCAACAATCGCCATTTCAGCGGGACTCAACCCCAAAAAATCGTCAACATCCCCGACTTTCCACCCCTTTTTCTGCAATCTTTCTTTTTTCAACTTATCCATAAACTAATCCTCCGCATCATAAGTTTTCAATCGTTGACGACACAACTCAAGAATTTCATCAGGCGTTTTGCTCGTTTTCGTTTCAACCCTCGCTTTTTGAGATAACGGTGGTGTCTGCGGCTGTTCATGCAGCCAAACCAATGGTTTATGACTCGGACTCATAAAATATATATCAGATTTGACATAAAGTCAAGGGCTAAGGTGAATTTTTATACCCCCTATTACTATACACGCTCTTTTGAGGCGTTTGAATACCAATTATTCGAAAAAATTTATTTCTTTTTACAAAACGAAAAAAAATTGCACCGAAATCCATATAATCGGTCGCGAATTGCGGCAAGCATAAATTTGATTATTTATATTTGCCCCAAAATGAAAGTTTGGTGGGATTTTACAACTGGAGGTCTTCTGTGAAGATTTTTAAAAGCGTTCTTGCCCTATCTGTACTCCTGACCATGCTTGTCGCATGCGGAGATGAATCCTCTTCTTCTGTTTCGCCGGAACCGGGCGACGATTCTTCGTCTTCAGTTATCCCCGCCTCGAGCGGGGATCTCCAATCCTCGTCTTCTCAAAAGAGTTCCGGCAAGGATAAGTCTTCTTCCTCGATTGAAGAGAAATCTTCTAGCTCTGTAAGTGGCAAGAATAGTAGTTCGTCTGTAGTTGAGTCGAGTAGTTCTGAGTATCTTTTTTGTAACGAAGGTGATCGGGATACGGTTGTAAAGGATTGGGGAATAAAATATTATCGTTGTGAAAATAACGACTGGGTTGTAGATACAATTGTCTATGTTGATTTACCCAAGGTCTACCCCAATATGGACAGTCTCTTTGCTACGGAGTATAGTCCCATCTATAGCGAGTTTGAAGATCCTCGTGATCATCAAGTGTATCGGACGACAATCTTAATAGACCGTAATGGCTCTGATAAAACAATAGAGGTCTTTGCGCAAAATTTGAATTATGGGGCGATGATAGATACTAGCGTACTTGTGCGTGATGACAACAAGGTTGAAAAGTATTGTGATTTAAATGATGAATGGTTTTGTAATAATGGCTGGGGGGGGCAATATGCTTGGAGTGAGGCAATGGGCTTGCCTGCC
This sequence comes from Fibrobacter sp. UWH4, assembly GCF_900142475.1. NCBI lineage: Bacteria > Pseudomonadati > Fibrobacterota > Fibrobacteria > Fibrobacterales > Fibrobacteraceae > Fibrobacter > Fibrobacter sp. UWH4. Next base: position 75,315 of record NZ_FRAY01000002.1, read on the forward strand.
AAATACGATTCTGTTCTTTGGAAAGATACTGTAGGTGGCGATACCCGTATACATCAGGGAATATGTCCAGAAGGTTGGCATATCATGAATGGTTATGAATGGAAAAATTTTGCATCAACTGCGGGACAAGATCTGGTTTCAAAGGCAAACTGGAAGTTGAATGAACGGTATGTAAATTCCTCTGGAATGTCGGTTCTTTTCAAAATGAGAGCGTATGAACTTAGTTGGATGCAAGCGTATTTCTTGCTCCCTAATGAGTCTAGTGCTATTGGAACTTATGCGGTTACCATTACAGATAAATATGTTTGGTTCGGGGATAATGATCATTTAGGGAAGCATATTCTCTATAGTGTTCGCTGTGTAAAGGATTACTAATCCTTTAATAATCATCTACCAAAAAGTTTAACAAAAAAAATAAGGGCTTTGGGGAAAAGCCCTATGGGAGTTATATATGTCCAAGAAGAACTAAAAGATGTCTAAGAAAAACAATCGCAAAAATTACAAGATCGAGTCTCTTGAACCGCGCCTGCACTAAAGCGACGGCGAATGCCTGGCCGCTAAGCGAACAGTAAAGGCCGAAGGCCGTAATGTGTCCGCGCGCGGAGCAGGCTGAGCCGGAGCGCTGTTTTTTCAGGGATGGAGAAGAGAAGCCGGGGCGTTGCGGGGCGGCGAGCGCCCGCAGAGGGGGTGCTGGAAGACTTGCCTTGGATTCTATCGCTTCACTCCAGAATGACAGGCTCCAGGGTGACAACAAGGCAAGGCTGCAAGCAGGGGGATGCCTCCCCCCCCTCCTAAAAATAATCGCAATTTTGCAATCAATAGATTGCACGCACCAGCCATTTCTTGTTTTATCTTTGGGCAAGAATTAAGGAAATTGCGAAAAATGACAAGACCGCCCACTTTACAACATTTGCACTACAGACACTTTACAAACGCAACCAATTGTTGTATATTTAGAGGTATGAGTACCGTGGTAACAAACATACGAATCGACAAAGAGCTCAAGGCTCAGGCAACCGAACTATTCAACGACTTGGGTTTGACACTCTCCCAAGCGTTTACGGTTTTCCTGAAACAAGCCATTCTGCACCACGGCCTGCCTTTTGCCGTTACAAGACCTCCGTCCAAAGAACTCCTCGAAGCCATCAAGGAAGGCGAAGAACTCGCCCACGATCCTAATGCAAAAACTTACGCTTCGTTCGATGAACTGCTTGAGGAACTGGACATAAAAAAATGAGTTCTAAAGACGGATTCAAGTATAATTTACGGATTACAAGCCGCTTCAAAAAGCACCTTAAACAAATTGCCAAAAGAAACATTGAACACGTCAGCAAGATTGAAGGCGTCGTTAACTCCCTGCAAAAAGGAGAAACTCTTGAAGCTCGATTTAAGGACCATGCTTTAGTCGGAAAATGGAACGGCCATAGGGAATGCCACATTCTTCCCGATCTTTTGTTAATCTACAAAATCGAAGAAAACATTCTTATTCTAGAACTTGTAGACACCGGCTCTCACGCCGATTTATTCGGGAAATAATTACCGCACGCACCTGACCGAGAATCCGAAGTTCTTAGGTTTGGACATGTAGCCAAACGCCATGGATTTACTGGTGAGGTACCACACGCGGGCAGAGCCGGGAGCAACGCCTTCGGAGGAGTCGTCGCTACTCCAGAAGAAGGCGAACTTGGCGGTGTTGCCGTAGGTTTCGTCGTCGAAACGGTTGCCGGCAGGCATGGCCGAAAACTTGAGAGTGTCGTTGCCGTTGGTGTCGCCCGACCAGCCGTAATCGGCCTTGATTAAGTAACCCGCGTTAAAGTCGGCGCCCGCCGCAGTCCAGAGGCTTTCGAAGTCGGCGTGCGTGGGCAAGCGGAACCCGGCGGGGCATGCTTTTTTGGCCGCGTCCCAAGTGTAGAGCCTGCCGTAGACCATGCACTGGTCGTCATCGTCTTTGTAGCAGAAACTGCCCTCGGTTTTGTAATTCAGGTTGTCGCCCAGCCATTCGAGGCCGGCAATTTTGACCGTGCGGTACGTCTGCTTGTCGCGCGGATCCTTGAACTCATTTTTCTTTTTGGATTTAGACGCCGCAAACGCAGAGCCGCAGACAACAAACAAACTAGCAAACAGAATAAACCATTTTTTCATATTAATCCTTTACAGATTATGCCGCTAAAGCGAATTGCCCCACCGGCGTTCTGGATTCGGGCAATGATCCTCATGACCGTCGGGCCACACCCACACTTCATTTTCGAAAGGGCAAGCATCGCATTTGCCCCCGACGGAACAAAGGCCTGCGTCCTGCTCAAAAAACAAGCTGCCCCCGTATTTCACTTTTGACGACCGTAGCGCTCCGGACTGCATTTCCTGCCGAAGCATTTCAAACAGGCGATTATCCACTCCGAACCTTTCTCGTAACGAAGGAGAATTTTTCTCCAAGAATACGACACGATTCCACTTGATGCGGTCAATTCCCAAATTCTCGGCAAAACGTACAATTCCTTTAGCCCATTCAACCGTTGCCATTTCGTTCGCGGCATTTTGCCCATGCAACGTCACCTGCAACGACACTTTCGACAAACCGTTTCCAGTAACATTTTCAGCCCGATTGCGGCACTGCATCAGACGCTCAACGTTTTCGCTCCAAAGCGAATAGGGAAGTCCACCCGTTTCGTAAGAAAGCGTACTGATCTTGATATCCGAGCAGGATCCCAGAAGCCTTTCCATGCCGCTGTCGCTCCCCCACGGACCAGGAAACGACCCGTTTGTCGTCAGGTTCAACTTCAGTGATTTCGCCTCACATACCTGCAACAACTCGTTGAATTTCGAATAAAGTAAAGGTTCCCCCATCGTCGAGGGAATCACTTCGCGCAACAGCCGATTTCCATATTCATCGCATTCCGACGCATACCTTTCAATAGCCGCTCTAGCCACCTTTATAGGCATTTCACCAAAGCGTCCCGTGACACCGCACTGATTCAAAAAACACAGTGGGCAATGCAAGTTGCACAAATCTGGGTTTGTAAGGAGTGTTATTCGCCGCATAGGGAAAAACGACTGAAGCAGGCTAGGCCCAGTTATTCAACCGAAGCCTTACTTCCTATGTTCGCGCAAGTACTTAATCGCAGCAAGTCCCGCCTTTGCACCTTCGCCCACGGCTACGGCGACCTGGAGAGTTCCACCGGTACAATCCCCCGCGGCAAACAATCCGGGAACGGTCGTCTGGAAATCCTTGTCGAGCACGAGCATTCCACCGTCAAATCCGGCACCAGCCTTTTTGGCGAGGTCTGTCGCGCTTGCACTTCCGAGCGCCACGAAAAGTCCGTCAAAATTTTCTTCGGTACCGTCTTCGTAATGAACGCCGCTGAATTGGCCTTCACCCACCAGCGACTGCAAATGGCGTTTTTCGATCCTCACATTTTCAGGGAAAGCTGCAGTTAGTTCCGCCCCGTTCGTCAAGAGCGTCACCGAGTTCACGACCTGCAGGAGTTCCTGCGCCTCGTGAAGGGCATATTCGCCACTTCCAAGAACGGCCACGTTCTTTTTACGGTAGAAGAAAGCGTCACAGACGGCACAGTAGCTCACGCCATGACCTTCGAGTTCGGCCATTCCCGCAATCGGATGCTTGTTACGGGCCGAGCCCGTCGCCATAATGCAGGCCTTTCCACGATATTCACCCGCAATGCCTTTCGCCACAAATTCCGTGCCGTCAAATATCAGATCCGTCACTTCGTCATCGGCAATCTTTGCGCCAAGGTCCAGAGCCTGTTTCTTGCCGACGTTCATCAGGGCTTCGCCCGTAAGCGGCTTTTCCAGGCCATAATAATTCTGGATCATGTGCGCCTTGGCAAGCGCACCACCATCCTTTCCGACCAGCTGCACATTGAGTCCAGCGCGGAGTCCATAGAGTGCGGCAGAAATCCCCGCCGGTCCGTAACCAAGAATTAACATGTCGGACATAAATACCTCTCTGTTTTTTGAGTTCATTCTCTTATCAAGATACAAATTATTTATTTTAAACAAGGTTGTATTGGGAGATTCGAAAGAAGGAACACCATGCAGAGATATACACCGCGCGATATGTTCGTCGAGGCCGGCTACGGCCCCAGTTTTGCAGCTCAACTTATACAAAACGCCTATAGCAAGCTCTTCGAAGGCGATCCTATCAACGAACGGGTTTGCTTCGACGCATCTGAGGACATGAGCTATATCATCGATATCGGCCATGACGACATCCGCTCCGAAGGCATGAGCTATGGAATGTATATCACTGCCCTCACGGGCCACGAGCGCCAGTTCGACAAGTTATGGAACTTCTCAAAGCGTTACCTCCGTAACGATGACGGTCCGCACGTAGGCTACTTTGCCTGGCAAGTTTCCACGACCGACTTTAGCAAGATGGACCCAGGTGCAGCCCCCGACGGCGAGGAATACTTCGCCATGGCACTCCTGATTGCCGCCGAAAAGTTTAATCGACCGGACCTCAAGGACGAAGCTATCGGCCTTATCAACTGGCTACGCAACAAGCCGAACAACGGCATTGTCGGTCCGATCATAGACCCCGAAAACAACCTTGTCAAATTCTCCCCAGTTCTCGGCAACGATTTTACCGACCCGAGCTACAACACGATTGCCTTCTACCGAGCCTTTGCCGAAGCCACCGGCGACGAACGGTGGCTAACGACAGCAGACAAGAGCCTCGAATACCTGCAAAAAGCAGCGCACCCCGTAACAGGGCTTTGCAGCGAATACTCCGAATACGACGGAACCCCGCGCCCCACCCCCTGGTATCCCGAAAGCGGATGCTTCAGCGGCGACGCATGGCGTGTAGCCATGAACCTGAGTCTGGACTACGCGCTGTTCCACGGTCACGAGTGCGAAAAGAATATCTGCGAACGCCTGCTATTCTTCTTTGAAAGCCGTCGTCCGTACCTTGCCGACTACGCCATTGACGGAAGCGACTTTCCACGCCAAGGCCGCAACGCAACGCCGGGAGTCATCGCCATGAACGCAGCGGCCACGCAAGTTCTTCCCGAAGGGGACCCGCTTATCAAGCCGTTCGTGAAAGATCTCGCAGCGCTTTCCGTCCCTTACCGATTCTGGCGCTACTACGACGGCATGCTCTACTTAATCGGCCTTTTGGCTACGGCTGGAAAGATTCGTTTTTAACAATCATCGGTTGGAGTTTTGGGACAAAAAAAGGAATAGAAGATGAACAAATTAAGCAATTTCATACATCCCGCAATTGTCGCGGGGAGTCTAGCAACCGCTTTGTTCTTCGCCGCCTGCGAAGATGTTCGCACCGAGGAATACCCGAGCGGAAAAATTCGAATCCAGTCCACCTACGTCAAGGACAAGAAGGAAGGCCCCGAAAAGGAATTCTACGAAAACGGCAACCTCAAGCGCGAAGCCAACTACGTGAACGACCGTCGCGAAGGTGTAGTCAAGGAATACTACGAAGACGGAACTGTCGAAGCGGAATACAACTACGCCGACGGATACATCGATGGACTCGTCACCCGCTACCACAAGAACGGCAAAATCGCCTCTAAAGCTCAATACAAGCAGAACAAGCAAATCGAATTCGGCGAATACTTCGACGAAAACGGCGAACCTGCTACTAGCGGAAGCTACAAGGACCCGCGCGACGGCTACGCCTACGAATGGATTCGTATTGGCACGCAGCTCTGGACAGCCGAAAACATGAACTACGCGACCGCGTCGGGTTCGCTCTGCGCCCAGTGCAACCACTGGGGACGCCTCTACAATTTTGAAAACGCCAAGAAAGCCTGCCTCGATGGATTCCACATGCCCTCCAAGGAAGAATGGGAAGTGCTACTCACCTATGCCGGCACCAGCAAGCCCGTCGGGATCGTCCTCAAGGCCGGTTACGGCTGGGATCCCATCAAGGGTACCAACAACTACGGCAACGGCAAGGATGAGCTCGGATTCGGCGCCAAGGCCGGCGGTGGACACTTCGCCAACAGTGACGTTCCCCTCAAGGAACGCAAGCTCGAAGGAGCAGGACAAAAGGCTTACTTCTGGACCGCCGAAGGTGAAGTCCTCGTATTCTTCCACGACAAGGACATCGCCAAGTTCGAGAAGTTCAATCCCGAACACGGCGCCAGCCTGCGCTGCCTAAAAGACTAACGGCAGTCATCCTCGACCGAGTGTAACGAGGGAGGGGATCCAAAGAAGCTTTTCAAGCAAAATAATCTGTCTACGGAATCAGACATCTTTTATAAAGCAAAACTCCTCGGCAAAACCGAGGAGTTTTTCAATCACTGGATTCCTCGCCCCTTTGGGGCTTAGAATGACAATTCTTTTTTCAGATTACTTTGTAACCAATTACGTGGTGTATTCAGCGTTAATCTTCACGTAGTCGTAGCTCAAGTCGCAAGTGAATGCGCTCGCACTAGCGTGCCCGATGTTAAGAACGAGCGTTACTTTGTATTCACGCTGGCGGACTACCGCATGCAGAGCCTTCATCTGTTCTTCGTCGAGCTGCACCGGGCGGCCGTTAGACAGCACCTGCACATCGCCGAAGAAAAGGTCCGTATGTTCGGCGACCATGTTGCAGCCGCTGCTGCCTGCACTGCTCAAGATGCGGCCCCAGTTCGGGTCTTCGCCGAACATAGCGCACTTGGCCAAGTTAGACGTACCAATGAAGCGGGCCATGCGCAAAGCCTCTTCGTGGCTTTCGGCCTTTTCGATGCAGAGTTCAATCAGCTTGGTCGCACCTTCACCGTCGCGAACGATATCCTTGGCGAGTTCCTTCATCACAAGCATCAGAGCGGCACGGAATTCACCCTGTTCAGTAAGCGTCAGGTCTTCGTACTTGACGCCGCTCATGCCGTTTGCAAGGAGAATGCAGGTGTCGTTCGTGCTGGTGTCGCCATCGACCGTAATCGCATTGAAGGAATCCGCGATATCGGCGCGGAATTCGGCAAAGAAATCAATCGGGAGAGCCAAGTCCGTGGTAATAAAGGCAAGCATCGTCGCCATATTCGGATGAATCATGCCCGAGCCCTTGCAGGCGCCACCAATCGTCACCACACCCTTTTCAGTCTGGATTTCAACGGCATGGCTCTTAAGCGCAAGGTCAGTCGTGAGGATTGCACGACCAAATTCTTCGGAAGCATCGGCGTGCAGCTTTTCCACAAGCTTCGGAATACCGGCTTCAATCTTGTCCATCGGCATCAGGTGGCCAATCACGCCGGTGCTGCAAACGAGCACACTCTTCGGAGTAAGTTTCAAGGCTTCTTCAGTAAGGGCTGCCATGCGTTCTGCATCGCGGAGACCCTGTTCACCGGTACAAGCGTTTGCGTTACCGCTGTTTACCACTACGGCAGAGGCAAAATGGGCATGTTCAAGGGCAGCCTTGTCATAGAGCACCGGAGCGGCCTTCACCTTGTTCGTTGTAAACACGGCAAAGCAGCGTGCAGCCTTTTCACTCTTCAAAAGCGCCATGTCGGCGTTACCGCTGGCCTTGATACCGGCACAAATTCCAGACGCGGTGAACCCCTTCGGGGAACAGACGCCGCCTTTTTCCAATACAGTGTACATAGAATCTCCTATTGTTTTCTACCTCATAAATTATAGAAAAATGCAACAATGTTGAACACCCCCCACATCTGCCCCGCAAAAAAATTCTAATTTAAGGTCATGGCAAAAACACCCTGTACTAAAGAAACTTACGACAAGCTGGTTGAACGTTACACCTTCCTCAAAAAGGTCGAACGTCCCCGCGTTGTCGATGAAATGGAAGAAGCCCGCAAACAAGGCGACCTGAGCGAAAACGCCGAATACCATGCCGCCAAGGAAATGCTGGCTCATATCGATCTGGAAATTCCCAAACTTGAAGACCAGATTTCCAACGCGATTATCGTTGAATTCGACGCAAACTCCGACACCGTCCGCTTTGGCGCCACCGTCACTGCCAAGAACCTCGCGACCAAGAAAGAAGTGGTCTACCAGTTGGTGAGCCCCGAAGGCGTCGACCCGATGAACGGCAAAATCAGCTTCAAGAGCCCCATGGGCTCCGCATTCATGGGTAAAAAGAAGGGTGAAATCGTCGAAGTCGTGACCCCCAAGGGCAAGAACCGCTTCGAAATCATCGACTTCAAGTAATCTATGATTGTCGCCCTTATCGGTAAGGACCAGTTCTCCAAGGACAAGCACATCGACAGGTTCCTGTCCGAAGCCCTTGGAGACAACGTCAACGACCCGTTTGCCAAACAGGTCGTGTATGCTACCGATATCAACATTCCCTCCGTAGCGAACCTCATCATGGAAAGCTGCGGAACGGTCTCGATGTTCGCTCCGGAACAGGCTGTGGTCGTCCGAAAAGCGAACGAAATGAAAGCGGACGACACCAAGGCACTCGCCAGTTGGCTGAAAAACGCCCCAGACTGCAAACTTTTGCTGGATTTTGACGAACTCAAGGCCACCTCCGAACTCTACAAGGTTCTCCAGAAGGTGGGTACGGTCGCCAAGTACGAAGAACCTCGGCAGTACAAGATGCAGGAATGGATTTCAGCGACTATCCCCAAGTTCTTCGGAAAACCGATTGAACCGGCCGCCAGCCAGTACCTGGCCGACGCCCTCGGCACCGACACCAAGCTCGTCTGTGAAGAAGTCGAGAAAGCGCTCATCTACGCCCCTGACAGTCCAAACATCTCCTACGACCTCGTCAAGACGATGATCACGCCCCGTCGCGAAATTCCGCCTTACGAGATTCTGAATTTCTTCGGGATGCGCGATTCCGTCGGTTATGTGCACAAGCTCCACGAAATCCTCTACGGCAACAAGAACACTGACGCCATTGCGATCGTGAACGCCCTTTACAGCCATGCAGTTGACCTGCTCAACTTTATGATGCTTTCACCGAAGATGGGCGCCGAAGAAGCAGCCAAGGCTCTGGGCAAAAACTACTTCCTTTTCTGCAAGCAGGGCAATGCCCCCGAATGTTGCCGCCGTTGGGGCAAGCCGCTCCTTTGCCGCGTCATTCGCCGTCTTGCAGACCTCAACTATGAATTCAAGAGTTCCAGTTGGACCGTCACAAGTCAGGAACTCGCCCTTGCCGCCCTCGTGGTGAGATAGACTTAGTTGGTAGAACGTAGTTAGTAGAACTTAGAAACCTTTAGCAAATCAAAAAACCTCGAACTTTATGTTCGAGGTTTTCTACTAAGACCTAAGCTCTATCAATCAAACTAGTTCCAGTCTTCCACTTCTTCAGCAGCGGGTTCCGGTGCAGCCGGAGCCTTGGCCGGAGCGGGCTTTGCAGCCGGGGCGGCCTGCGGAGCGGGCTTTGCGGCAGGAGCGCTCTGATCAGAAGGAAGCTTGCCCGTTGCAGGAGGTTCCTTTTCAACCACTTCCGGAGTAGCCATGGAAGGTTCAGAAAGTTCCACATCACCAATGTAGTTGCGGATGATGCGCGGAGTCACGAAGATGATCAGGTCACGCTTTTCAACCTTGTTTCTCGTATACTTGAAGAGGTTACCGAGCAGCGGAATATCCTTGAGGAAGGGCACGCCTGTTTCGCTCTGGGTGTTTTCGTTACGGGTAAGACCACCGATCACGACTGTTTCACCATCTGCCACGACCACCTTGGTCTGAGCTTCCTGCGTACTGATAACCACCTGTCCCTGCGTATCGTAACCATAGGAGTCGTTTTGCGGATGCAGATCCAGCAAGATGCGGTTGTCGCCGGACACGTGCGGAGTCACGGTCAGCTTGATACCCGCTTCCACCAGCTGCGTCGAAGATTCACCGCTATCGTCAATCACGCGGATAGAAATCTTATCGCCCATGTAGACCTTGGCTTCGGTATTGTCGAGCGTCGAGACCTGCGGAGAAGCAAGCACTTCCGTTTCAGCATCACTCATGATATTTGCAATCGCAATCTGGAGGTTGTTATCCAGAAGGCTTGCCGTAATGGCGGTCGGAGCCGGATTGTCAGCCGTAGCACCCACTGCATTCAAGCTACGAGAAGGCAACGAATGGGCGCCCATGCTTGTACGGGTCGTACCTACCCCACCACCGCTAAGACCGTTTGCATCGGAAATGGTTCCCGGAGAAAGAGCCGTAGATCCGGAACGCAGGGCCCAGTCTACGCCAAGTTCACGGGACTTTTCGCTACTCACGACCACGAGCTTAGCCGTAATCATAATCTGCAAAGTTTCCACATCGAGTTCCGTCAGAGCCTTTTCCATCTGTTCGATCTTTCCGTCGGTATCGTAAACGATAATGGAATTCGTTCTTTCGACCGTGGTAATGCGGCCGCGGTTCGACTTCATGCTTTCGAGGACTTTCACCAGTTCTTCGGCCTTCGCATGACGGATGGGGAAATTCTTACGCACGAGCGGAGCATTCTGCTCGGCCTGGGCTTCTTCATCCGCAATTTTCTTCTGTTTTGCCTGGTAGGTGCTAGACCTCTGGATCATAATATACTTGTCTTCGACAACCCAGGTCAAATCGTTCATACCGCAAACGATGTCCAAGGCTTCCTGCCAGGTCTTCTTGGTGATATTCAGGCTCGTCTTGCCCTTGACTTCGGGAGCAAGGATAATATCGATCTGGGCCACCTTGGAAACCGAGTTGAACACGGCGTCGAAACTCATGTCGACAAAACTGAAATCATACAGTTTCGTATTAGGGGCTTTCACCGAACCTTCGGCGGGAGCAGCGATAGATATACCTACCGCCAAGAGAAGAACAGTCAGTATTTTAGTCATATTTTTCACTTTTGACCCCCAAATTTATCGGGAAGACCCATGGTGTAGCGACGGCTCACCCCGAATTCCTGAATCAGGAAGAGGACGTCAGTTTGAGTAATTTTTAAGACCTTTCCATTAAGAATCTTGTCGTCTTCCTTAAGAGTGTAGGAAATCGACGGATTCTTCGTATCGACCAGAATTGCCATCGGCACATCGGATTCCCAAATGATACCGACCAGTTCGACCTGGTTGATGTTGATACCTTCTTCAACAAGTCCCTTGACTTCGACAAACGGATCGCGACGACCGAAGGAGCTGTAGGTCACCTTGTCTTCGTAAAGTCCATCCAGCTGGCTCGTTATGGCCCCCGCATTGACAGCGAGGTTCGTTCCACGATCCAGGTCGACCTGCTTCAGGCGTTCCGCCTGCACCGAGGTCAGTTCGTCATAGAATCCCACGGAACGACGGTTCACGTAACCCACACGGTTGCCGTATTGCACCTTGCGGTAAAGTCCCGTAAGGTCAAGGCTAACCAGGCGGTCGCCGAATACCAGACGCTGCAGGACCTGAGAATTTTCATTGGGTGCGGCATAGAATTCGATTTCATCGGCCACCACGATGAGCTCACGCAACACCGGGCGCAAGTGGAAAGTCTGCGAACCCGAAATAATCTTCTTGCTTTCCTTTTCCAGACGCTTGACGAACACGTCAAAGTCGGGTTTTTCTTCGACAGCCCTCATCCAATCGCGGATAAAGATTCCATCCGGACGGGCACACCACGAAATCAGGCCATCCTTGTTAATGGCATCTTCTGCAACCTGCAAGACCAACACGCCGTCCTGAACCAGCATCACCGGCTTCACAGCAGTCTTCAACTGTATCTTAAGACCGTTCGCACCCCAGGTAACAGACTTCACCAGGGAACCCGAACCAATCCTGAACAGCGGGGACCTCTGAGGACCGGCAAGACCAACCGTAAGGGTATTGTTCTTGTCGGGGCCAGAGACGTTGCGAATATCAATCGGGCTCTCGGCCACCAGGCGGAACTGTTCCATACCGGAGCCCATCAGAACCGTCATTTCCTTCAGGTTCGGGAGCAGGGCGGAAATCTTTCCGCCTTCGTTGATAGCCTTGTCCAGCTGCTTCTGCTGTTCCGCCAAAAGCTTTTCCTGTTCGCGGGCAGCCTTTTCGGCAGCTTTCTTTTCTTCGGCTAGGCGCTTTTTCTCTTCGAGAGCGGCCTTTTCAGCGACCTTCTTTTCTTCAAGAGCCTTCTTCTCGGCAGCCTTCTTCTCGGCGGCTAGGCGCTTCTTTTCTTCGAGAGCGGCCTTTTCAGCAGCCTTCTTATCTTCGATAGCCTTTTGCTCGGCGGCCTTTTTCTCTTCGAGAGCGAGCTTGTCCGCCTGTTTCTTGCGATCGGCAAAAAGCTTGGAAAGCGTCCAGGACTTACCGCCCTTGTTCTTGAACTTGATCAAGAAATTGGACCTGTCCAGACCAATCTCGTTCTTGTCCGTCGTTATCGAGGAGCCCACCGTCATTTCGAACTTAAGGAAGGCAGTCCCCTTGTAAGTATCCTTAACGACACGAACAGACTTGATGAACTTGGAATCGGCATCTACATCAAAGTCGCCTTCACCAAGGGCGAAAGAGGTTCCCGAGAAACCGACCGTCAGCTTTTTGGCAGACGCATTGAACTTTTGATAGAACGACGGCAAATCCTTATCGGATGCAAAGGCAAATACCGTCTGGCATCCCGATGCATCACAGACAAAGCGCACATCCTTAATTTGTGCGGAGTACGAAGCGACCGCAAGCGACATCAGTAAAAGGAGGGACTTGCACTTCATCATTTACCCACCTTCTTGGAAGTGTAAGTGGTCAAGTTGAACGTTGCCGACATGGTAATCGGTGTCCAACCATGGGTTTCCGCTTTCTGAAGTTCTGCGGCAATACCCGAATAACGGCTCAACCTCAGATTAGAAATAGAGGTCGGATACTTAAAGTTCGCTATAGCGGCAAACAAGTTTCCCAACTCATGGTAACCGGAGTTAACCGCAATGGAATAGCGGTTTTCCTTGTAGTGTTCCTTTTCAGCCTGACCTTCGGGATTGAACTTCTGGATAAGCACACCCGTGCTGCGGATTACCGCATAGAGATCCTGCAAGCGGAGGGGAACCTTTTCGTCTTCGGGGAACATGTTCTTCAGTTCCTCGAAATCCTTTTCGGCCTGCACCAGCTCCATTTCAAGACGAGCAAGGTCATGTTTCTTGGCATTGATCTTGTTCAGTTCTGTCTGAGCGGATTCCAGATCTCTTTCAAGAGATTCCCTCTGGTAGACATACGGATCCCACATGTAGTTATACACCAGATGCGCCGCCACCATAATCAACAGGCTAATCGCAATGGCGTATACGTTGCGTTTGTCTTTAAGATCTATCTTACCCATTATCACCCTCCCCAGCATTGAGGTCCTGACGCAGGACAATCTTGATGGTGAAGTTGTAGGCTTCGTCGCCATCGATCTTTGTCGTAGATATGGTGACGAGAGAAACAGACTGGACGCTCACCTGCTTTTCGAGTTTAACCATGTACTCGGCAACCTCGGGGAAGTCCAGCGTGACACCGCGCATTTCCATGTCGAATTCACCCAGCTGGTTGATACTGGTAATCCACATATTCGGCGGCAGCACCGAGGAAATGTTTTCGAACAAAACAACCCAACGCTTCTTGCTCACCTGGATTGACTTGAGCGCGTTGATCTTGGTCGTCACGACGCCCTTCTTTTGTTCTAAATCACTGATCTTGGAAAGCAGCGGACGTTCGCGTTCCACTTCTTCTTGGACACGGCTCAATTCGCTGCTCAAGCTGCCGATTGTCTCGGCGATAAATGTCTGCAACATCAGCACGGCAACAATAGCGACAACAGCCGCCACGGTCGGCCAAATGATACGACGGTCCGTTACCCAGGTAAAATCCTTCTGCTTCTTGCGGAACTCCGGCGGAAGCAGGTTGATGGATATCGCCAAGGCATTCTTAACAGGTTCTTTTTTATTAGACGCCATTAGAACTTCCTCATCGCGAGACCCAATGCAGGGGCATAGATGTTAGACAGCGCAATAGAAATACCACCTTCACCGAACACCTTGGAATCACAGGGAACAAGCCTAAACGGATTCACAGTATCGGTTTCGATTCCGGAACGTTCCTCGATAAAGTCCTTCAGACCGGGAGCGGCGGCACCACCACCACCCAGCAGTATCTTGTTGAGCGGCTTAGAGTCTTCCGAGGAAGAGAAATAGCGGATACCGATGTCGATCTGGGCCATCAGGTCCTCGTATGCCAGTCTAAGCGCGGCTTCCACTTCGGCTTCGGAAAATCCGTCCACCACCGACAGATCGCCCTTACTCAGAATTTCATGGCATTTTTCGGAATCAATACCCAGGTTCATACAGGTCTTGCTGACCACCATGTCCAGCGAACCACCCGCCATGGCACGCATCGAATGGAAAACACCGTCCTGCACAAAGGCAACACTCATCTTCTTTTCGCCCACGTTGAACAAGGCCACGGTCTGATCGCGATCCTTGTCTTCCATGGTAGCCACGTAAGCATTCAACATTCCAAAAATATCGACATCCAGCGCAGCCAGTTTGACTCCCCGGCGGTTGAAGAACTGAGCCCAGGAATCAAGCAGGGCACTTTTGGCGGCCACCACGTTCACCTTGAGTTCATCGTTCTCGCGGGATGAAATTTCGTAGTCAATCACGTTGTCCTGGTCATCGAAGGGCGGACGGGACTGGGCGGTCTGAAGAATAATCGCCGCCTCGTTACCGTTCTTGGGAACCTTCACGGAGATTTTGTCGACCAGAACGCCTCCGGCGCCGGCACCACAATTCACAGAAGCCACAACATCGCAAGAGTCATCAATCGGATGGCGGAGCAACAATTTGTTCAAGGCATCGCTCAAGAGTTCCGCGCCGTCTTTTTCGCGCTGACCATTCTCGTTAGTAGGAGCATCGCCCTCACGCACCTGGATTTCGCCATTGACGATAGAACCATCAGGCACTCGTTCCAGGTCCGCGTCGACCACAATCTTGTTCCCGCTGGCCCCGTGCAAGACCTTGACGTACTTGATGCTGTAATGACCAACATCAATACCGACCGTCTCGCGCATGCCGCGGATTTTTGAAATCAATCCTAAAGCCAAAGTAAACTCCGATTGTAAAACATTTCCTTACTAATTCTACCTTTATAATAGACGAATGTCAAGCGGAAAATTCATCTAAGTCATTGAAAATGAAGTAGTTAGCCCTCTTTTGCCCATTTATGGGACTCTTTTTCGGCCTTATTGACCTCAAACAGATACTGAAGGACCCTTTCCTGGGTCCAGCCGAAGGCTCCGCGGAACGATGCCGTAAAACAGTTATAATGAGGATAATCCTTGTTTTTTCGTCCTAAATTGCGCAAAATCTCAATTTCAACGTCTTCGTCGCCAAAACTCGGCAGTTCAAACTGGATTCGCAAATGCTGTCCTGGATAGCAATCCCTGGGAAGCCCGACCATAATACCGCCTGCGGAAAGATCCAGGAGAGTCCCTCCGATGTTGGATCCGTCATCAAAGACGGCCGTTACCGTGAAAGCGACCTGTTTACGGACCCAGCGACGCAACTGACGCTTATCGAGGTTCGAAGAGTGCAAGAGCACCAAATGCCCCGCTTCCGCGTAACGGACCGGCAAGACCGTCGTGTAAATGGCGTCGTCTGGCCTAGTACAGCGGACCTTGATTTCCTTATTGACCAAGGAGAACGACGAACCGTCGCTCGTATCGAACGAGATTGTCCAATCCCTTTCGGTACGAGCCATGATTTCGGAAAACTTGACACGGAGTCCGTTTTCGAGCAACAGATCAACACGATCTCCCACATTGAACTGCCTTGTCGAAAAGACTTCCGACAGCGGATTTGACGCCGTGAAATTCAGCTTGACGCGAAGCCGTTCTACAGCAGCAAGCGTTTTAAGCATTTCTTCTTTATCGTCAAACACATCATGCTTGTCGTAATAAGTCGAAACAGCCTGTTCAAAAAGACCTGACGAATTCAAGATGGCATCCTTATTTTCAAAGGACGACGCTCTGATTATTTTGTCCAAAGTCTCTTTTTCACTGTCCGTAAAACCGATTGCCGCGGTCTGTTCGTCAAAGACCTTTGTGCCAAACATAACCTCGTTCTCGCGACGATAGTTGATGCGATGTATTTCAATCAGCACCAGCAGCGCGAGACACATGCAGGCGATAAAGGCAAACCAGACAAGCTGAAGAGGATCAATCATACTAATTCAGAATTCGGAGTTCAGAATTAGGAATTCAGAATCGTTGGAATTCCGAATTCCGAAATCTTAATTTAACTTAGTCCAGACTCCGTTGATGTAGGTTGCAAGAATCGACGACGGGAGTTCCTTGCCGAGGAGCGGAGAATTGCAGACATGGCCCGCGAAGTCGCTTTCGACGACTACGTGCGGTTTATCTGCAGCAAGCACGACCACAGCGGCAGCATGATTTTCGCCACGGACTGCATTTGCCAAGCGAGCGGGAGCCGTCGAGAGAAGCTCGATGGCACGAGCATCGCCCACGCGTTCGCTCAGCTTTTTCCAGATGGCAGGCAGCGCGATTTCTAGCGAAAGGGCTCCCGGTACGGAATCTTCAAAGTTCACCACTTTGTCCTGACGGAGCACCGGCGTATGGTTCATGCTGATGGCATTCACCGTACCGTCTTCGATTCCCTTCCACAGAGCTTCGCGGTCTCCCGCGGAGCGAATCGGCGGCATAATGTGATATGCCGAGTCAAGCGTTTCAAGGCAGGAATCGTCGAGCAGCAAATGATAGAGTCCAACATCGCAGGTCACATCCATTCCCTGCTTGCGGGCGTTACGAATCAAGTCCAGAGTCTCGCCGCAAGTCACCTGCTTAAAGTGGACAGGCACCTGCAGGAAGCGAGCCGTTTCAAGCACCGTGTAGGCGGCAATCGTCTCGGCGATGCGAGGAATGCCCTTCATGCCGAGCATATCGGAATAGGCGCCTTCGTGAACGCATCCGCTGTGGCGAAGCGTCCTGTCCATCGGCTGGAAGAAGAAGCGCTTGCCCGTCATCTTACCGTATTCCATGGCAAGGCGGAGGAAACGGGAATGTGGAATAGCGGCATTACCATCGCCGAAGCCAACAACTCCCGAAGCAAGCTCCATCATTTCGGCAAGGCTATCTGTACCAAAGCCCTTGCTGTAGGCACCGAGGAAACGCATATCATAAGCCGTACCACCAGGACCTTCATTAAAATCGCAGGGTCTACGGTTATCGGCAGCGGTCAACTTATCGACATCATCAATCGGGTTGGCGGCACTTTCGTATATGGCTCCATAAAAACCGCCCCTGCGCATAGCATCCACACCATCCACATAGGTATAGACATCGTCGCGAAGCGGTTCCATAAAGTCAACGCCAAGAGCAAAGAGCGCAGGCAAAACAAGCGCGCCATTGCAGTCATATTCAAGAGAGTCGCTGTTGCTAGAGGAACCCGTCAGACGGACTTCATCACGCAGTTCAAAGGACTTACCGTTCCAGAACTTCGCGTTTTTCAAGACAACATTCGCATAATGTTCATAACTAGGCTTACGAGTTTTCATTGCGGCCTCCTGCCAAAAGGAAGAGAACGGCCATACGGACAGCAACGCCGTTGGTCACCTGATCAAGAATTACAGAATGTTCGCCATCGGCGATGTCGGAATCGAGTTCCACGCCGCGGTTGATTGGCCCCGGATGCATGATGATAACCTTGTCCTTGGCACATTCCAGGAGTTCTTCGGTAATGCCGAATGTATTGCGGTATTCGCGCATGCTCGGAAGCAGTGCGTCGTCCATGCGTTCCTTCTGCAAACGGAGTGCAATAATGGCATCAGCATTTGCGACAGCCTTCTTCACATCCGGTTCCCACGTCACGTGGTTCATGAGGTCGGTATTGCGCGGCACCAGGGTAGACGGTCCGCAGAGTGTCACATGGGCACCCATCGTGGACATTCCCCAGAGGTTACTGCGGGCCACGCGGCTGTGGCGGATATCGCCAATGATGGTCACGTTCTTGCCTTCGAGCGTTCCGAGCTTTTCTTCGATCGTCAGCATGTCAAGGAGTGCCTGCGTCGGGTGTTCATGGGCACCGTCGCCAGCGTTCACGATAATGGCATTGCTGTTGTCCGCAAGGAACTTCGGCACGCCCGTCCCCTTGTGACGGACGACCATGATGTCAATCTTCATGGCTTCGATGTTCCTAAGCGTATCGACGAGCGTTTCACCCTTCTTGACGCTGGAGTTAGAGCTTGCGAAGTTCACCGTATCGGCGGAGAGTCGCTTTTCGGCAAGTTCAAAACTGGTGCGCGTGCGGGTGCTGTTTTCGAAAAACAGGTTCACGACCGTCATGCCCCTAAGGCTCGGTACCTTCTTGACCGGGCGTTCGAGAATTTCGCGGAACTGCTTTGCGTTATCCAAAATAGTACGAATATCGGACTTGGATACCCCCTGAAGTCCGAACAAATGCTTGATCTGCAATGCGCCCATCTTAGGCCTCCACCTCTACGAGATAAACGGAATTTTCTTTATCGATCGGTTCAATCTGCACGCGGACTTCCTGGTCCTGTGCGGTTTCAACCGTAAGACCTACGCAATCGGGTGCAATCGGAAGTTCGCGGTGACCGCGGTCCACCAGCACACAAAGGCGGATTGCCGCCGGGCGCCCGAGGTCTAGAATCGCCTGCATGGCGGCTCGCACCGAGCGGCCCGTATAAAGCACATCGTCCACGAGAATCACCGTCTTGCCTTCGACCGATGCAGGCATTTCGGTAATGCGCATCTCGGTGGAACCCACATGCTTGCGGTAGTGGAAGTCGTCACGGTAGAAGGTTGCATCAATGCTCCCCATCGGGACCGTCTTGTTAAACTTTTGACTTAAGCGCTCGCAAATCTTTTTAGCGAGAGGGATTCCGCGACTTGCCATGCCGAGCACCACCATGTCGTCGGCAGTCGGATGCATCTTGGCAAGCTTTGCCGCCATTTCGTCGAGGGCGAATTCCATCGCCTGAGCAGACAGAAGCTCTCTGATTTTTTTACAGTTGTCTTTCATATAGGTATCAGGTCGGTCGCAAAGCGCCCTCTGAGGTTCGAGGTCACTCGCGCCGCTCGTTTTGAGTTTTTCTGCTAGAAATTAGTTTTTTTCTTGACTTTTTTCTTGAAAAAGTTGTAAAACACCCCTATTTTTTATATATATAAGGAAAACAACATATTACGCTTTTTGCTAGAGACTATTCCTTTCAAACTCGCAGCTCAAAGCGTAGCGAGCTCATACCTCACACCTATAGGAGATTCCATGTTCAATCAGCTGGGTAAACCCGAAGCAGGCGAAACCATCGCCATCATGAAGACCAACCACGGCACCATGAAGCTGCGCCTTTTTGAAGAACTCGTCGGCGAATGTGCCACGAACTTTATTGAACTCGCCAAGCAGGGCAAGTATGACGGCGCCCCGTTCCACCGCATTATCAAGGACTTTATGATCCAGGGCGGCGACTTCACAAACCGTAACGGTACCGGCGGACACTCTGCCAAGGGTCCGGGCACCACGATCGGCGACAAGTACGATTCCCGCCTCACCCACATGCGCGGCGCTCTTAGCTGGGCAAAGACCGCCATGCCGCACAGCATTGGCAGCCAGTTCTTCATTGTCCACGGCGACAATGTGCATTTCTTGGACCACGACCAGGTGGGCCCCGGCCCCGCTGACGGTTACTCCGTATTCGGCCAGCTCTACGAAGGCTTCGAAGTCCTCGACGAAATCGCAGGTGTCAAGACCGACCGCCGCGACGCACCGTTTGAAGACGTGATCATCGAATCCGTGACGATCGAGAAGGCTTAAGAAGTAAACAGTAGGCAGTGGTTAGTGGTTAGGAATGCAATAAGAACGTTTCTTTTACGTCCCTACTTGCGAACAACTAAATCCTTTCCTGTTTACGGCCTAAAGGCCTAATCACTGTTTACTAACCACTGTCGAAAAAAAAATTCATTTTTTTTCATATCCACCCTTGACAAGGCGAACCAAACATTCTATATTTGGGCCAGCCCTCGGGGTTATAGCTCAGTTGGTAGAGCGCCTGCATGGCATGCAGGAGGTCAGGAGTTCGACTCTCCTTAGCTCCACTGAAAAACCGCTTGATAATCAAGCGGCTTTTTTTTCATTTACAACAGCATTTGAAATTCTGAATGCAACACATTCTCGAAATTTATTCTTTTTCCGGAAATTTTATTCCAACATCGGAGCGACCGTCAAAATGACGAGCCCGATAAGCACCGCATTCAAGAAGAAAAAGGAGCGGCGCACAATCTTGTAGAAAAGAGGCAACCAGTGAAACTCATGGTCGGACGGTTGCAACAGTTCCTTGAACCCGAGAAAAATGCTTATCGCCCCCGTCACGATCATCATCATTGCACCAACAAAATAGCCTTCGTTCCAAACGGCCACCGTAAGGATGGTTCCCATCAGCATCGCAATGACTCCGATAACGACTCCTATGCGTAAAATCAGCGTGTTCAATTTTTGCAGTTTCAAGGGAATTCCTCTAGGTTGGGGTTCTTAAATATAAAAAAATAAGCTCCGATTCAAATTACAAATCTGTAGCAGCTCCGCTACGGTAACAATAACAGCGCAAAAATGTAACTATGATTTTTCAAAAGACGTTTCTAATTTTGCTCCATCCAAAATTAGGATTCTCCATGAAAGCCCAAATCATCGCAATTATTACGGGAGCAGCCGCGGTTTCTATTTTTGCCGGCGGCCTGAACACCAACACCAACCAGTCCATCGCCTACCAGCGACACGTCATGCGGTACGCCACCACCGACAACGATGCGCCTATTTTTAACCCGGCGGGAACCGCATTCATGGAAGACGGATGGCACGTATCCCTGAACTCCCAGGCATTCTGGCAGACACGCACCATCTATACAGAATCTCCACTTTTCGACGAAGAAAAGAAATTCGAAGGCAAGGCACAAATTCCTGCAATGCCAAGCCTGCTTGCTACATGGCACCGCGGCGATCTCGCCATTTCAGGCTATTTCGGAATCGTAGGCGGAGGCGGAAAACTCGACTACAAAAAAGGCATTCCCTCTTTCGAAACCGCCGTGGCGCAGATTCCGGGGCTTTTAACCAAGAACGGACTTACAACCACCGACTACAGTGCCGACCTGTCGCTCAAAGGAACCTCGTACGTCTTCGGTTTCGGTCTCGGCGCCGCATACCGCATCAACGAGATGTTCTCCGCCTATCTAGGCGCCAAGTTCAGCTACGCCATCAACCATTACGAAGGCAAACTCCAGAACGTACAGGTCAACCCCAAAAATGCGCAGCTCGGTCTTGACGGAGAAATGGTCAAGGCGGCGGTCACCTTCAACCAGCTCTCCGAAACCTTGGCAAGCTATGCCGAACAGGCCGCCGAAGGCGCCCAAAAAGCAGCAGCCGCAGCCAAGCAATATGAAGCCGCGGGTGACAAGGCTACAGCAGCCCAATATACAGCCAAGGCAAACGAGCTGAAGGAATCCGCCAAGGAATACACCATCAAGTCCAAGACTTTCGAAGCCGTCGCAGAACAGGTTTCCGACAAGGAACTTGACGTGGAACAGACCGGATGGGGCATCACCCCGCTCGCCGGCATTTCCTTTAAATACAAGGACCTGACTGCCGGTATCAAATTAGAGTACAACACCTCGATCGAAATGAAAAACGACACAAAGAAAAACGAAGTCGGCCTCGCTGCTTACGACGATGGAGTCAAGTCACACAGCGACATTCCTGCATCAATCTATATGGGATTGACTTACGCCCTCTTCGACAACTTCCGCATCAGCGCCGGTTACGGACACTGGTTCGACTGGTATGCCGATTTGCCGGGCGATCAGGAAAAGCACGCCGAAGGTACCGACGAATTCTTGGGTGGCGTCGAAGCAGACATCTTAACGCGTTTGACTATCAGCGGAGGCTTCCAGATTTCGCAATACCACCTGGATGACGAATACATGAGCGACATGAGCTTTATCATGGATAACGTGACCCTCGGCTGCGGACTCGCTTTCCGAGCCACCGACTGGATCAAGATTAACGTTGCCTACTTCCATTCCATTTACGACGACTGGAAAGAAAAGGAAGCCTACGGCAGCAACACCTACAAACGCACAAGCCACGGAATCGGACTCGGGGCCGACCTGGATTTCTAACCCACACCCCTTAAAAAATTTGGTGAGCCATAAGCGGCTCTGCGCAAGCGAGCCGTGATGGCGACCTTTGACCACTTAGTGCTTTAGCACTTATGTGGGCATGGCCACCTTTAGGTGGTAGCGAGCGCTTCGGGGACGAACTTAGTTATTTGGGCGCGAGCGGTCTTATAAGGAGAAGGCTTCCTCTAATAGAGGAGGCTTGTTGCATTTGGGAAAGGGGGGTGTTAGGGAGGGCGAAGCCTTCCCTAGTCGGAGAATGCCTCCGCTGTTAGCGGAGGCATTCAGATAAGGGGCGGTTGTAAGCCGGGTTTTGTTCCTTCTCGCGAAGGCGATGACCATCTCTCTGGACGAATCGTTACCGACCGCCTCAAGCAACCTACCCGAATTCCAGCTGGCGCGGGCCGCTCCAGGTTCACTTGCGTGAACGGAATTCTGCTTGGTCTTGCACCGGATGAGGTTTACCGTGCCACTCCTGTCACCAAGAGCGCGGTGAGCTCTTACCTCGCCATTTCACCCTTACCGCGCAGAGCCGAAACCCTACGAGGCGGTTTACTTTCTGTTGCACTTTCTGTCGTGTTTCCACGCCTGGACGTTATCCAGCATCCTGCCCTGCGGTGCCCGGACTTTCCTCCAGCATTGCTGCCGGCGGCCATCCGCCACCCCAAAGTCAAATATAGGAAATTACCCCTAAAAATAAAAGGGAGAACTATTCCTTGATATGCCCACACTTGTCGCAGGTGAGCTTGTAGCTGTTATCCGGGTCGACAACCATCACGCCGTCGCATTCAGGAACTTCACACGGGAGCTCCCCCGGCATGACTTCGCGGTACGTTTCTTTTTCGGCCATATTATTCTCCGATTTCCTTGAGGTAACGGGCCAAGGCATCTTGCCATGTCGGAAGAGGCTTGAAACCAGCTTCAACGAGCTTACTCTTGTCGAGACGGCTGTTGAACGGGCGCGCCGCCTTGCTCAAGCCATATTCGGCGGTAGTTACCGGCAACACCTTCGTGGAGAGGCCCGCCTGTTTGTAGATTTCACAGGTAAAGTCGTACCAGCTGATGTACCCGCCTTCGTTGGTGGCATGGTAGTAGCCGTACTTTTCCGTTTCGTTCATATCGATGAGCAAGCGTGAAAGGTCCAGCGTATATGTGGGCGTACCAATCTGGTCATTCACCACGCGCACGGTATCGTGAGTTTTCCCCACATTCAACATCGTCTTGATAAAATTCTTGCCATTCAGGCCGAACACCCAGGCGATTCTCACGATAAAATACTTCTCAAGCGTGTTGGCGACCGCAAGTTCGCCTTCGAGCTTAGTCTGACCGTAGACATTCAGAGGCTTGTAATCCTTGCAGTCGGGTTTCCACGGTTCCGTTCCCTGACCATCAAACACGTAATCCGTACTAATGTAGGTCATCTTACAACCCAAGTGATGGCAGGCATCGGCAATATTCTGCGTACCGCCGGCATTTACTGCGCGAACCTTCGCCACATTGGCATCGTCTTCGGCCATGTCCACCGCCGTCCACGCGGCACAGTGAATCACGGCATCGGGCTTGATTTCAGAAAGCACATTGTCAACTGCGGCGCTGTCGGTAATGTCGAGCTGCACATAGGGCATCGTCGTCACGGCGGAACCGTCGGCTACCCCGCTGTAAGCTGGCGCCATGTCGGAGCCAACGCCCGTATGTCCGCGCTTCGCAAGTTCGTTCATTACGTCGTGACCCAGCTGGCCACCTACACCCGTCACAAAAAATTTCATTTTTTTACCTCAAAGAGAAATATAGCTAATCGGCATTATGAGATTCCGCAAAGTACAAAAAACGCCCCGTGTGGCAGGGCGTTCTCTTGTCATCCTTGATATAGGAGTGCTTTAGGAATTGACAAATTCTTAACGGGTCACGCGCACCAGATTGAGCTTGCTTCCCTGCTTCACCATGTAGACTCCAGCCTTCTGGAACTTGGCGAAGAGAGCGTCGGCAACGGTGGCGCCATTGGCTACATCGACACGACCGAGCGTACGCCCCTGCATGTCGAACACCTGGTAGGTCTTGCCAGCAGCGTTCAAGCGCAGCGTCGATGCGATTGCCTGGGGATTACCACCTTCGCTACCAGTGGTGAAGACCAGCTTGACGTCACTAATCTTGACTGTACCTGTAGCTTGTCCCAAATTGAAGGCAAACTGAGCGGCTTCATCAGTATCTTCTTCCATAGCAAAGATAAATGAGTATTCCTTTTCCGTAGTGGTGATGTCAAATTCCTTAGTGGCGTATGCACCCCAGGGGTCTACGGATTGTTGGAAATTAACTTCAATCTTGCGATCTACATCAGCGCTAGCCTTAAAGGACAACTTGTACTTCATGCCCTTATCAAGAGCCAGATTGTACTGAACAAGCTGCGGCTGGTAAGTTTCTGCACCAATAGTGGTAACGTCAACCGTAGCCGTGCCACCAGAAACAGATGTCTTTGCAGCAGAGTTACCCCAGTTTGTACCCTGCCCCAGGAACCAAGATGCATCTTGGCTTGTAGAAATCACACTGCCGCTCGGGAAATCACCATCCTTAAGAAGGTTCACTGTGGTTTCGCCGACCAATTCAAACTTGGCGACAACAGACTTTTCCTTGTCCATGGTTACAGAAATGGTTTCGGTAGAGCCGGTAACATCACCTTCCCAACCCACAAACTTCCAGCCTTCGTTGGCTTTGGCGGTGAGCTGTACAGCTGTTTTTGGAGCATAATAGTTAGCTTCGGGGCTCTTTGTCACAGTACCTGCAGCAGCCGGAGATGCAGTTACATTGAGGCCAAGTTCATCGGCACTGCCACCGATTTTCAGCAGGTTCTTCTTAACGGTAGCATGACCTTTTGCAGAGCCCGTATTTCCGGTGTAGGATTCAATTTTCATGGAAGCAACTTCATACAGTCTACCCATCTTCATACCCACTTTAGCCCATTCGCTGAAGTGCTTGGAAATAGAAATGGTGCCCTTGGTGCGATGCTGGCTCGTATTCTTCGGGATGGACCAATACTGTTTAAAGGTGCTGGTACCCGAAAGAGAAGGTTGCTGAATACGGTCGGTAGTATAGAAATCGTAGTCAATACCATCGATCTTTGCAGAACCAAAATATTTACCGTTCGAGGTAGGATTGTAGGGTCCTCGATCCTGGATAATGTAGTATTCAATTTCATCGGTGAAACCACTGGGAATGTCCGCCTTGTCATAATAGCCCCAGCCATAGACACTGACATACTTCACGTTGTCGGTGGAGCTCCATTCCACTTCAAATTCGGAGGTAATATTACCCACATTCTGTACGGTAACAGTAGAGTTAGACCCCCAACGCTTTCCGGAACGGGCCAACATGTTGATAGTACCACTCCATTCAACGGAGAATGCACCACCATTTTCGGTGCTCGGGTTAAGCGTCATAGTTGCGTTACCGGCACCATTCTGGCTCCAGAGTTCGTAATCATAGCCTGCGCCGCTACCCATTTTCTGGGACGTGCCATTAGAGCAGTTAAGGGTGGTCTGCCCCCAGGAAATGGATGACGAAATTGCGGCTACGGCAAAGGCTGTTGTTAAAATTTTCTTTACACTCATATTTTTCCTCTTAGGGGGTGGTTTGTATTCCCTTCTAATTTATACTATTCTACATAGGCAATCAAGTTCTACTGGATAAAATCCGTTGTTACCTTTTACAACAGAAAAAAAAAGGAAAAACGGCGATTTTTGAGTAAAAAAGCCTGTTTTTGATACAGAAAAGCCCCTCTCAAACATGAGAGGAGCGTTATTTATATACGGATTGCATAGGCCCCTTTCGAGGCCCCGCACCGTTTTATTCTTCGTCGTTTGCCGGCACACCGATCTGCTGTTCCGGCTTGTCTTCGACCTTTTCCACAGAATCGTCGTCAACTTCGACGCCTTCCACCTTGTCGAAGGTTTCCTTCGCCTCGGCGCTATCCTGTTCGATATCCTCGACGCTCGGGAGTGCGGTCGCATCTTGCACCACATCGCCTTCGCGCAGGCTGATTGCCTTGACACCCTGGGCGTTACGGCCCGTGAGGCGGATATCGGCAGCCTTGATACGAATCACCTGGCCTTCGCGGCTGGTAATAATCAAGTCATAGTCATCGGCGACGCTTTCCACGAACACGGCGGAGCCCACCTTGTCGGTCACGTTCAAGTTGCGCACGCCCTTGCTTCCGCGGCGGGTAATGCGGTAAGTCGAAGGTTCGCTGCGCTTGCCATAGCCGTTTTCGGTGATGGTCACGATCTTGTTGCCGGCCTTGAGCCACAGGAGCGAAATCACTTCGTCGCCTTCGGCGAGGGTAATGCCCTTCACGCCGTGCGTGCCGCGGCCCATGGCGCGGAAGCAGCTGATCGGGAAGGTCACGGCCTGACCGTTCTTGGTGGCAAGCATCAGCAAATCCTTCGGAATCGGATGACCTTCGATATCTTCTGCGTCTTCGGATTCCTCGGCGATGGCGGCCTCGGCAGCCTGTGTTTCGGCTTCGGCATCAGCGTCTTCGCCTTCGGCAGCCTGGCTAGCCTTGAAGTCTTCGGCAGACATGCCCACGAGCTGCACCTTCACCAGTTCATCGTCTTCGTCCAAGCTGATGGCATTCACGCCCGCCTTGCGCGGACGGCTGAAGAGCGTGAGGTCCATCTTGTTGATGACACCCTTCTTGGTCGCAAACACGAGACAGAAGTTGCCACCGAACTTGCGCACCGGCACAATCGCCTGTACCTTTTCGCCTTCGGTAAGACCGATAAAGTTGATGATTGGGCGGCCCTTGCCGTTACGGGTTCCTTCGGGGAGTCGGTAAACCTTGGTCCAGTAAGCGCGACCCTTGTTCGTGAACACGAGCAAGTAGCTGTGGGTGCTTGCGGTAAAGATCTGTTCGACGTTGTCTTCTTCCTTGAGAGTTGCGCCGATAATGCCCTTGCCGCCACGGTTCTGGGCCTTGAAGGTATCGATCGGCAAACGCTTGATGTAGCCTTCGCGGCTGAGCGTAATCACCTGTTCTTCTTCAGCAATCAGGTCTTCGTAATCGTAGTCGTCAACAGCGTCTTCGATAGAAGTACGGCGGTCATCGCCACACTTGTCCACGATTGCATCGAGACGGTCGAGCATAATCTTCACGCGGCGTTCGCGCTTTGCGAGAATGTCCTTCAAGTCGGCAACAGTTGCAACGAGTTCGTTGTATTCGTTTTCCAACTTTTCCAAGTTCAGGCCAGTGAGCTGGGCAAGGCGCATGTCGACGATCGCCTGCGACTGAATGTCGTCGAGGTTGAAGCGGTCCTGCAAGGCAGTCTTTGCAGCTTCGGTCGTCGGGCTCGACTTGATGATCTGCACCACTTCGTCGATGTTCTGCGTCGCAATGCGGAGCCCTTCGATAATGTGCAAGCGGACTTCGGCCTTGCTCAAGTCGAACTGCGTAGAACGCGTAATCACTTCCAAGCGGTGGTCCACGTAAACCTGGATAAGGTCCTTGAGCGTCAGGAGCTTCGGCAGGTTGTTGACGAGCGCCAAGTTGTAGATGCTGAACGTCGTCTGCAGCTGCGTATTTTTGAACAAATTATTCAAGACAACTTCGGCGACCACATCCTTGCGCATTTCGATCACGATGCGCATACCTTCGCGGCTAGATTCGTCGCGGATGTCGGTAATGCCGTCAACGCGCTTGTCCTTTACGAGTTCTGCAATCTTCTTACAGAGTTCGGCCTTGTTGACCATGTAAGGAATTTCAGAAACGATAATGCGCGGTTTGCCTCGGCTATCGACATCGATTTCGGTACGGGCACGCACGCGCACGCGGCCATGACCCGTCAAATAAGCATCGCGAATGCCCGCGCGGCCACAAATCACGCCGCCGGTCGGGAAGTCCGGACCGGACACATACTGCAAAAGATCTTCGCCAGAGATATCCGGATTTTCAGCCACCGCATGAATGGCGTTTGCAATTTCGCGGAGGTTATGCGGAGCCATGGAGGTCGCCATACCCACGGCAATACCGGTGGTACCGTTCACGAGCATGTTCGGGAGAGCGGAAGGCAGCACCTTCGGTTCTTCCAAAGATTCATCGAAGTTCGGGCCCATGTCGACGGTATCTTTTTCCAAGTCTTCCAGCATGAGGGCGCCCATGTTGTTCATCTTGGCTTCGGTGTAACGCATAGCGGCAGCGCCGTCGCCGTCGATAGAACCGAAGTTACCCTGACCGAACACCAGCGGGTAGCGCAGCGAGAAATCTTGCGCCATACGCACCAAGGTTTCGTACACGGCAGAGTCGCCATGCGGGTGGTACTTACCGATCACGTCACCCACGATACGGGCGGACTTGACCGTCGGCTTGTTCGGCACCACGCCGAGCTTATGCATACTGTACATCACGCGGCGGTGCACCGGCTTAAAGCCGTCACGCGCATCAGGCAAGGCACGAGCAACAATCACGCTCATGGAATAGCGCAAGTAGCAATCCTGCATGTCCTTTTCGATTAAGGACCTGATTTGCGAACCTGGTACCAATTCTTCTGACATTCTTTTTCCTCAATTAGTGGTTAGTGGTTAGTGGTTAGTGGTTAGGACATCCTAGCCGCAAGCACCTCCCGCTAACATTTCATTTATTACTTCTAAACTTTCTTCGTCGGTCTGGTCGATGCGGTGGGGCGTAATCGTCGCATAGCCCTGATTCAACAGATAGTCATCGCTATCCTTGGGTTGTTCGTCCCACAGTTTATCGCCATCCAGTTGCCACAGTCCGTTTTCATGGGAGTAGTGGTCCGTAAACATTCCAAGGGCCATCTTGGTCGCCTTGTACCCCTTGAAGGTATCGGCTGTAGCCTTGGGAAAATTCACGTTCCAGAATACACCTACGGGAATCCGTTCGAACAGACGGTCCTTGACCACTTTCACGGCAAATTCCTTCGCCGTTTCGAGCATATTCGGAGTCGTTCCCCTAAGTGAAAGAGCGATGCCCGGCACACCCCAAAGGGCAGCCTCGCGGGCACCAGCGACAGTCCCCGAATAAAGCGACGACACACCGGAATTTTCGCCGAGATTCACGCCCGAGAAACACACATCAAAAGTCCCCGGACCGGCCCCCTCGGTAGTAAGTCCATGGGCGGCAAAATGGCCCAACGCAAACTTGACGCAATCGGCAGGGGTCCCCGACATGGAATACGCCTCAATGGCTGAATTCTCTGTAATTTTGACTTTTTTGACCGAAAGTCCGCGTCGAACAGTAAAGGCGTGTCCTACCCCGCTCTGTTCCACTTCAGGCGCAAAAACGCACACGTCCGCATAAGGGGCGAGTGCACACGCCAAAGCGAGCATATAGCCACTCTGGATTCCATCATCGTTTGCGATGAGGACACGTGTCTTCGGGTAGTCTTGCATGTAAGATAAAAGATAGAAAATAGTGCGCAGAAATTAGAGCCTAGAACTTAGATTTTATGGCATTTACAAGCCCATCCAACCCAGTTCTGCCAACTGCCGACTAAGTTCTAAAATCTATCTTTGGAGCATGTTTTCCGAGAAGAAGTTTTTAGCTACCAAAGAGACCTCCAAGGCCAAGCGCATGGCCGAACTTTTGCGCGTCATCATCTTGCAGCTGGGCGATGACGTGCCCCGCGCCAAGCGTGAATTCGAAACCTACGCCGAATGGATGAAACTCCCTGAAAGCGAGCGCCTTACCGGAAAAAACCAAGCGCAAATGATCGACCTCTACAAGACGTTCCGCACGCGGGCGGGCCTCGGGTTCGAACGCGACGTTTACCTGGAGCAGGAACCGGGGGACCGCGAAGTCGCAAACGAAGCCCCACTCCCGTTCGCCGTACTCGTGCACAACTTGCGTAGCGCCTTTAACGTAGGCTCCATCATCCGCAGCACGGACTGCTTCGGGCTCGAAGGAGTCCACCTGAGCGGTTACAGCTGCGGGCCCGACCACGTAACCGTAAAAAGCGCCGCTCGCGGCTGCCAGGAATGGATCCCCATCAAGCGCTGGGACAGCCCCTTCGACTGCGTCAAGTGGCATAAAGAAAACGGCTACGAAATTATCGCCCTTGAAACCGGCGAAGATATTCCGAGCATCAACAACGTAACATGGCCCGAAAAAGGTCTGATCATTCTCGGGAACGAAGAATTAGGAATCGCCCCCGAGCTGATGGCAGAGGCGACCATGAAAGTGACTATTCCGATGGCTGGCCGCAAGGCGAGCATGAACGTTGCCGGTGCGTTCGCCATTATGGCATTCTGCCTACGGAGCCGTTGCGGCAGGGGCTGACGATTTCTCGTTATTCAACGCCTTCACCGCTTCGGTCAAGCGATCGATGGCCTGAATAAGTTCATCCATCTTGGCATCGCTTACACCACCGGCTACAGCGGCAGGCACATTTGCAACAGCTGCGGCGGCTTCGGCAGCAGGTTTCGGAGATTCCTTTACCGGAACCTTGCCAAGCCAGATGTCCGGCCAGCGGTCGTTACCTGTATGATACGTAATACGCGTTGCCGATTCCACCGGTTCGCCAATCTTCCAGATATAGAGCTCATAGTCGAACAAGTCGTGGTCGTGGCCCTTGTCGGTTGCCCCCCACACGAGCCACTTGCCATCGGGAGAAAGACGCGGGAAGTATTCGTGACTGCGGCGGCCAGGCAAGTCCATCAGCTTCACGTTCTTCGGAATGCCAAAGAAGCCCACCTTTTCAATCTGCTTGCCGTCTTTGGCGCTGAACCAGAGAATTTCGCTCGGAGCAGCGGTACCGCCGTTACCCGTGGGGTTCACGCGATAAAGCTTGCTACCATCAAAATTCCAGTCAATCTGGCAACCGTCACCGGACTTGGTCCAGGCGTTCTTCGACAAATCCCACACGCCTGTTTCGCGCATGGAACCGCGGAGCGTAATGGCCACGTGCTTACCATCGGGACTCATATTCGGCTCCTGCAGAATCACGCCGGACTTGTTGAAAGCCTTTTCGCCATCGAGCACGAGAGTCTCTTTTTTGCTGGCAAGGTCCATCGTAAACACTTTGCCTGCGCGGCTAAAAACGATTGACTTGCCGTCGGGCCTCCAGGTGCCCCACGTAGCATTGTCCACCACCTTGCGTGCATTTTCGCCCGAAATATCGACCATCCAAAGGTCCCACTTTTCGGGATAGTTCGCATCGTTTTCAGGTACCCAACCGCCCTTGCTGCGGTTAAACAGCACCGTCGAGCCATCCGGAGAAATGCGCGGGAACCAGTCCACATTGTCGCCGCTCGTAAGTGCGCGGGCATTCGTACCGTCAGCGTTCATAATCCAAATATCATGATGGGAATTTGCACGACTTGTCGCCCAAACAATGGCACCTTCAAGCTTACCCCTGAGGGCAGAAAGCGCCTTTTGTTCATCGGCAGTCGGGTCCACAGCTGCTCCCGTCGGAGCCCCTTGCTGGGCAAAAACAGTCGAAAAAGCCAACAAGGCGGGAATCGCAAACTTCATCATGTTCATATAAACCTCAAAAAAGGGTTCATTCCTGTAAGAACGGACCATACTGTATTGCGTAATCTAGTAAAATGCCTCTAAAAAACGGCACCCAAAGCCCCAAAAATATGACAGAACTCACACTTTACACATCCGTAAACAAAAAAACAGCACATTTTTTTTCCATCTACAAGATGAAAATTTATTTTCAATAAAAAAAGGGATGTCGACAATGAAAAAAACACCGAAAATTGCATTTCTGTCGTCTTTGGCACTGTGCACCTCGCTTGCAGTAGCCCAAGACATCACCCCCACCCGCGTGGGCCCTGTCAGCCAGTACGGTCAGCTCGTAACCGGCAAGAACTCGCAAGGCAAAGGCCGCATTTACGGCAGCTGCGAAGGCGTCAAGGACGGTGCCGAAGTCCAGGTACGCGGCATGAGCCTTTACTGGAGCCTTTTGCCCAAGGCAACGGAATTCTGGACATCCGAAGGCATTTCCACTATGGTCCGCGACATGAATATTCAAGTCGTGCGCGCCGCCATGGCAACCACAACCGATGACTGGTGGGGCTGTAAAGACGGTTCTGAAAGCTGCGGTGACGACAAGTCCAAGCACATCACCGGCTACGCATCCGACCCTGAATTCCAGACAAGCCTCATGAACACGGTCGTACAGGCCGCAATCGAAAACGACATTTACGTCATTATTGACTGGCATTCTCACCAGGCGCACTCTGAAGTTGACAACGCCACCAAGTTCTTTACCGAAATGGCCCAAAAGTGGGGTAAGTACGACAACGTCATCTTTGAACTTTATAACGAGCCCATATCTACATCTTGGAGCGAGATCAAGACTTATGCCGAAAAAATCGTACCCGTCATCCGTCAGCATTCCGACAACTTGATTCTTGTCGGCAACAGGCAGTACGACCAGAATCCGCAAGAAGCGATCGGCAATACAGTTTCTGGCGAAAACATCGCCTACACATTCCATTATTACGCCAATTCTCACTGTTGGAGCGGACAGACCTCCTGGGGATCTGCTTGCGAAGGCGCAAATGCACAGCAGGCAATCGATGCGGGTCTTTCCGTATTCGTTTCCGAATGGGGTACGGGTAACGCCGATGGCGGTGGCGAACCGGACCAGAGCAAGAACACGGGCTGGCAAAACTGGATAGACGGCAATAAACTCTCCTGGGCGAACTGGTCCGCATCCAAAATTAGCGAAGGAACCGCCGCATTCCAGGGTTCTTCGAGCAAGACCTCGCTCCAGTACACCACTTCCGGCAACATGGTCAAGGGCTACCTTGCCTCCAACCCCACCAGCTACACCAAGTGCGCGAACGGCGGTGAAAGCGGAGGAGAAACCCCGATATTTGCCAAGACCGATCTGAACTACAATGTAACCTTTGCGGGCAAGACACTCCACATTGCTGGAGCCCCAGCAACCGTTGAAATTTACAATCTCCAGGGAAATCGCCTGATGGTTCTTGAAAACGTGAGCGGTTCACTCTCGCTCGCAAGCCTCCCGGCAGGCAAGTACTTCGCTCGCATCATTAAGGATTCGTCCAAAATGACGCGCGTATTCCAGATCAAGTAAGTTCGTTATACCAACGAGAGAGAAGGAGGTGCGACACAGGTCGCACCTCTTTTTAGTTTTTATCGAATACGGCAAAATATTCGTCGCGGTAGGCAAGGTGCCAGCGGGGGGATTTTGCGAGAGTCTGCAGCAGGGCGTCCCAGCGGGCGTAATACTGCAGCGGGAATAAGGCTCGGTCGATGCCTAAGGAATCGGCATCCGACGGGAATCGCTCCGGATGGGTCGCGTACGCGAGATAATTTTCAAAGAAGTCGGCAGTTTTTAGAATGAAGCGCCCATCGATGTAAATGGAATCTGCGGGATTCACAAAGGCAAGGTAGCCCCCGGCGCGGTCATCATTAAAAAGTCGCCCCTGGTGCGGATGTTCTTGCATCCACCGCGTTGCTTCGACGGGAACACGCTGGTAGGCGACCATAGAATTGTCGTAGGCGGAAAGGGAACGCGCCCAGAGACCCAAGATGAAGAAAGTCGGCAGTAGGCAGTAGACTGTAGGAAGAGGAACGCGAAGGATGAGGGACGAGGTCGCAACCTTCGGTTGCTTTGAGGAGGTTGTCAACACTCCTATTAGTACCGGTAAGAACAGCACAAAGTTGCGCTCGGCAACAAGGGCAAGGATGGCTGTTATCATAAGCCATATCAATTCTGAATTCCGAGCTCCAAATTCTGAATTACGGCAAATGAAACGTTTTATTGCAAAAAAAATTCCAACCAGGCACAATACAATCATCAAGGCACTTTGGAGTGTATTCTCCCCCGCCAGCAGCAAGGTAACCGGCGAGCGGTTCTCTGCGATTTCACTGGCAAAGATTGCAGCAGAAGGAGTCATACCCAACAGACGGTCCAGCAAGCCGAACGGATACAGGAACAGGTTCAATCCCTCACGGTGCAAGAAGGGCATCGCAAACAACGCTGCCACAAAAGCGACGCGCCACGTAACAGCCTTTGGCGGAAAAACTTTTCCACCTTTGCGAGAATCCCAAATTTTCGCAAGCAGCACAAGCAACGCAAAAAACGGACCGAGAATATAAAGCCCCTGACATTTGCACCAAAGGAATTGAACGACAAGGACTAAAGTTACAAACATCAGTTTACAGGTTTTAGAGGATTGAAAACAAGTTATTGAATCTTGAAATGGCTCTCTGGATCCCATCGCGCGATGCGCTCCAGGATGATCGTTACTTGAAAATGCCGCATCCCGGAGGGAATCGCTATGACAATATCCAAAAATACGAGGCAAGACATTCCAGTAGATTCCGAGGAACAGGAGTGAAAAAAGCACTGGACGAATCTCAAAATGATAGCGGAATATAAAAAGAAGAACAACAGCAACTAGAGGTAGACTCATGCAACTAGAGAATGCCGCGACTTTTCGGGTTTCGCAACGACATTTTTGGGAGGCCGGCAGCAAGAAAAGTGTAAACGTGACGCCCCAAAGAAACGCCTTGAACGCAACGAGAAGCGGAGCGCCACCGAGACTGTAAACAAAGCCTACCACCAGCTGAAAATATTCATGCACATTCACAACGGGCGTTCGCACTGGAGTCCATGTCGTCACCCACTCCCGGGCACATGCCAAATGCCACCAGATATCCGTATCGGTCAGTGGAAAGATGGAAAAAAGTATGACGGCAATCGACAGCAACCGCATCTATGCTATTCCAAAGTAATTAACAGGGAATCCAGACGGGCAGTCAACTGTTCTGCACCTTTGATACTCAAATGGTCCGTATTGAGAGCCATCTGGTCGATGTAATCATGATTTCCGTTACGGTTTTCATCAAGAACGTTAAAATGAGGGATGCGATCAGCCAATGCCTGAACGGCTTCTATATACTTTGCGGCGGCAGAACGCTGAGGGCCGTAACGGCCCCAGGAACCCGTTTCTCGATAACGGGGATTCTGGGGGAAGATCACCCCGATCACGTTGATTTGCAAACGGTCCATTTCCTTCGCGAAAGATTCTAGACGAGCCAAGTTCCAATCCAGAGCCTGCGCTTGCGTCTTAGACCAATTAGAATCAGACTCCACCAAAGGGACGCCCCATTCAGCCGCTTCATTTCCCACCCAGCCCCTTGATTGTCCGTAGACCTCGATCGCAATCGTCGAAAAAGGCGAAACGGCCTCGACGATCTGCGAAAAATCAGCCATATCCTCATTTTCCCAGAAGAAATGGTTCTTGTCATAAATGTAACCTGGAATATTCATGAACAGGTAATCAGAGAAATCTGTTTTATTTTGCCACAAATCAAAATCCAGCGAAACAACAACTGTCTTCAAATTTTTCAGATGCTTCGCCCCATAATTTTCTGCAACATAAAGCGAGGCGTTCATATCATTTCCCGAATGTCCCATATTCAAGGCGAATCCCGACTTTATTTTGGTTGCAACAATGCCGTCTTCGGTTCTGGAGCTGCCGACACACAGAATCTCCACCTGGTTCGCATATTTCCACATCAGGTTCATCTTATAGGCCAACGCCTCGTGCGGCCAATCCTGGCCTTCCACAAAATACACTCCCGCACTGTCCAGGTCAAAGACAAATTCGCTCACCGAAGTCTGGACATCACTACTCCACAAGCTCGGGTGCCAAAGTTCATCCCCCTCTACAAGTTCCACGATGTTGCCGTCGTTTAAGTCAATAAGTGCAATTTTTGTATGGGCGCCGTTCGCATTCGCAAGGGTCGCCACGGCATAATTACCGTTCGTCACCCATTCGCTATGGTCAAAGGAATAACCCGCAGGAGCAGCAAGAGTCTGAACCAGATTGCCGACGCTATCAACAACAAGAAGACGTTCGTGCGTTCCATAATTGACACCCGCATATTCGCGACCTGTTTTTCCACCGAAGTCAAGGAACAATGTACGCTTGGAGCTGTCCTTGGCAAGCGACGCATTGCAAGCCTGTTCGGCCACACCCTCATTTTGATACCACACCGTATCGTGGGCACTCGACATTACCGTTGAGCCTTTATTCGCCAGGCGGGCTCGCAGAAGTCTCGCCCCTGTCACGGCAAGGGTATTGTCTTCGCTGATACCGCCGTGGTAAGCTCCATCAAAAAGCTTTTGCGGCTTGCCGAATTTACCATTCGCAAAAGGCACCTGCCAGGTTGATGCCGACTTGAAAGCGGTTTCTTCCTTGTTGTTGCCCGCATCGGTCACATAGACGATTACCGTTTCACCTGATTCTAGCACTCGCCAACGCGGAATCGCAGCCGATTCAACTTCCAGTTTCACCAAATTGGAAACTGCTGCATTCAGATCCCGCACATAAACATCAGATTTTCCAGACACTCCTTCAAGTCCCGTACAAAAAGCGACATATTTGCCGTCAGGAGAAATTTCAGGATGGTAAACCTCAAGCGTATCCTCTATTTCATACACAGAAAGATTTCCGCTGGAATAGTCGATATACGCTAAATTTCCCGACTTATCGTCCCGGAAAGCCAACTTGACCCTATAGGTTTGAAATAGGGAACGCACCGTTGCGGAACTCGTCAAAGGGACTACGCGACTCGATGACGCCTTACCATCGTTTCCCATCCAAGTCGCCCCAGGAATCGCACCAAAAGCAAGACGGAAACCCACATAATCAGCCCTCGTCGACGACGTCACCGTGTATACATCCCCGCGACTGTAAAGAGTAACGGATTCCGCTGAATTGCGGTAACTACCTCCCTTCACGATACGCTGTCCAAGCGCGCCACCATCGGGAGCTCCGACAAAGTTCGTCACCGTCGTATCGCGGAACTTTCCGAGCCAGTCGTTCACCCACTCCATGGCGTTTCCCGCAACATCACAAAAATGCACAGACGAATCCGTTTTTTCGCAGACGGGATGCAACCTGTAATTCGAATTTTCGGAGGTCCAACCGCCAGCTACGTTCCAGCTCGCCGTTGTCACAAAAATCCATTCCGCTTCGGTCGGCAAACGATACGCGTTCTTTTCGGGACGGTACGCAAAGCCTTCCAAATTTAAGCAATGTCCTTCCGAATCAAAAATGGCGCGGCTGTAAGTATAAGCCGTATCAAAGCCCTCGGACTTGCTACGTTCATTTGCAAAAAGGACCGCATCGTAGTAGGTAATGTTCGTCGCAGGAACCGAAGCCTCACACGACAAAGAAAGTCCCCTTGCCGTCATCAAATCGTTAAATTCAGCACAGGTGACTTCGGTGCGTCCCATCGAAAAATCATAGTCAAAACGAGCCTTCATCGACGGTCGCTCATTTGCTTTCGCCGTCACCTCGTTGGTTCCCAAGAGAATCGATTCGCCAGTAGCCTTGATACGGTGCATTCCTACTAACGAATCACCCTCAATCTCTATGTTCGTAGAATTTTCCGAAAACACCCCTTCCGAATTGGAACAAGCTGCCCAAAAGATGAATAATATGACCGGTAAAACAAATCTCAAGAAGTCCACCCTCCCCTATTCCAATCCATTTAAAATGAGGTCAACAGTCGCCGTAAAGGACTTGGCACCTTCGATACACAAATGGTCGTCATCCACGAACCACTCACTCGGATAACCATGATTACCCATCCTGTTTCTATCAATAAATTTAAAATTGGAATAACTTTTTTCAAGTTCTTGAAAACGGGAAACAAATTGTTCTGCAACACTTCTACGCAACCCATAACGACCATAGGCACCCGTATTCTGATAATCCGGATTTTGAGGGAACAAGATTCCAATGACAACGATATCCTTATTTTGTGCACTTTGAATAATGTCTACAAGAGACTCAAAACTTTTTTCATACAAATTCTTTTCCGAATCATACGCGGAACTATCTCCTTCAACCAACGGAGGATTAGCCCAACCGCCGCAGAACGGGTTCATAATAGCGCCACGATCAACTTCATGCAACAAGTACGGTTTCACCTCTAAATAGTTTTTCGTATACTCAAGCAAACCTTCTGGATAGCCGTCTTGCCAGTAGTTATGATTTTTGTCGTAAACATAGCCCGGATATTTCTTATAAGCATTCTTGAATAAGTTATCACTATTATCGCCATCCGGCTTGTTCCAGAAATCAATATCCAAAGACAGCACAACATATTTCAGCTTTTTCAGATGAGGGAACAAATACAATTCAAGAAAATCCCTTGACATGTGAATGCTATTGGGAGTCTGCGCAAAATTCACCATAAAGAAACGGTTACTCATCAACGATGGCCACAAGGAGTACAGAGGTCTCGAAGAACCTACCACAGCAACATTGACGGAATCCCTGTATTGCCACAGCAATTCCATATTGTAGCGCATCAGGGCTACTCCCCAGTCATCACCATCGTTCATATAAATTCCAGCACTATCCGAATCAAGCGAGATATTCACCTCATTGTTTTTTTCTTGACGGATCCACAAGTTCGGATGCCAAAGTTCATCACCTTCGGCAAGGTCCACCACGTTCCCTTCGGTCAAGTCAATTAGCACCATTTTCGTATGGGCGCCGTTCACATTCGTAAGCGTTGCTACGACAAAGTTACCATTCGAAGCCCATTCGCTATGATCAAAAGAATATCCCGTCGGAGCAGCCAGCGTCTGAATCAAGTCACCTATACTATCAACAACAAGAAGCCGCTCGTGCGTGCCATAATTTTCTCCAGCATATTCACGCCCAGTTTTGCTTCCAAAATCAAGGAACAGAGTACGTTTGGAACCATCTTTCGCAAGAGACACATTACAGGCCTGTTCCCCATTGTACCATACAGTATCACGGCCGGAAATGCGGGCACGAAGAAGGCGAGCCCCCGTTACAGCAAGGGAGTTGTCTCCGCTGACACCCCCATGATAAGCTCCGTCAAAAAGTTTTTGCGGTTTACCGAATTTGCCATTTGCAAAAGAGACCTGCCAGGTAGACGACATTTTGAATGCTGATTCTTCCTTGTTGTTCCCCGCGTCACTCACATAAACAATCACCGTATCGCCCGAATCAAGTACGCGCCATCGCGGAATTGCCGCCGATTCAACCTCCAACTTGACTAGGTTCAAGCCTTCGGCACTCAAGTCCCGCACATAAAGGGACGATTTTCCCGATACACCTTCAAGCCCCGTACAGAACGCCACACGCTTGCCGTCCGGAGATATTTCCGGATGATAGACATCAAGGGTATCCGCAATTTCAACCACCGAAAGAATTCCGCTAGAATAATCTACATAGGCCAAATTTTCAGTCAAATCGTTACGGAACGCGAGACGAACCTGATGCGCTCCCACCACGGAACGTAACGTCGCAGAGCTCGCAAGCGGCACAATTCTGCTTGATGCAGCTTTTCCGTTATTTCCCATCCAGACCGCAGCAGGAATTGCGCCAAAAGCGAGTCGGAAACCGACATAATCTGCACGAGTCGAAGATGTCACCATATACACGTCGCCTCGACTATACAAATTAATCGATGTTGCAGAATTGCGGTATGAGCCCCCCTTGACAACACGCTGTCCCAAGGCACCTCCATCAGGGGCACCGACAAAGTTCGTCACCGTCGTATCACGGAAAACGCCTAACCAGTCGTTGACCCATTCCATGGCGTTCCCCATCATATCGCAGAACTGCACCGTTGAATCCATCTTTTCGCAAACACGGTGCAGTTTATAATCGGAATTTTCCGCAGTCCAGCTATGCTCCGCATTCCATTCGGACGACGCCACTAAAATCCATTCAGCTTCCGTCGGCAACCGGTAGGCGTTCACCTCCGGTCGATAAGCAAAGCCTTCTAAGGCTGTACAATGCTTTTCGGAGTCAAAAACAGCCGACGCATAGGTATAGGCCGTATCAAATCCCTCGCCCTTGCTTCGTTCATTCGCAAAAAGAACCGCATCATAGAAAGTGAGACTTGTTGCCGGAAGGCTATCATTATCGCAGTCTAAAACAAGTCCAGAAACATTTTCCATCACCGAATTGAACTCTCCACAGGTCACCTCATGACGCCCTATCGAGAAATCGTAGTCAAAACGGGCCCGCATTTCGGGGCGTTCATTCACCTTCGCCTTGGAATCCAAAGTTCCAAGAACAGTAACGGATTTTAGCGTCTGCACACGCAGCATTCCTGCGAGGGTATCCGTAGAAACATCCACCAAAGGCTTTTTTTCAGCCGACACGCCCACCGAATTAGAGCAGGAACAAACCAGCAGGGAAAAGAATCCGCATATCAACGCAAGCCATTTCATATTCAAATTTCCTTTTCCCTAGCAGTGACAAGTCCTACTCAAAAGTCCTCAAGACTGCATTGATCCGCCTCGTCATTGTCGGTGCACCGATAATGCACAAGTGATCCGTATCAGCAGCAAATGCATCAGGATAATCGTGATCCCCCATCTTGTTTTCGTCCATGAGCTTGAAATTGGGGTAAGATTCATCCAGTTTCTTGATTTTTTCAATCAGTTTCTTGGCAGTACTCCTACGAAGGCCATAACGACCAAAAGCACCTGTTTTCTTGAAAGCAGGACTTTGTGGGAAAATCACCCCGACCACATTGACATCGTGTTCTTGCGCTTTTTTGATAATCCCTTCCAAGGTAGCCATATTATCATCTAACAGATACTGCTGATTATCATAGAGAGTCGAATCCATTTCTGCTTCTACATCTTCCCCCCACGAACGGCAATTTATCCCTAGAAGGCGCCCGCGGTCTCTCACAAAATTAGGTTCATCCGAAACAGTCAAATAATTTTCAGTATACTCTAGCAAGCCCTCCGGATATCCCGATTCCCAATACCCATGATTCATATCATAAACATAGCCTGGATAATCAGCATAACGAGTCGCAAAGAAGTTATCCCCTCCAGGACCATCGATTTTATACCAGAAATCAATATCCAGCGAGATGATAATATATTTCAACTTCTTAAAATGCTTGTACACATACAGATCGAGAATATCCCTTGATGTATAAATTGAATTCGGCGTCTGAGCCAAATTAACCACAAAAAAATCTTTGTTGAAAGACCAGGGAGAAACCGAATTCAGCGGCCTCGAAGAACCAACGACAACCACATTCGCCGAATCGCGATAGCGCCAAATCAATTCCATGTTGAAGCGCATTAAAACGGCGCCCACATCGTCATCGGCTTTCATATAGACGCCCGCACTGTCAGGTTCAACTTTAAATTTTGAAAAATTCATCGGCGTATACGCCCAGAAATTTGGATGCCAAAGGTCATCCCCTTCCACAAGGTCCACGACCTTACCGTCATCCATCTGGACAAGAACGATTTTTTCGTGGGAGCCATTCGAATTCGAGAGAGTCGCTACAGCCAAATCCGAACGGCCACGCACCCATTCCGCATGGTCAAAAGTATATCCGTCCGGAGCAGCCACCGATTGGATCAATTTTCCGGTGCTATCAGCGACAAGAATTCGCTCATGAGTCCTGTAGCTTTCGCCCACGAATTCCTGCCCCGCTTTTCCTCCGAAATCAAGGAACAACGTCTTTTTTGCAGAATCCTGCGAAAGCGAAACATTGCAAGCCTGTTCTCCTCCATACCACACTGTATCGCGGGCATTCCCCGTCACCGTCGCCCCCGACTCTGCAATTCTTGCACGAAGCAGACGCGCCCCCGTTACGGTAAGCCGCCGATCCGTTGATATTCCTCCGTGATAGGCTCCATCAAACAGTTTTTTCGGCTTCCTAAAACTTCCCTTTCTAAACGGGACTTGCCAAGTTTCCATTTTTGCAAAGGTAGAATTTTCCTTGTTGTTTCCCGCATCGGTCACATAAACGATCGCAGTGTCGCCGTTTTCAAGGATGCGCCATCTCGGAATGGCAGCATTTTCGACATCGAGTTTCACTACGCTTCCATCTTCAATGTCCAGAGACCTCACGTATATTTCCGACTTTCCCGAAACACCCTCAAGCCCCGTGCAGAAGGCAACAAACTGACCATCCGGCGAAATCTCAGGATGGTAGACCGGCATCGTGTCCGCAATTTCCTTTACATAAAGGACTCCGCTTGAATAATCCAGAAGCGAAAGGTTTCCCGAAATGTTATTCCTGAAAGCAAGCCTCATCTTGTAGGTTTTCGTGAATTTTCGGATTGACGCGGTATTCAATAGCGGCAGGGCGCGACTCACAATCGTACTACCTTTATAATCAATCCACATCGCTTCGGGAATACTACCAAAACCGAGACGGAATCCTACATACACCGCTCGCGTCGACGAGGTTACAGCGTAGACATCTCCACGACTGAATATGAAAAGATTCTTTTCTGTCGTCTGGTAAGAGCCGCCCTTAATCACTCTTTCACCAAGGCTCCCTCCATCCGGCGCCCCCACATAATTCACGACTGTCGTATCGAGAAATTTGCCAAGCCAATCATTTGACCATTCCATAGCATTTCCCACCATATCGCAGGGAACGTTTGCATTTTTTTCTAGCGAACAAACCTTGTGCAACTTATAGTCCGAATTTTCGGCCACCCATCCTTTTTTAGGATTCCAATTCTTGTTTGCAACAAGCATCCACTCTGCCTCGGTGGGCAAGCGGTACGCGTCTACTTCAGGATGAAATACGAGGCCCTCGATTCCGGTACAATGATGAGCATCGTCAAAAGACACATCGGTATAGGTATAAACCGTATCCAGACCGATAGCCTTGCTCATTTCGTTCGCATAAAGAACAGCGTCGTAATAAGTCAGATTCGTCGCAGGAAGGCTATCGTTTTCGCATTCCAATTTAAGCCCTGTTTCAGGAACCATCTTTGCATTGAAATCGCCACAGGTTACCTCATGACGCCCTATAGAAAACGAATAATCAATCTGAACCTTCATGGAAGGGTGCTCACGATCCAGCGACAAGGGAGCATTCGTTCCCAAAGTAACCGATGCATTCGTGGGTTTTACACGAAGCATTCCCGGAAGAGAATCCTGCTTAAGTTCCACACGCATTTCATCGGGAGTTTCCGGCCCTACCGAATTTGAGCAGGCTAGCAACAACGATGTTATGACAAAGACTAGGAATAATCGCATTTGCTAAAAATAGCAATTTTGCCCTACCGGCACCCTTACAAAAAAGCTACAAATGGTCCGGCAAACGACTTTTCGCAATTTCTTGATTTACCTTGATTCCAGGATATTCCGGGAAAAATTCCTCGGCCATGCGGTACCAGGTCAGGGCCCTACGCAAATCCGTATCTAGGAACAGATTTCCCATATCAAAAGCGGCCAATCCCACAAACTGCGTAGAGGTCAACGGCTTAAATTCAAGCCCCGTCCAGGGGCCAGCCTTGTACTTTTCCCGGTACTCAGCATCCGTATAAGAAAATCCCCGACGATTAGGTTCCAAATTGGCCGCCGTTTCAGAATTTCCATAGCGCAAGAACACATGCCCCGGAAGGAGAATCACCGAAAGCGGAACATTCCTTTCCTCAGAAACCATCATCGCCAGCCACGAAAGTCCCATGCAGCCGGATTTTCTCGTTTGCAGAACACGGGTTGGCAAAATGGCATTTTCCGAAACCGCAGAATCACCTGCACCCGCAAATTCAATGTCCCAGAAATCCCACAGAAGTGACTTTAGACTAAGCAAGGGATCCCCAGATCGGGCAAATGAACTGTCAAAATAGGCAAGCCCCGCCTTCCACGCCACAACCGAATCCATGCAGCCAGGCATTTTGTCTTCAAAAGAACAGGCTGCGTCGCGAAACCCCATCGTTTCTGTGCGACCACTCCAAAGCACCAGTGCCAAGGACATCGCAAATACGAGAATCAACACCGGCCAGAAGAATCGTTTAGCAAGTGCCGAAATATAAGAGAAAAGGCGCATTCCAAGTTCCTGATTCCGAACTCCGAATTCAGAATTCCGAATTAAAGTCCGTCCCATTCCATCGGGGATTGCCAGAAGTCACGGGCGGTCATCATGTAAATGACCAGTCGCTTGCTCTGCATATCCTTCTTCATTTTCATCATACGGTGATACACGCCGGGGCCGCCACCCCAACTGGTAAGCACCTGCACATCGAGGCCCGTTGCATAGGCCAGGAGCGCCCCTGGGCCACCGCTCTTCTGGTCCACGGATTCAAACACACCCGTAAACGAATCGCCCATCAAGAGAATCGGCGCATTCTTGCCGCCCTTGTAAGCTTCGGTGCCCTTGAAAATCTTCATTACAGACAAAGTGTCAGCAGGATACTTGGACTTTTCGGCATCGGGCATATGAGCCACAAGGTCGCCCTCGCGAAGTGTCTTGGTTTCCTGCATATTGAGCGTTCCCGGTTGAGCTCCAGATTCGCTGTACCAGGAATACTGCGTCACGCGGGAAGCCAACTGTTCAAGCGCAGCAAGCATTCCCGGAAGCGCCCAGTGCGTATCGTAGCGCTGGTAACTAAAGTGGGGCGGTTCATCCCCCGCCTTTGCGGCCATGAGCGCCGGGTAGACATCCAGGACATCGAGTCCCGCGGCAAGCATTTCGCGGGTAAATTCACGACCCGCCGGATTCACGCAAAGATCCGCAGCAGTTCCTTCTACAAGGCGTTCCCCGTAAAT
Organism: Fibrobacter sp. UWH4; assembly: GCF_900142475.1. Lineage (NCBI taxonomy): Bacteria > Pseudomonadati > Fibrobacterota > Fibrobacteria > Fibrobacterales > Fibrobacteraceae > Fibrobacter > Fibrobacter sp. UWH4. The sequence goes on from NZ_FRAY01000002.1 coordinate 119,868, forward strand.
TTCTTCCTTCACGGGAATCGGAACCACCAGCAGCTGGACGCCAAGGGAATCAAGATACTTCTTGAGTTCCAGAAGGCGAGGCAACGGATTGTGCAAGCTATCCTGCGCCGTAATCTTGCCTGCGGTCAGGTAATTGGCGTTGCGGCGGAACCAGAGCATTCCATTCGATGCCCAGGCGTTCTGTTCCTTGGGCAATTTATGGAGCATTTTCAAAAGTTCATCGCGGAATTTTTGCGTCGCATCGTTCTCCGGGCAGGAACCTTCGACCGAAGCAAGCGTCTGCAGGCGGAACGCAGAACTCGTATCAAGAGCGCGATTCACGGGAACCACCTCGCCCGCCTCGGCCAGGGAATCGGCGGTTCGCTTTGCACGCAAAGCCTCGTCGCTCAAGCGGAAGGCCGGAGCCTCAAAAGCAACCCACATCGGAGTCCCCATCGGGTTTCCGCGCATCACCGCAAACGGCCTGTTCTTATCACCTTCCCAGGGCGCACCCGCCGTATGCGGTTCCAAGTCCGTATTCAAGGTCGGATACCAGTAAGACGACAACGTTCTTGCCCAATTCATGGCATCGTCGGCATTCATTTCGCCCGTCAAGTAGTAATTCAAGATTTCGGCTGTTTCACCCTTTGACGCCAGTTTCAACTTTCCGTAGAACACGGTACGCCCTGTCCACAAGGCAGGCATCACTTCCACCCACCATTCCACGGAACCATCGCTCAAGGGCACACCCCACAAGCGTGAAACGGTCTGGAATGCACGGAAAACCTCGGGTTCGTTCCACTTGACCGCCTCGACCGCATTCAGCAAAACACCCAGCGAATCGTTCCCGGTCTGCGCATAGAGAATCTTTGACAAAGGTTCCCAGGCCAGGGGCTGTCTTTCTGCAACAACGGCGGGTTCATGTTCCGAAAGCGAATCGAGCATCGGGAACGGGTATTCCGCAAGCTTTGCCGACGCCATTTTTCCCGCATAGTTTTCAGGCTTTTCGTCCTTGCCCGCCTGGCGGATCGGATTGTTGAAATAGGCCGCAAAATCAAGCGCAGCCAAGGTCGGTTTATCGACAACACGCACCTGCTTGTCGGCACTCATCACCTTCAGTTCAAAAACCGTAACCGGCGTAGAAGGTTGCGGAGGCATCACCTTCGGGCGTTCCGATTCCTGCACAGCACTTTTTGCGGAACCTTCCACGGCATCCGGTTTACTAGAGGCACAAGCCGAAAGCCACACAGCCGCCACAGAAGCGACCACCGTCAAGCCAAACATCGTCTTTATCGAAAAATTCATATTTCAAACCTTACTTTGAAAGGTACCGGGCCGCCCTAAAAGTCCCCACAAATGCGACAGAGGCTACAGTTAAAGACAAAATTAGGGTTTTCAATAAGTTCATAACGCACCGTGTTTGAGTGAAAATAGAAAAAAGAGCACTTCAAATTACTAAATTTGGGGTACTATGAGCTTAAAATTTGAAACCCCCATTACCGAAGTTCCGCTGTTCCACCAGGGCAAAGTACGCGACATGTACGACCTGGGCGACAGCTTCCTGATGGTCGCCAGCGACCGTCTTTCCGCTTTTGACGTGGTGCTCCCCACCCCGATCCCTGGTAAGGGCAAAATCCTGAACCAGCTTTCGCTGTTCTGGTTCCAGCACCTCGGCATGAAGAACCACCTCATCACCGCCGACGTGAACGAATACCCGGCCGTGCTCAAGAAGCACGCCGACTACCTCCGTGGCCGTTCCATGATCGTGAAAAAGGCTCACCGCCATTCCGTCGAATGCATCGTCCGCGGCTACATCGTGGGTTCCGGCTGGAAGGACTACCAGAAGACCGGCAAGATCTGCGGTCATGTTCTCCCGGAAGGCCTGCAGCTCTGCCAGAAGCTGGAAAAGCCGCTCTACACGCCGAGCACCAAGCCCGACGTTGGCCACGACGAAAACATCAGCTTCGAACAAACTTTCGACATCGTTGGCGAAAAGGTTGCAACGACTCTCCGCGACATGTCTTTGGACATCTACACGAAGGCCCGCGACTACGCCGCAAGCAAGGGCATCATCCTCGCCGACACCAAGTTCGAATTCGGTGAAATCGATGGCGAAACCATCCTCATCGACGAAGTGCTCACGCCGGACTCCAGCCGTTACTGGCCGGCCGACAAGTACCAGGTGGGCAAGAACCAGGAAAGCTTCGACAAGCAGTACGTTCGCGACTGGCTCGAAACTCTCGACTGGGGCAAGACCTACCCGGGTCCGGAAATCCCGGCAGAGGTCGTGAAGAACACGCTCGCCAAGTACGAAGAAATCTTCGTGCGCCTCACCGGGAATAAACCGGAACTGTAAGAGGAATGAGCTCGGGCGCTATGCGCCCTTTGAGCAATGAGCTTTGAGCAAAAAGAACCTAGTATCAACTAGGTTCTTTTTCTGTTTATTAAACAGAAGAGCGAAGCGACCTCATCGCTCACCGCTACTTTTTAATTAACCTCAAGACACCCTGTTTGTTGTACTCGGGGCTGTCTTTCGGGAAGGGATTCTTGGCTTCGGCGCGGAGCACGTAATGAACACCTTCGCCGAGGTCGACTTCGGAGCCCGACTTTGCTGGGATACCATCGCCGAACAAAGAGTCTGCTGCCATTAGCAATGCTTCTTGCGGGTCTTCAGCACTGGCTGCAATGCACAAATCCGGCAACACAAACGTTGCAAGTCCGAGTGTATAAATCGTATCGCCCGCTTCTACAAAATTGATCCACGGGTCCATCGGGTATTCGCCATCGCCCACTTCTTCGCGGAAGCCCGCATCGGTCCAGGCGGCGCCGCATTGCTGCATGTACACGCCAAGCGCACCCGCGTTAAAGACCTTCAGAACGGCCATATTCACCTGGGTCACTTCTTCGATATTCTTGACTTCGCCGAGCAAGAACAACAGCGACTTGTGTGCTTCAATTGCCGCGGCAGTCTCTGCCGGAATATCCTGGTGTTCCTTGAAAATATCGGCAAGGCCCGCCACACGTTCTTTGCGGATTACCTTGAACATCACGCTGCATCCGGGAATAATCGCCGATGCGGCATCGGCAGCAAGCGTCACGGTTTCGGTTAAAGCGAGTGATTCGTTAACTTCTTTAGTGAGAGGGAAAGCGAGAATGAATTGAGGCATAGTTAGTTGAATGAAGAATTAAGAATGAGATGAGTCATCCTGGAGCGTGTCATCCTCGAAGCGTAGCGGAGGGGAGACGGGATCCAGCACTGGATTCCCTCCCTTCGGTCGAGAATGACATAAGTTCTTTAACAGCATCTTTCAGTAGGTTATTCTCTCCTGGTTTTGGGAGGGCCACGCAGGCTTTTTCACCAATCGTTGCAAGCAGGCTTTCTGTCGAAAACCTGGATTCATCGATAGTCGCGGCGAAACCTTCGCGAGCAAGATCGCGTCCGAGAATCACCTGTTCATACTGTCCCGGAGTCGGTACAAATACACAACGGGCACCAAGGACAGCCATGTCCATCACGGTACTGTAACCGCCGCGCGAAATCACCCACTGTGCCGACCGCACTACAGAAGCAAACTGCTCGTCCGGCAGATGCGTGAACAAGTCCAGGTTATTTTCATTGGATGTCTTCAACCCAAGCGACGGTTTTCCAAGAATAATCGCATGACGTCCCGGAATTTTGACAAGTGTTTTACGCAACAGGTTCTCGAAGCGGGTTCGGGCAGGTTCCACCCCCGAAACAACCGCCACGAAACAATAGGGACCGAGTTTACCCAAACAAGTCGAAGAATCCGTCCCCATTCCGCTGAATCTTGACAACGCCCCTACATACTTTACCGGCACCGGACAATTTTTCACATGCGAAAGCGAGCCCGCATAGCCTGGAAATTCCGGCAAGTCCGGCACCCAGACCTCGTCAAAATGTTTCATCACCGAGGCATGCCAAAGCATCCCGAGTGGTTCAAACGCTGACAGCACACGGGGAAAGGCAATACGCCGCTGGTGCGTCATATATATCGATTTGGCATTCCGGCTATAAAATCCAAAACGATTATCGGAGACCAGCACATCGTAGTGGAAACGTTTCACCATTTCCTCGGCAATACGATGTTCATAATTCATCACCGTCCGCAAATGGGCTCCGTTCTTCACAAGCCAGAGTCCCATATTGTAGCCGTGCTTCGGGTACACAATGTTGTAAGAAGGCACTAAACGCTGCCGAAGTTCCGGGAATATCCCCCGTAAAAGCCCCGCATTGGAACGCACCACGGCAAGTTCGACTTCAGCCCCCTGATTCAGGAACTCGCGGATGACGGGCACGCAACGCGTCGCATGCCCAAGCCCCCAGTCAAGTGGCGCTACCAGGACCTTCAACGAACGGCCTCCAGCCAGACATTCGCCCAATCACCGTGGTCGCAGTCCTTGTCCTTCTTGTCACCTTCATCCAGACGGAGTTCCAATACTTTCACGCCGGATACGTCAACATTGATATTCTGCTTTTCCGTCGAATACAAACGTTTGCTGCGGAAAAGTTCACGGTTGTCGCCCAGAACAATAAACGAAGCACCATCGCCGCAAGCACTTTCGTCATCCAGGCCGATGGTCGCATGTAACATCGAATAACTACGCGGCAAACTGTAGCGGACAAACGCTGGGGCATGGGAACCGATACCGTAGCGGAAGACTTCCTTGTCAAGCGTCAACTTGCGATGTTCAACCGTCGCATTCATCTGCGGCTGTCCCCACGCCTGTTCAAACGCATCGATTTTCAACTTCGAAAGCAGCAACACTTCCGGAGTTTCCACAAAGAAATCCTTCACGAGTTCAAGCGTATCAGAATCAGGCATCATGCATTCAAACTTCACGCGGTTCATACCCGCCGTAATCTTCGCGGAATCCAGCAGCAAGGTATCGGCTTCCTGCGTAATGACCAATTCCTCCTGCAGTTCGCCATTCAGCGAGTAGTTGCAGGTAATCGCCTCGGGGAAACGCTTGTTCACGACCATCGCCCCGTCGGCCATATCACCCACGAAAAAATTCTGCTGGTAAGTCGATACACCCTTCTTCGCAGTAATCTTATATATCGCAAGAGGATAACCGAACAGCTTTGGTTCAATCAACACGCGCTCACTCTTGTAATCCTTCAGGATTTCGTCTACCTGGTCCGTCGTCTTGAATCCCACCACACGGGACTTCCGGTTGAGTTCACCGTAGCCATCCTGTCCGCGAACCATGTAGATATTTCCACCGGACTGCTGTTGCCACTTGGCAAAGGTCTCGGTATCCCACCCCATAAAGGTGCGTTCGCTAAAGGAACTATGCCTAGAGGCAAGCATCTGCCAGGGGCGTGCATAGATAAATATAGAGTTCTCGGGGAAAGACTCCAGAGATTTGTCCAAATAGTCTTCTTCACCCAGCAGCTTATTCTTGTAATAAAGCATATTGTGACGGAAGCTATCCCCATGGTAAATCATGAGCCCCACCGAAAGGGCCACCGATACAGCCAAAACAATCTTTCCTGCCGCATCAGGTTTCATCTTGGTAGTAAAGGCAAGAGCATCAAAGAGTCCCAATGCCATAATCAGAGCAAACAGCGGAAGCGCCACCAGCACGTAACGTTGGTTGATGTCAATCGTAAACGTTCCCGACACGTTCAGGAGGATTACAAAAATCTGCACGCAGAAGGTAATTCCAAGCAAGGCCCCACGCCAGTAACGACGCGAATAAATCAGACGGAATAGGAGCCACGCAGTCGCGGCCAGAAGAATAATCGTAAAGGTCGTGTAGAACGGGTTCATCATGATTCCGCCAAAAGACGGATCCTCTTTTAAGTTCAACATGATTTCGATATTTGTCTTCAGGTTGAACCACAGATTCTCAAGCGAATGAGCCGCATGTTCACCCCCCTGGAAATCGTAGCCGCGGTAGGCCGCCATCGTATTCACCGAAGGCCAGCTCACCACAATCACAGATGCAACAAAAAGCGGAAGCCTATGCGCCTTTTCAAAGAAGTACTTGTAGTAATAAAGTGCAAAAGGAATAAAGGCAAAAACAGTCTCTTGGCGAGTCTGTGCAAAGAAGCCGAGCAGCGGAACCGTCAGCAGGAAATGCTTCCAGTTCACCTTGTTCGCCGGAACAAAGGCATACCACGCCATCAGAGCAGCAAGCAAGAAAATATAAAGCACTTCCGTCGATGCCGATCTGGCCTGCAACAAGTAAATCGGCATTCCACCCAAGAAAGCGGTCGCCGCAAGTGCAGCCCAGTCATTCTTGAACCACTTGGAAAGCGCAAAGAAAAAGAACAGAAGACTCAACAGGTAGAAAGGATAGTTGACCAGCAAGGCCGTGTCGCGCCCCGGTTCCATGAAGTTGAACACCAGCGAATAGACGAACCCGAGCGCCTTTCCCTTAAAATTATTCACTTCGGTCTTACAATCCAGGCCCCCGTCTTTCCAGATTCCCTCGTTACAGATGCCTCCCGTATGATCAAAATACATCTGGAGTCCCATTGACTCCCAGCTTGTCTCGTCGCTCAGCACACGGTGCGTATTGCTGATATTCCCGAACATGAACACCGAGAACACAAGTGCAATTCCGGCAAAGGCGCAGATACTTTTTCCCGAAGGCTTGAAATTCTTTCCGCCGCGCAAAATCTCGGGCAAGTTCACCGCCAGCCCTACAACCAGCAGGATAAAAGTCGAAAGAATGGCGTAGTAGCCCCAGTCGATATCCCAACGTCGAGCGTACGAAACAGTCAAATTGTTGAAAATAAGGAATGCGCCCACCAATACGGCAAGTGTAATTCCCAACACAATAAAATGCCTGCGGCTGTTACCCAGGCGTTCAAGAATATTCTTCATGTCCCTAATTTAGTTAATTATTTCGTTCAAAATTCAGAGTTCTGAATTCAGAATTGCATTTCAACTCCGAATTCCGAATTCATAATTCTGAATTATCTACGCACTCACATATTTGTCCATAAAATCGTTAATAGGCAACGGTTTCGAATAGTAGAATCCCTGCAAGCTCTTGATCTTAAAGCGCAGCAGGAATTCACGCATTTCAGGCGTTTCGATACCTTCTGCCGTCACCGAAGACGAGAACGAATCCGCCAATTCCGAAATAAAGCGCACCGTATTCTGGTCCGAATTGTTCTTTTCGATATTCATCACGAAACTGCGGTCAATTTTCACCGTCGTTACCGGAAGTTCTCGCAGCACGCCAATCGAACTGAAACCCGTTCCAAAATCATCAAGCGCCACCTTAATGCCATGCTTACGGAGTCGCGTAAAGATATCCTTCAGGAGCCCCATATCCAAAAGACGGCAACGTTCCGTAATTTCTAGGCACAGGTTCTGCGGCGGGAAATTCACATCCTCGATAATCGCAAGGACGTCTTCCACAAAGTCGGACTTTTCCAGCTGCGTATAAGACAAGTTTACGTTCACGATAAAGCCCGGATAACGAGCGAGGAACTTTTGGGCATCGACCAACGCCGTCCGCAAAATCCACTTACCCAATTCAGGGAACAAGTTGTCCTGTTCCAGTACATCCACGAACTGCACCGGCGGCACCACGCCATATTCATCATTTTTCCAACGGATAAGCGCTTCTGCCCCGATAATCTTTTCGGTAGTCGCATCGACAATCGGCTGGTAACAGTGGAAGAATCCTTCGCAGTTGTTCACGATACTGTTGCGAATCACGTTGATGCGTTCAATCGCAAAGCGCTTGTCATCGCCCACATTGTTCTTCAGGACAAAAAGTTCGCCCAAGTGGTTATTCTTCGATTCGTAATAAGCAAAACGCAGGCAAGAATACACAGTTTCCGCCGAGACTGCCAAACTATCCAGGTTGATGGCCCCAGCAACAAACGAAAGAACTACGCGGGTTCCGTCCACGTTAAAGTCATGAATGGAATTATACTGAATTCGCTTATACAGGTTCTTCAGGTCATCAACAGAAGCTTTCTGACAGACAATAGCGAACTTGGTACCGTCCATTCGATACCACGTTCCCATACCATGCGCCTCAGTCTTAATCATTTTCGAAAATTCCTGTAGCACACGGTTTCCAAAAGTATAGCCGTAAATTTCGTTCAGGCGAGAAAAATCATTAATACCCAGAATCATAATCTGCAAGCATTCTCCACGACAACTTGCCGATTGCAGATCTTCCAGAAAACCGTACAGGCTCCTCATATTGGAAATATCGTCAAAATAACTCAGCGTATCGTTATTCTTGATTATTCCGCCAAAGAAATCCGGAGAACCATTCCCATCACGGAGCACAACACCTCGGCACGTGCAAACAATATAGCGACCATCTTTTGTCAGCACGCGATACTGAAGATTATGCTCACTTAGTTGGCCACTCATGACCTTATCGATATTTTCTTTATAAGCGGTGCGATCATCCGGATGGATACGCTCCATCCAGGTATAGGCGACCCCCTGCATATACTCGTCAGGCAAGCCGAAATAGCGAACAGCCTCCTTGGACCAGCGGGTCCAATCCGTCCTCATATCGGTTATATAGGTATACGCACCATTCGAAAGTACAGAAAAAGCCTCGTACAAGGAATCTATTTTCGCTTTGACAACGCTATCCATCATTTTCTCCTTCAGACGCCACAACGCGGTTCTTGCCCAACTTTTTAGCCCTATACAGAGCTTTGTCGACACGAACGATCGCTGCATCTGCGCTTTCGCCCTTCCGAAGTTCAGTTACACCGACACTCACAGAACGACGACCTGCATTTTCAAATGTAATATCATTGAACGCGATACGAACCCGATTAGCGAAATCTACAGCCGTTTTTAATGAAGAATCATGCAAAAGCGCCATAAATTCTTCGCCACCCCAACGGCCAATTGGCGTTTTCACGTTAAAGATTTCGAACTGCAGTGCATCTGCAAGATCCTCCACAGCCGTATCCGCATACATGCCGTCAATATCGTCAAATGTCACATTATGGGCATTCACTCCCGAAAGACCACATTCATCAACAACCTTACGCATCACGTACGAGATGCCCTTGATGACATTGTCTCCTTCCTGACGCCCAAACGTATCATTAATTTGTTTAAAGTTATCAATATCAAGCATCACCAGGCATCCCGGAATTTTTTCGGAAACGCACTGGTTAATGCGTCGTTGAATTTCGCCACGGTTAAAGAGACTTGAGAGCGGGTCCGTAATCGCCATCAAGGATAGTTTCTGATTCGCTTCGGCCAGTTCCTGGGTAGCAGCATCGATAAATGTCGCAAGGCGGTTGATCATCGAAACCTTGCCGGAGAAAGCCTCCTGTTCCATATCGAAATCGCAATGGTCCCCATTTTTTCCTTCGCGCATAGCAGCAACCACAAGAGTCACATTATGCTGGTTCACATATTCGCCCGTGCGCAAGAACTCGCCTGAAGTATAAAAACCCGATGTCGACGCCAGGCTTTGGAGCGGAAGTGTTTCGCTACTGATTTCTTCCCTGCCCCAAAAAGTGCGCCTGGCCGCACAAGAAAAGACCTTAATGATTTCAGGATTGAATTCGCCAATCTTCTTTCCGTCTTTTCGGACACTCGCAAGAATGGTCCACGGATCACCGTAAGCAAGGCGCGCCTTCACGTTTTCATCAATATCGGCCGTCATGACCAAGGAACCATCTTCGTTACAGGCAATCGGGGCACGCAAGATATTGATTCCATGATGGCTATAGAAGAACGGGAACTCCAAGGAATTATTGAAGAAATGCTCGTCCTTCAGGATATTCAGATAACGATGGTAGGCGTCGTAAGCAGGCTTGCCATCCAATTCATAAAGAATTGCATTTTTTGCCTTCGTCACCTGGAATTCTCTACCCAGCGGCTTCCATCCCGTAATATGGGTCGTGTATACATTAAAATCTTCACCACCCATCAAAAGAAAAATAACCCCCTTCTCGGAATATCCCTTGACATTCGAGAAGACGCAAGCATCATTGCGGTTCAAATCCGGATTAAACGCCCCGCCACCAAAAAAGGCTACAGATGGTTCAATTCCCTTGAAAGCATCGCAGAACGGAGTCAGAGACATTCCACGAATGGTCAACTGCATTTCAACTGCCTTGACCCACGGATTTTTCTTGATTTCCTTTTTAACATCTTCAACCACATCGAGAGCCGTTTCCGAATTCAAGGTATACTGCAACAGTTTTAGCTTGGTTGTCGGATATTCAAAAATCGTACAGATGACCGAAATAGAAGCCGAAGAAAGGCGCCCCTCCACGATATTTCCGTTCGTGGAGCAGCCCATGTAAATCGCATTGGGGAAATTTTGAGAAATCACGTCGCAAACAAGGTCAATCTGCCCCCTATCCAGCGAATCAGAATAAATTTGGAATACCACATGCGAAAAAATCTTCGACTTGCACCAAAGACTAATCTTATCCAGATCCCGTTTTAAAGACGTAATGCTATGATAATCGAACTGGAACTGTTTCATTTATATGGCATCCCCGTACAAAAATATATACATAAGATACCATATTGTCATTGGTTTTGTTCGAAAAAATTTGCGTAAATTATTCCAACTTGGAATATTTGGGATTAAAATGTCCTAAATGACGAATTTATGAACAATTTCGGCAATTCCACCGTGGTTGTTATCCGCTTTTGTCACATAATTGGCCACCGATTTCGCCACCTCGGAGGCATTTGCCATGGCAATACCAACTCCTGCAGCCTCGATCATGGGACAATCATTCTCCTCGTCACCCACTGCAATGGTATCCGAGAGAGGGACCTTGTAAAAATCGGCCATGAACCGCACCGCATCGCCCTTATTGGACTGCATGTGCGAAAATTCAAGCATTTCGGGCTTGCTGAATACATCAAAGAGTTTGCCCGCCGTCGTCTTGCGCATCTCGGTGCGGAAATCCACCAAGCTTGAATGATCGAACGGGGTAATGATATTCACCTTGATAGGCGGCTTCACCACCACGTTGATCGGCGCAGTCGGTGCTTTTCCCGAAACAACATCCGCTAAGCCAAAGAATTCGCGGATATCATCCACGACAGCATAATCCATCTGCATCAAGCGGCAGTAGGTCTTGAGCTGTTCCGTCTCGTATTCCGACACCACAAGGTCGCCCGCGTAGGTATGCGCATGCATCCCCCGCTTATGGGCCTCGTCCATGATGAACTTGACCGATTCCACCGGGATGCGACGAGTAAGGATAGACTGCTCGGTAGCGTAATCGTAGATGAGGCCACCGTTGAAGCTCACTAAAAAGAAGCCCGGCTTGTCGAAACCGTACCTTTGCGCCAACTTTTTGGCACTCGTAAGCGGGCGCCCAGTGCAGAGCACCAACTTATGACCGCACTTAAGCATTTCCTCGATAGCCTTCATGTCTATATCGAGAATGGTCTTGTCGTCGGTCAAGAGCGTGCCGTCAAGGTCGGTGAAAAGAAGCTTCATGCGTAGAATATAGTAATTCAGAATTTGGGACAACTATTGGTAGAGCCTAGAGAAGAAAGGATTGTTCTAAGTTCCCACCTAAAGGTGGCCATGTCCACCTAAGTGCTAAAGCACTAAGTGGCCAAAGGTAAGTTCTAAGTTCTAAACTCTAAGCTCTAAGCTCTAAGTTCTAAACTCTTTTTCTATATTCATCGATATGAGAATCGATGAATTTTTGAGCGAAGCAAAGACTGTAGCCATTTTCGGGCACGTGCGTCCGGACGGCGACTGCGTGGGTTCGACCACGGGCATTTACAACTACATCAAGGACAACTGTCCGGGCATTAGCGTGGACCTGTATCTTGAGAACTTCCCCGACAGCTACAAAATTCTTCGCGGGGCAAGCGACGCCCGCTCCGCCTGGACAGCCGAAAGCAACGGCGGCAAGCCCTACGATTTGGCCTTCTTGATGGACACCCCGAGCTTTGAACGGGTGGGCGCAAACGGTGCCGAATGCATCAAGGCCGCGAAAAAGACAATCAACATCGATCACCACATTTCAAACCCGCTGAACCTTTGCACCTTGAACCTGGTGGAGCCCGAAGCAAGTTCCGCAAGCGAAGTGCTTTACGTAAACCTCGACAGGAGCAAGGTTTCAAAAGAAGCGGCAAACAGTATGTACTTAGGAATCGTGCACGACACGGGTGCCTTCAAGTTCAGCTGCACCGGCAAACGCACCATGCAAGTGGTCGGTGACTTAATCGAAAAGGGCATTGATTTCGCGAAAATCGTGAACGAGACTTACTATACGCGCACCTACAAGCAGACGCTCGTGACCGGATTCGTTATGGAAAACTGCAAACTCGGGCTCGGCGGTAAAGTGGTCTACGCCCACATCACCCCCGAAGATATGCAGCGTTTCGACGTGACGCCGGTTGAGCTTTCGAACGTCATCGACACCATCCGCGAAGTCGGCGGCACCGAAGTGGCCTTATTCCTGTACCCCGTGAACGGCAAGTACAAGATCAGCCTGCGCAGCAACTATGTAGTCGATGTAAATGCAATCGCCCGCGAATTCGGCGGAGGCGGCCACACCCGTGCCGCCGGTGGCGACACCGGCGATGCACCCGAAGTGGCCATCGAAAAGATTCTCAAGCTGATTGAAAAGCAGCTATAGATCGCTTCGGGGTTTCACCCCTCGCGATGACGTTATTAAACTAGAAACAAGGCAACCGCAAGCAGCACGAACACGACACCGCTGAACCAGTTGAGGTTGCGGTTCGCTTTTGGGCTATTCAGCAAGAACTTTTTGACGGCACCCGCAAGTAACGCGACGGAACCGAACACAATGAACGTCGCAACGATAAATTCAGCGCCAAAAATTACCATTTGCAGGCTCGGGTGAATCGGGCGCTCCAGGCGAACTGCCGGCGGAATAAACGAAAGCAAAAAGAGAATCACCTTCGGGTTCGAAATGTTCATGAGGATTCCGCGCAGGTAAAGCTTGCGACCGGAAAGACGAGCCTCTCCCAGATTCTTCGACTCCGTCACTTCGTGACTCCGCTCAGGATGACACTCGGAAGCATCGCCAGCAGCAACCGTGCCGGCACGGACCTGAAAACTCTTGTAAGCCAAATACAGTAAGTACGCCGCCCCCAGGCACTGCATTACAAAGAACGCCTTCGGACTTGCAGCGACTAAGGCGGACACCCCAGCCACGAGCAAGCTTACCTGAATCACAATGCCGGTGCAAAGTCCCAAAATCACGCAAAAACCGGCTTTTGCGCCGTGAGTCGCACTCTGCGCCAATACAAATAGGTTATCTGGGCCGGGGGCAATTCCCACCACCAAGGCAGCAATAAAGAATTCTAGCATAGACGGTAGGAAGTAGACAGTAGACGGTAGGAAGTTGGCTGTAGACGGTTGAATTCTACAGCTTATCCAGGAAGCTGTCGACATCGAGTTCGTCGAGGTCTTTCTGCAAGTCCGAAAGCACATCGTCCGAAATGACCGCCGGCTGAACCGTTTCCGGTTCACTCGGGGCCATGGCTCCAGCAATGTTTTCGGCGGCGGCATCGAATTCCGACGGAGCAGAGCCCTCACGGGGACTGGGCAGGCGTTCGCCCTTTTCGGAGCGTTCTTCAGCCAAGGCCTCGGAGGCATCGACCATCTTTTTGAGGGCCTCGGCCACAGCACCCATGGCACCACCGTGGCTGACAACCGCGTCAATCGCACGGCTGAGTTTCTTGCGGAGTCCAGCAAATTCTTCGCGATCCAACTCGGCAACTTCGCCATGGAAATACATCAAAGGGGTCTTGCAGCGGGCGCAGCAAAACACCATCATGTTGGCGCCATCCCCTTGGATTTGGGCGTCGAAAGATGTACCGCAATGGGGGCAGTCAATATGGAATTCACTCATGACCTATAATTTAGCAAAAAACCGAGTTCTACAACATTATTTTTGGGGATATCGTTCCTATCGCTAACTTTATTTTTATTTTTTATCACGTCCTGCTTGTTTTTCGTGCACCTTTTTATGATTTTTCACTTTGTGAATATATCTGAGTTACAACTCCTAATTCCGAAATCCGAATTCTGAATTATCCATGCTTTGTCAGTGGCTTTATCATTTAACTAGTATTGACCTTTTCGACGGTCGTCTATTCCGTGCGGGTGTCGCCGCCATGCTCTCCATCATCCTCGTCATGACCTTCATGCCGATCTACATTCGAAAGCTCCAGAGCCTTGATGCAACTTCCGACTTCGATAAAGATGGAAAATCCAAGTCTCCCCCGATTATGGGTGGTCTCCTTCTGGTGATTGTGGTAGAAATCGTGTCACTCCTGGTGTGCAAGATGAACGGCTACACCATTTCGACTCTGATTGTGCTAGCCGCGTTTTCTGCCGTGGGTGCCATCGACGACATCGCAAAAGTCAAGGCCAAGCGCCTGATCAAGCTCGGCAAACTCAAGGCCGCCGACTACATGGACAAGGCCGACGGTATTTCCAGTAGCCTTAGACTTTTCCTCTATTTCTTGTTTAGCCTGGTCGTTGCCATTTTCTGCTACAAGTTCATTCCCGAACTCAAGGGCGATCTGACAATTCCCTTCTGCCCCATCGACGTGTTCCAGATTCACCTGCCCAACTGGGTTTTCGTGGGTTTCATGACCTTTGTAATCGCCGCCTCAGCCAACGGGACCAATTTTACCGACGGTCTCGACAGTCTTGTTTCGGTGCCGATTCTTTCGAGCATGATTTTCGTAGGGCTCGTAGCTTACGTGAGCGGCAACTTTATCTTTAGCCAGTACCTGAGCGTTCCGTACCTGCCCGGCTGCGACGAACTGTTCCCGCTCGCCATGTCGATTGCAGGCGCACTCCTCGCCTACTTGTGGTTCAACAGCCCTCCGGCCGAAATCTACATGGGCGACGCCGGTTCCGTAGGCTTTGGAGCCGCTATCGGTATTATGTTTATTCTGGTGCAGGCAGGGCTATTCCTCCCCATCGTCTGCATCATCATCATCGCCGAAGCATGCTCCGTGTTGCTCCAGATCAGCTGGTTCAAGTTCACCAAGAAAACCACCGGCGAAGGCAAGCGCATCTTCCTTTGCGCGCCTCTCCACCACCACTACCAAAAGAAGTGGGAAGGCCGTTTCCCGAGCAAGCCGCTCATGAATTCCAAAATCGTGTGGCGCATGCACCTCATCAGCATTTTCGCGCTCATCGTAAGCATGGTGATTTTCTTCGGCATTAGGTAAAATATGGACATTATCGAAACTTTGAATGCGGCGGGGCAGCAAGAGCTGGTCGCCAAGCTTGAATCTTTGAGCGGCGATGCCCGCAAGAATTTGGAACGCGACATAGCCAGCCAGGACTGGGAAGAACTGAAGGCGCTTTATACCGAAAAATCGAACGCCTCGCTTGACGACAACGTGTCGGGAGACTTGAAACCGATGCCGTTCAAAACCGCGATTGACGACTTGCGCTACGACTTTTGGAAAGAGACCGGCGAAATACTTTTGGGCAAGGGCCAGGTTGCCGCATTCCTGGTTGCAGGCGGTCAAGGTTCCCGCCTCGGCTTCGATGGCCCGAAGGGTATGTTCGATATCGGACTCCCGAGCCACAAGAGTCTGTTCCAGCTGCAGGCAGAACGCTTGCAGAACTTGGCCGCACAAGTCGGGCACCCCATTCCGTGGTGCATTATGACGAGCCCGCTGAATCACGAAGCGACCGTCAACTTCTTTACCGAGCACAACTTTTTCGGTTACGCCCGCGAAAACATCCGTTTCTTTGAACAAGGTACGATTTGCGCGCTCGACCCGAACGGGAAGGCCGTCGTCGACGAGAACAACCGTCTGGCACTGGTGCCCGATGGCAACGGCGGTTGCTTTAGGGCGCTCGCCCAAAGCGGAACTCTCGCCTGGTTGATTGAAAAAGGCGTTCGCTACGTATTCCTTTACAGCGTCGACAACGCCCTCTGCCGCATTTGCGACCCCGCCTTTATTGGCGCACTCGCGAGCGAAGGCCGCAGCATGTCGGCATCCAAGGTGGTACACAAGGCGGGGCCCAACGAAAAGGTGGGCATCTTCGCCTTGCAGAACGGCAAGCCCGGTGTCGTCGAATACAGCGACTTGCCCGAAAGCTACCGCGATATGACCAACGCTGATGGAAGCCTGACATTTGACGGCGGAAACATCGCCATTCACCTGTTCAAGCTTGAGGGACTGCGCAAGTTGCAGACAAGCAAGCTCCCGTGGCATACGGCAAGGAAGACCGTTTGCGGCATCGAAAAATGCTGGAAGTTCGAGCAGTTCCTGTTCGACGCCTTCCCGCAGCTGGGCACGATGATGCCGTTTGGCGTGGTGCGCGAAGAGGAATTTTCTCCGGTGAAAAACGCCGAAGGAAACGACTCCCCGAAGACTGCACGTACCATGATTGGCCGACTTCACCGTGAATGGTTGCGCAAGGCCCATATCGAAGTAAATCCGAACAAACTGTACGAAGTCTCGCCCACGCTGAGCTATGCAGGCGAAGGTCTCAGCCGCCGCGTGTTCGAACGTGAACTCGGAAGAAATATTCTGGAATTCGATGAATAATCTAGAATTCAGAATTCAGAATTGCCTTATGCAAGTAAAGTTCATCGCATATAATACATTGGTGAACATCCTGTTGCGAATGCCGGATATTTTTTATTCGGCACTTTTTGCAGTTGCTTTTCCGATTTACAAGGCGCTGCATACCGAGCGCGCTTACGGGCGCACGGTAAAGCACCTTGCAAGCGCGAAGAAATATGCAACTGTGGATTGCTTCGCCTCCGCATCGGAGGCTCGCAATGACGTGGGAGCCGTAACAGCGAAAGATGTATTCAAGGGAATCTTCTGGAACGCGCTGGATTCGTACCGGGGGCTCGCACGCTTCAAAAGTGTCGAAAGCCGAATCGTCTACGAAAACGAAGAAATCATCCGCGAAGCTATAGCGGAATGCGCCAAGAACGGAAAGCCCATCGCAGGCATCAGTATCCATCAAGGAGCATTTGAATTGCTGCACCGCGCTCTTTGCCGCTACAGCGAGCATGTGCACCTGATTACCGATTCCGTTGGCAACGAATCCTTCCGCGAAGTTCTCAAGGATCTCCGCAGCGATCCGCATCTCACCGAATACCACCCCGAAGAAACGGGAAAACTTATCCGTGACCTGTTCCATACCAAGGGAATCCTCGCGATGGTTTTTGACCAGGGCAAGAACACCAAGGGCAATTCCGTCGAACTCTTTGGACAAAAGAGCACGCTGTACTTGCGCCTTCCGCAAAAGGTGAACGAGATGGGCGCAGGCATCGTTCTTTTCCGCACCTGGACCGAATACGCACCACAAAAGCACATCGTCATCCGATTCGAAAAATACTATCCACCCCGATTCGACAAAACGCTCGTGGGCAACAACTTGCAAAAAGACGGGCGCAGTGCGCTCGTTTCAAGTATCGCAAAGGAAATGGAATCCTGGATATCCGAGCACCCAGAACAATGGAGCTGGAATTACCACGGAAATTTCCGCTAATCTCCGAACAGGGTGTCCTTGATGCGCTGCAAGGTAGACTCTTCTTCGCCGCTACGCACAATCACCACGATTTTTGACTTCGCATAATGGTCCGTAAAGTTTACGATCCGTTCGCGTTCTTCCGTGACCGAAAGTGCGGCAAGCCCAATATCGGCCTTACCTGAATCGACCGCGGCAATAATTTCATCAAAATCAATATCGACAATTTCAAGCGGACGTTCCATAAAATCCGCAATATAGCGCGCAATCTCGATATCAATTCCCTGGGGGCCTTTTTCGGTACGGAACTCGTACGGAGGGAACTCGGCATTGGTCGCAATCCTCAATACTGGGCCACTCGCAGAATCAAGTTTATAATGATAATCGCCCGTACCACCGATATACGATGCAAAAATAGAATCATAGACGCCCATCGTCCGCATCTGGATGAGCGCCATATTCACAGTATCAAGCAGGCCCCAATTCTTCTTGGCAACAATTCCCGCATATGATTCTTCCATAAAGACTTCATCAAGAATACGCAGGGACTGGTACTTGCCTTCAAAGACAGAAGCCGGAGCGTCGTCACCCAACACCGCATCTACATCGCCACGACGAAGCGCCTGGACGGCCTCTTCCAGGGTCGGATACTTTTCCACCTGAATCTTGGCTGTATCGCCACCAAAATCGGCTGCATAAACTTCAGCGGTACTCGCCTCCAGTACACCAACCTTCTTATTCGCTAAATCATTAATTGCAAAGACACGATTTTCTGGGACATTGGACTTTCCGCATCCCGTAAAGCAAATGCAAAACGCAATCAGTACCCCCCAAAACCACTTCGCTCTCATCGTTACATAAACCTCACAATATACTTACATCAGTTTCAATATAGTAAAAGAAGCCCCCAAAGAGGCTTCGATGGCATCATAAAAAGCAATTCCAGCCTAATTTAGTCAGGATTTGCCGCTAAAATAAGAGCATCGGGGGCCAATGTCCCGCCTTCGGACGTTCCTTGAACTCCGCTCCAGGCATAAAATCGGCCAAGGCCATCGTCATCGACGGAGGAATCGCCCGGTCCATGCGACCATAGAGGACCTGTACGCCACCACCTGCCGTATCAACCGAGGATTCAATGCGATTCTTTGCCATGTACTCCAGTCCCAAGCGCAACGCCTCAGGTTTTATGCGTTTGGCACATTTCAACCAGTCGTCCTGCCATTCCCCCAGTTCATCTTCAAGCAACTCATAAAACGCATTGATCGTCGCATCCGACGCAGTCAGTGTCTGATGAGCAATAAAGGAGAGGTTTTCTGCAGTCCACTCGCTTTCTTCGGAACAGTAATCCGCAAAAGGAGACAACAGAATCCAGCGTTGTCCCTTAGGCCGGGAAGCAGCATTCTTCAACAAGGCAAAAGCACCCAGTCCCCACCCCACGACAGTCGATGCCGAGGCAAGGTCCGGTTCTCCATACAAATGATCTAAATACGAAACCATTTTTTCGTAAGGAACAAAAAGATGGTCCGCCTCTGGCGACACCGTCGCCAGTTCGTCTTCCCACAACCCCATATCCGAGGCAAAATCCGGGAGCCATATCCATTTTTCTTTCATAACACGTTCCTAGAATTCTGTTCGTAATACATTCCTAAATATACAGAGTTTTTTAGAAATGGAACAATTCTCAGAAAAAAAATTCAAATTCGTCCATTTTTCATATTCCAATGTGGAATATTCTGAATGAAAAATAAAGTTCATAATCCACTTTTTTGCGATAAACATTATATTTTCAAGGTGATGTTTCAGAGAAATAAATTCATTTTTCGTTTTTTCATTTTTTTCTGCTTGAGCCTTGCGCTTTCCGCATGGGCAGAAACATCGACCGAAGCCCCTAGATACCCGCAAAGGCCCTCCGAAAGCAACATCTACGACGACAATCACTTATTAAATGCATCCGAGACTAGCCTTTTCAACAGCCTTGCGGACGAACTCTACCGAAAGACAGGCATCGAACTCACCTGCGTCCTGCTAGACGACATCGGACACGTGAACCAGTTCGAAAAAAGTGAACGCTACGCCCAGAATACCGCCAAGGAATGGAACCTCGGCAGGCAAACCGCCGAAGGAATCATGATCTTTGTCGCCCAGAAGCAGCGTTGGAAGAACATTGTCGTCACGCCAGCTCTAGAAAAAAACTTTGACGAAAAGACACTCGCCAAAATTCAGCAAAAGACACTGATTCCGGCATTCCGTGAATACAACTATGGCGAAGGAATTCTTTCCCTGTCTTACGCACTCGCCCAGATGGGCGCCAAAGCCAAGGGGAAACAACTCGACATCGATGCCACCCCCTACAAGCTGAGCGAAAACAGCGTTCCCGCACTCATGATCCTGTTCATCCTCTTTGTATTCTTCTTGCTCCTCATGGCCAAATTCAGCGGAGGCCGTGGCAACGGCATTCTCTGGTTCCTGTTCGGAGGCGCCATCAAGAACAAGAAAAAAGATGAAGCAGAAGTCGGGTTCGGCGGAGGATTCGGCGGCTCCCCGAAAGGTTTCGGAGGCGGTTTCGGAAACGGACTCGGCGGAGGATTCAGCAGCGGAATGGGCGGAGGATCTTCGTTCGGCAACGGAATAGGACGATTCGGAAAAAGGGATGACCTTTGGTGAGGTAGATTATGAAAAAGAACTTGAGCATCGTAGAACTGCAAAGATCCAAATGGCCGGGCATGTTGATGCAGGCTCTGGGCGACAACCTGATTTCAGCTTTTATCCACGGCGACGGGCTCGTGGAAGGTTTCAATGCACTTGAAACCCCCTGGACAGTGAGTTTTATCCTTCGCGACAATTCCACCGAAAAAATCAAGCCGTTGCAGGAATTGCTGAATGACGCAAAAAAAGAAAACGTGGAGTTCCGTTACTTTTTCACCCTTAAAGAAATCCAGACCTCCGAAGACGTCTTCCCGCTAGAATTCCTGCACATTGCAAACAGGAATGTCGCTCTCGCCGGTGCAAAGCCGCTCCCCAACTACGAACCGAACCTGGAATGCCTGCGCCTGGAATGCGAACGAGAACTGCGCGGGCTCCTGATCCATCTGCGCGAAGCATTCCTCTACATCCAGCAAAGCAGGAACCCGCTCGGATTTTTCGCCCGTGCCAATGCAACGCTGCTCCCGATTATGTACGGGGTTCACTACCTAAACCACCGCACCTACCCCGAAAACCACCAGCAGATCTTTAACGAATACCCTTCGCTCAAGGCTCCTATCAGTAGCCGAAACGAAAAGGCTTTCCTCGACAGCATAAATAACTATATTGCGACCGTCACCGACATCGTGAACCTTGTGGACTCGATGGATGTAGTGTAAACGAGGAAAGCATGATCTGCAACAGCATTCTAGGTACCACCCACCACGGCACCTACAAAAAAGTTATCGATGTTCTGTTCGAACGGCACGAGCTCAAGGAACATTCCATCCGCCGCATCGCCAAAGACGGCGTCGAAATCGAAGTGGAAGTCAACGAAGACCTACAAGAAGGCGACATCCTCGTCGAAACGGACCACTATGTTTATGCGGTGAAGATCTATGTTCCGAAGCCGCCAAAAGAAAATCTTGACCCCGTAAACAAGGTCAAGCATTACTTATAATTAATTCAGATTTTTTTGTTAGGCGGCTTCGCCGCGATTATAAACAACTCAGAAATCTGAACTCCGAATTCTGAATTATTTATCTACTGAGCATCTTGCCGTTAAGAGTCGCAATCCAATGCCTGTTCATCGCCTTGGCTGGAACCTTCAAGGTCGTGAGGCCCTTACCAATTCGCGTCTTGTACAGCACCGTTCCGTTCAAGTCGACAAGGGCAAACATTCCGCCCAGACTCGTCTGGATTTCGAGATGGTCGCCATTCACTGCAAAGTAGTTCGTCGGAGAAAGTCTGCTCAGATTTTCCATCTGAACATTCCTGTAATTTGACTGCGTTATGGTATCCTTCTGCCAATCCGGATCATGAATCACGGGCTCAGTCACAATGGGCTGCGAAGGTTCGGTAAATCCGAGTTGCTGGTCCATCCACTGCATTCTTTCTTTCATCTTCTTGCGAAGGTGTTCGAACTCGCCGTCCCAAGTGCTTGCATTATTGCCACCCATGGTGATGCCGCCACCCATGCCGCCACCCCACATTCCCCACGGGTTCTGGTTTTGGCCACCCTGGTTCTGGTTGTTGCAGTATTTCATCGGCTCCGGATCGGGATCTCCCTGTCCGCTACCCTGTCCCAGGTTAGGCCAACGCTTGAAGTTGCGGTCAGCCGCCTTGGTGATGTAGAGCTTCATGGAATCCAGGTACGCATCCATCGTCTTGGTATGCCACACTCCGCTGCGGAGTTCCGCCCAGCGCTTCTTCAATTCACTCTGATAATGGCTGTCCTTCCACATGCCGATAAGCCAGTTCGGAGCTTTCAGGCCACCACCCATCATCATCATTCCACCCTGGCCCTGTTTCTGAGGATTCTCGATTTGCCAGCCATCGGTCGTTGTCGACCCCATGCCGCCACCGTTACTCATGGCGAGGTTAAAGTCCCAAGCCGGGCCGAGAGTCACCTTGCCCCCCTTGCTGTCCTTGGGCTTGTGCAAGAAGAAACTGCACCAGTAGGAGTCGGAATTGTTGGTGACCTCTTCGTGCAGCACATAGTCAAGCGCAGAAGTCATATCCACATAATTTTCATAGCCGCTACCATTCTTACCGTTCTTGAACAGATTTTCGAGATCTTCCAGGTACTTTTTCAGGTAGGCCTGCTGCTGAGTTTGCAGGTTTTCCTTCTTGGGGTAGTGCATAATGACATTCAGGCCGTCAGCCGTGCTGAAACCTTCCTTGTTGATATCTTCCATGCCCATGCCACCGGTATTGGTACCCGTCTTGTCGAAAGCCCAGATGTAGCCGCCAGTCACGTCGTCGCCACTGATGTCGGTTTCCTTGAGTTTGCTCACGTTTACACGATACTTGCCGCGCTTGATTTTTTCGATGAGCACGTAGACGCCGCGGTACACACCGTTGATATACAAGTCGAAATGCCTGGTGCGGGGGCTGTAATGCCCAGCCTGCCTAAACAGCCAATGGGCAAGGGCGTTGCGCATCATGCTCTTGTCCACATACGGGCCATGCAAGACCCAGTCATCACCAGGAGGAAGCCCAAACAGGCTCACGTCCATGCCTTCGCCCTTCTCGTCGCGGACTTCGATGCTGTAACCCGGTTTCGGGAACTTGGCCGAGGACTGCCCACGAACCTTGATACCGATGTCATAGCGGGTTCCCTTGGCACTGTCGGCCACATTGTTCGTGGCGCCATCAAGAACCTTCATGGTGGCAGGGATTTTCTCGGTCACATTCTGATCGAGGCACTCGCCCTTGGTATCAATGAATACAATCGGCAGATCGTAGGTCTGCGCTAGCGAAAAAGACGCCAATAGCGCCGTGGCAGAAATGACTTTAGCCCAATAGCCCATAAAACCTCCAAATTGGATAATATAAAAATACACCCAAACGTGTAAAAATTATCGTTAAAATCAATTTACGCGTTGTGTAATTTTACAACACCACGGCATTTGTTGTGTAAAAACTTTTATATCCACCTTGGATAAATCTGTTTAGGGCAACTATCAGGGCGGTCTAGGCATCAAAATAGGCGTATACAAGCCAACAATGTAAAATTTTTGTATAATAGTAGCTGATAAAAGCTACAGGAGGTAAATCATGTTTACCGAATCAAAGGCTCAAAAAGTTTTCGCCTTTCCATTCAACGCCAGTCTTACCTGGCTGTGTTTTTTGATTGCCGCCATTCTATGCCTGCCGGGCACAACCCGCGCACAGGAGCAGTTTACGCCAGCGGAACTCGATACGCTCGTTTCGACCATCGCCCTCTACCCGGACCCGCTCCTGGTGCAGGTACTTGCCGCCTCTGTTCACGGTGACGAAATTCCGGGAGCATCCGACTGGGCAAACCAGCATAAGAACCTCAAGGGGCAGGAACTTGCCGAAAGAATCAAACTGGAAGACCTCCCCTACGACGAAAGCGTCCAGGCTCTTATTCCATTCCCGACGGTCCTTGCCACCATGGCCAGGTATCAGATATGGACCGATCAGCTAGGTGACGCCGTCGCCACCCAAAAGGAAGCCGTGATGGACGCCGTGCAGCGTATGCGAAACGCCGCCTACAACCATGGACACCTGCAAAGTAACGAGCAGGTCAAGATTATTAAAGAAAAGACCATCATCATCGAGCCCGTGCAAAAAGAATACATCTACGTGCCAGTCTACAATCCGCACGTCGTCTACTACACCTATTCCAGCGGCTATTCGGGACTGCGTTACCGCTCCGGCGTATGGATCGGCAGCTACTACGATCCCTGGGGCTGGAACAGCAGCCGGTTCGAATGGGATACGCACCTGATTTACGTTCACGACTACCGCTGGTACCACAACAGGCCCCGTCCACACCACCCGCCGCGTCGTTACGCACCGCCCCCTCCGCGAACCGACCGCCACACTCCGCCACCGCCCAGGGGCGACCGCTACGCGGTCCCACCTAGCAAACCGGCGAAGACCCCAATGAACCACCGCAACGCGCCCGTAAGCCACTCCTACGTTCCTCAGCCGCAACACACCTACAGCCAGACGAACGCACCCGTTCCCAGAACGGCAACCATCAAGAGCAACAACACCAACTGGCAGGAAGATTACCATAACCAGAGCCGCGGACAAACGTACGGCAACGTCACCGCCACTCGCAGCAGCGACAGGAACAGCGACCGCAACAGTTCAAACCGTAGCAGTTCAAACGGAAGCTCACGGGGTGGCTTCGGAAGAAGTATGAGAAAGTGATCCTGTCGCGAAAACAGGACTATCGCAGGTGACGCCCTAATCCAAGGTGCGTCACTTTTTTTGGATAATCAGGCAAATGACGGGGAGTTTCTTGTCGACCTCGTTTTCACTCGGAATGATTTCGCTAGAAACAACTTCACAGTTGAGTTCCTTCACGAAAAACTCGAGCTGGCTGCGTTCAAAGCCGAGCCAAATGTGACCGTGCGTGGTGCGGAAAGATTCTTCTTTGTGCTGCGCCAAGTCAAGGAGAGCAAGAGTTCCCCCGCGCTTGAGGATTCGCACCGATTCCTTAAGGGCCAAGCGCGGATCCGTTGCATGGTGAAGCACCTGGCTCATCAGGACGAGATCCGCAAAATTGTCGGGAAGTCCCGTGTTCACCATATCGGCCACCTTGGGCGTCACATTCAGGATGTTTTTCTGCTTCAAGATTTTCTGGAGGCCGCTCACCACCTTCGGGTCGTAGTCGAGCGCCGTCACATGCTTACAACGGAGACAAAGCATCAGCGTGAGGTCGCCGCCTTCGCCACAGCCCACATCAACCGCATTCTCAAAAGGATACATAAGGTGACCGAACAGGCTGATTTGCGCCTTGAGGCTTCCGCCGGCCTGGTCCAGCTTATGGATCTGTCCCTTGGTCTTGTCGGTGCGGTCTTCGAGCACCTGGGCGGCGCGACACTTGAGAATATCCTTATCCGGAAGAGCCTCGTAAGCATCGCGAATCATTGAGAGCATTCGGGTGCTCAGGTAAAGTTCTTCGCTCAGGCGGTAATACGCCTTGATGCCATCGCGACGGTCCTTGAGAAGGTTGCACGCAGAAAGCTTCGCCAAATGTCGGCTCGCATTACTCTGGTGAATATCCAGAATGTCCTTGATTTCGTTGACGGTAAATTCTGCCTGGTCCAGAAGCAACAGGATTTTGAGGCGCATTTCATCGGAAATGGCTCCAAACAGGTCCATGCTGGGTACAATCGGTTCGCGAGTATTTAAAGAATCTGCCACAAAAGCTCCATTCGTTTTCTTTGAAGCAATATAATTTTTTTAGCTTAGGGGCTGTATGCGTTTTTTCAAAAGGTCACTGATTGTAGGCATTCTGCTCCTGACTGGTTTCGCCCAGGCTTCCGAAGCAGAACGCCCTACATACAAACTGAGCCTAGAAAACGATTTACCGGCGACCTTGGCCGCAGGCGGTATGTTCGGGATAGGGATGTTCCTTTATTCCCGCATGGATACCCCCGAAACCCTGAAAGACAAAAACGACCTTTTGCCCTGGGACAAGCCCCTGGCCGGCCGCTACAGCGAAACCGCCGACAAGGCCAGCGACATCGGTTCCGTTTTGGCCGTTGCTCCGCTAGCGATAGGGGGAATCGCCTGGTACAACGGAAACTCTACCGGAGCTGAATTCGCCACCTTTACCGTGATGTTTTTGCAGGCCGTCGGTATCGGGAACGGGATCAACGTGGCCATGCGTTCGCTCGAAATCTGGCCACGCCCCTACATGTACGCCCCTTCGACAAGTTCGGGGACCGAAGCCGGCAAGGAAAAAGCCGAAAAAGCAAAGCCGGAAGCCTACGGGTCGTTCTTTTCGGGGCATGCCACCGCCGCCTTTACCGTCGCCACTTTTACCGACGAATGGTTCAGGACAACTTACCCGAATTCACCATACAAAGGAATCGTGAGAGCAACCGCCTACTCTCTTGCCGGCCTCGAAAGCATGTTGCGAGTCGCCGCCGGTAAACATTACTTAACCGATGTCATCGTAGGAGCACTCGTGGGAACGGGTGTGAGCATCGGAATCCTGGAATTGCACCGGGACCGTAACGAAAACTTTTCAGTTTGGGCCGGTCCGGGTGTAGCGGGAATCACATTTCGTATATAACATAAAATTGTAAGATTCGCTTTCAGAAACTCCTGTATATATTCAATAATGTAGGCGGGAAAACCGCCACAAGGAGTGCGAGTAATGTTTGGAATTAACTTCAATCGACTGGTCGCTGCGGCTGCCGTTATGGCATTCTGTTGCGGCACGTCCTTCGCCGCAGGTCCCAAGATGGGCCTGCACAAGGTCGCCAAGATTTCTGCCAAGAAATCCCACATGACACACTCCAGCAAGAAAGCGAAGATTGAACCAATCGAACAGAACCTTTCCGAAGAAGAACTTTTCGCCATTGCTCTCGAAAGCAAGAACATTTCCAAAGACGGCAACACGCTGACCGACAAGCGCGACGGCAAGACCTACAAGGTCGAAATCAAGGGCGACAAGGCATGGATGAAGAACAACCTCGCCTTCAGCCTTTCTACTCCCAAACAGTGCCTGCTCGAAGACGAAGGCAACTGCAAAAAATTCGGACGTTTCTACAGCCACAAAGAGGCCACCAAGGCATGCCCCAACGGTTGGCACCTTCCCAACGACGGTGAATGGCGCGACTACCAGAAAGACCAGTCCAAGCTCGACTGGAACAACCTGGGTAAGGGTGGCTGCAAGGACTGGGATGGCTACTGCGAAGGCGACAATACCGGTCACTACTGGTCCGCCTCCAAGGTGAAAAAGAACACCGCCCGTTCCTGGGAATTCCGTAGCGTCGCCCACAGCATCAACCGCACCGACGAAAGTCTCTCCAAGGGTCTCTACGTACGCTGCGTGGCAGACCTCCGCTAACGATCTTTCAAATCCCTCCATAAAGAAAGCCTCCCAAGGGAGGCTTTCTTTATACGTTTCCGTTCTGTCATCCAGCCCCTTAAGGGGTTGGACTCAGTTACTTAAGTCCGTCGACCACCAGCTTCACGACACCGCGGGCAAAATCAGCAGACTTGATCGACTTTGTCGTCGGAATACCCTTTTCTTTCTTGAGGTCCAGAATCAGGTAGTCAAGGCAATACTCGTCATCTTTGCCGGTGTAGGTCACATCGAAGTAGTAATCGTCGAAATTAAACTTCGGGGCCGCCTTGGTATCATTCTTGAAATCTTCATAAGCGGCTTCGCAATCCTTCTGTTCGTACGCATAACGCAGCTGGAAAGAAACGTTACAGGTCCGCTTGGCATAAGTAACCTTGATCGTACCCGAAGACGACTTGAAGTTTTCAGCCTTCAGCTTTACGAGGCCGTCGTACATCGAGAGTTCGCTACAGTTCAGGGCGCGGATATCCGAAAGCATCTGCTTTTCTTCGACCTTCGCTCCGTCTGCCTGGAAACGTTCATAGAAAGCGGCAAGCGTCGCATCCATATTTTCCAAGGCAGGAACACCGTTGCGGAACAACGAGTAGTAGTCCTTCATCAGGCAGTTGCCGTCATAACGGACGACATTCTTGAACAAGTCCTTTTTTTCGAAGCGAAGCCCGTTCTGGATGCGTTTGGAATCGTAATCAGGATCTGCCCAGAAGCCCCTCGGGAAAGCACCGTCATCCAAGCTGTACTTGATTTCTTCGGCACCCTTTTTAAGAGTGATGATTCCCTTGTTCTCGTAAGCCTTGTAGGTCACCGTATCCCATTCGTCGGCATCCTTAGGGCCCACCAGATTGCCGAGAGTACCTTCCTTACAGACGGGGTAAATCTGCTTGAGCGTGGAATCCTTCTTGTTGTAGGAATACTTCGCCTTCGACAATACCATTTCAAAGGAACTTTCCATGCTGAAAACGCCAGAGCTGGAGCTGTCGTCGCCGCAAGCCACCAAGGCCGCAGACGACACCAGGGCGAAGGCGCCCAGGATTCCGAAATTAACAAGGTGCTTGATCATATTTTCTCCATTTATAAAATCAGATTTCACCCTTGAAGAAGGATTCAAAGTCTATATCACTTACCATATCGACGACAATCTCGGGTTTGTCAATCAACTTATCCAAATCCTGCTGTTTGGTTTCGCCGCAGAGCGGAAGCACAAAGCGACAACCGCTGCGCTTGGCGAGTTCAAAGTCGGTATACAGGCGGTCGCCCACAAACAAAATCTCTTCGGGCTTAAACTTTTTCAAAAGACCCGATAGCATGGCAGGGTTCGGCTTGCCGAAGCTGCGTTCCGGTTCTACGCCGTAAGCGGTCTTGAGGAGCGCCATGAAACTTCCGATGTCCGGCACAGGGCCGTTGGCATCGGGGCAGACAAAGTCGGTGTGCGTGACCCAGAACGGAATCTTGCGCTGCACGCGGAACGAGAGTTCGCAAAGTTCGCGGTAGTCGAAGCTGTTATGGTAGGCAATCAGCACGAGTTCGGTATCGGCAACGTCCGGGCGCAGGTTGAGCGTCGGGTCTTGCGCGGCAAACCATTCCGTGACTTCGGGGTTTGCAAAGAAGAATACATTCTTGATGCCTTCTTCATGGATGGCATCGAGCGACAGGTACAGCGCCGAGATAATGGCATCGTCGGTGAGCGGGAGTCCCATGACCTTGAGGCGGTTTTCGTAGAAGACCGGCGACTTGCTGGTATTGTTGCTCAAGTAGTAGACTGGCACCTGCTTTG
Organism: Fibrobacter sp. UWH4; assembly: GCF_900142475.1. NCBI lineage: Bacteria > Pseudomonadati > Fibrobacterota > Fibrobacteria > Fibrobacterales > Fibrobacteraceae > Fibrobacter > Fibrobacter sp. UWH4. The sequence goes on from NZ_FRAY01000002.1 coordinate 148,619, forward strand.
CCACGCGGCAAACCGTCTTGACCGCCTTCGGGTAAGGGCGGCCACTCAGGTAAAGGGTTCCATCGAGATCGAATACGACGGCTTTTACGGGGCAACGCTTTTGCATGTGAGTGAATATAGTAATTCAAGGACAATGTTAAAAAGAACAGGAGTTCAAAGACCCTTTTTCATCGACCTGTACCTATAAATAAAGAACTTACAGCTGTTTTATAGGTACAAAACGGATGTATTTTGCAATAAAAAACGGAGAGCAACAAATAAAAGACATTCTGCTACCTATAAATGCTGCTCACCGGCACGGTTTTATAGGTATTTTTATATTAATTTGTACATAAATTATAAAAAGAGTACCTATAAACAAAGCGTTTTTATGTTTTTTATAGGTACGGTCGAAAAATACAATCTTTGTCGGACCTATAAAAGTTCTATATCACCCCGGTTTATAGGTACCTTTGAAGGCTTCCAAGACACTTCATCTCTACTTTACGCCATTCAACTGATGATGCTTCGCATAAAACATTTTTATTTTTACAACTATGAAGACTCCTGATAGCCGCTTTTATTGCCCGCTGATTTCAGTCGGCACCATTACCCTTGACGAGAACGAGAGCAGCCACGCCGTGCGCGTGTGCAGGGCGTGCGCAGGCGACACTTTGCAGCTGTCCGATGGCGTGGGGCATTACGCGGATGCGCTCATCGAGGTGGCCGACGCCAAGGCATGCCAGGTGCGAGTCGATACGGTAATCGAGGCGGAGAGAGCGCGGCCCAAGGTGTCGCTCGGGATTGCATGCCTCAAGGACGACGCCTTGGAAGAAGTCGTATTCCATGCGGCTCAGACCGAAATAGACAAGATTATCTTCTTGCGCACGGACTTTTCACAGGAGCCCAAGAACTCCGACTTGAAAAAGACCGTGCGCCGCGCCGAGCTCAAGAGCCTCGTGAGCCTCAAGCAATCGAAGAAAGCCTGGATGACCGCAATCGAAGGCCCCATCGAATTCGACAAGTGGCTCGAATCCTATAAAGGCGACTTGATTCTCTGCGACATTGACGGAGAACGCCAGCTGAATTTAAGCGGCACGGACAACGCTTCGGCTAGCGACGGCTCGGGCGCAAACGAGAGCTCCAATGAAAACGTAACGCCGATTACTTTGTTAGTAGGCCCCGAAGGTGGATTCTCGCCACGCGAAATAGAAGCAATAAAGGCCTTCCAAAACGGGAAGGTCCACTTGCTGAATCTCGGCAACACGCGCCTGCGTGCGCGCACTGCCGCGATTATTGCTTTAGGAAAAATACTGTAATGGATCACCGCGGGGTTTCACCCCTCGCGATGACGTGATTTTTACAAAGACACTTTAACTTTTTCGCGCATGGCCATAACTTGCGCCTTGGCTTCTTCCACCGTGTCGCGGCGGGCAAGCAGCACGCCCAAGCGACGGTGGCCCTTGAGTTCGGGCTTACCAAACAGGCGAAGCGCAGTGTCAGGTTCTGCAAGCACTTCTTCGAGGCCACCGAACTTCACGTGGTCGGAATTGCCGTCCACGACGATAGCCTTCGAGGCGCTCGGGCCGTGGAATGCAATGTTCGGAATGGGCAAGCCAAGAATGGCGCGAGCGTGTAATGCGAATTCGGAGAGGTCCTGCGAAATCAAAGTCACCATGCCGGTATCATGCGGACGCGGAGAAACTTCGCTGAACAGGACTTCGTCCTTGCATACGAAAAGTTCCACGCCAAAGATTCCGCGACCGCCGAGGGCGTCGGTAACCTTTTTCGCAATCACCTTGGCCTGTTCCAACAGTTCCGGCTTCATCGGCTGCGGCTGCCAAGATTCCTGATAGTCCCCGCCCACCTGATGGTGGCCGATAGGTTCCAAGAAACTCGTGCCCGCTACATGGCGCACCGTGAGCAAAGTAATTTCGTAATCAAACGGTACGAAGCCTTCCACAATCACGCGGCTGGCGTGGCCCGTGCGGCCTTCGTGCTGGGAAATATCCCAGGACTTCTGGATGTCGGCTTCGGTCTTGATGACGCTCTGGCCGTGACCCGAGGAACTCATGACCGGCTTGATCACGCACGGGATGCCGATTTCAGCGACAGCCTTCTTGAAGTCCTCAAAATTGTCGGCGAAGCGGTACGGGCTCGTCTTGATGCCGAGTTCTTCGGCGGCGAGTCGACGAATACCTTCGCGGTTCATCGTGAGCTTGGTGGCCTTCGCGGTCGGAATGACGTTGTAGCCTTCCTTCTCGAGTTCCACGAGCGTGTCGGTCGCAATGGCTTCGACTTCGGGAACAATATAGTCCGGCTTTTCCAGTTCAATCACACGGCGAAGTTCGGCACCATCGAGCATGTTAATCACGTGGCTACGATGAGCCACCTGCATACCGGGAGCGTTGGCATAACGGTCCACGGCAATGACTTCAACGCCGAGACGCATCATCTCGATGATGACTTCTTTGCCGAGTTCACCTGCTCCGCAAAAAAGAACCTTAGTTGCACTAGAACTTAGAGGTGTACCGATTTCTGCCATAAATTATGCTCCTTGGTTTACAGGAATAATATAGGTAAAGTTTGCAGGCCCTTTACTTGCGACGCATCCAGAAAGCGAGGAACGCAAGCACCGAGAGAATACACACTGCGATAATCAGCCAGAATGCCATGGGCGAACCGACCATGGCGTCGCCGTTCATGCCAAAGGGCAGCTTCACGTTCATGCCGAACAAGCTTGCGAAGAACGTCGGGAGAGAAATAGAAATCGTCACGATGGTGAGGTTCTTCATCAGCGTGTTCACGTTGTTGCTGATAACGCTTGCGCGGGCATCCATCATGGACGTCAAAATGTTGGCGTAGATTTCAGCTTGCTGCAGGCTCTGGCGGTTTTCAATGACGATATCGTCCAGCAGTTCCCGTTCGCTTTCGTTCCAGTTCAGGCTGCGGCCAATCTGCAACTTTTTCAGGAGCGTGTCGTTGCTATTCAAGGCGCTCACGTAGTAAATCAAGCCCTTGTTCAAGCTGAACATGCTGAGCAGGTACTTGTTTTCCATGGCCGTACGCAGTTTCTGTTCCAACTCGTCGTTGATACGGTTGATAATCTTCAAGTGTTCGTTAAAGTGGAAGATGGCGTAGCTCAACACGCGCAGCACAAAGGTGTTCAAGCTGTCAATTTTGGAGAAGCGCTTTTCGTCCATTACCGGAATGTCGGAGTCGGTCAGCAAAAGCACCCAGTCCTTGAAGATGAAGATGCCGAAAGATTCCACGCGGAACTGGAAGTTGTCACTCGCGGAATAGTTCTTCGGCTTCTTAAACACGATGGTCGTAAAGTCGTCGTCGTACTCGATACGGGAAAGTTCGTCCGAGTCGAATGCAGAGGCTATGGTATGTTCCGTAATCTCATACTCTTTAACGAGCACGCTACGTTGCTCTTGGCTCAAGGAACCCATCATCACGATGTCGGCGCTGTCTTCGTTCGGGGCACTAGCGAGGCGACCCGATTCGATCTTGTAGTACTTCTTGAGCATAGGAGCCCCCTTTATCGAACGGGGGTAAAGATAGTAAATAGACGAAAGACTTGAGACGAAAAACGAAAGAAAAACGACAAAAAAGGGGGAAGATTCCCCCTAACTTTAGCCCCGGCTTCACCAGATCCGCACGCTCACATGGCCTCGGGCTTCGCCCGACGAATGTTCGCTTTGCGGACTGGTCATCGCCGTGTCTGCCGTTACCCCTTCGCCTAGGGGGGCCAGCCCCCTAAAACCCCGGAATTTTACCTAACGCTCACCCTCTGCGTCGTACTTTCAATCTTCAGAAGGTAGCTACCGGCCCTCATCACAGGGATTTCAAAGTTCGCTGTCCGCACACGTCCCTGCAACAGAACCTTGCCCTGCATATCGAAGAGCGCATAGGCCGCCCCGATGCGAGCAGCCGAAATCTGCAAGCTACGACCGTTCACCATCACCGAGAACTTCGGAACTACCGTTGCGACAATAGCCTCGGTTTTTGCGCTAGAAGACGAATTAATCCTTGAACTCGACGAGCTGGACTTGTCATTGCGAGAGCTCGAAGAGCTCGTGGCAATCTCCTGCTGACTAGAACTACTCTTGGGATTCTCAATGTACTTCGCAGTAATGGTAATGTCTGCGGTCACAGAGATTTCATCACCCGCTACACCAAGTTTCTTATCGCCATCGTAATATGCATCAAAGGTGTAGCCCTCTTTTTTCGGAGCTTCAGGCAGCGTGAACTTTTCGCCATCTTCAATAGTAGTGTTAACAATCTTATCGCCATCAACATCAACAACATTGACAGTGCGAATAATCAGTTCTTCAAACAAAGCCTTGACCGTCAAGGCCTCCGTCACCGTCGCAAAAGACGTATTCCAGCCTACAAATTTGTAACCTTCACGAGTCACATTAATCGGAGCAACGGCGGGATTACCATACGGAACCATCTGTTCATCAATGACGGTCGTGCCGTTCATGAACGTCACCTTATACTTAACCTTGCTAGAATCATAGATTGCAGTATAGGTTGCAGCCTCGGTGACATAATCTAAAGCAGGTTTCCAGCCCTTGTGAGAATATGTCCATTCAGCAGTTGCCACACGCGTCGGAGTCTTGCTGCAGCTAGGCATTTTTCCATATTCAAAGGTAGCACTTTCAATTTTGGAGCCATCTGCATTATTGAAAGTAACCGTGTACGAACGAATCGTAGAATCATAAACGGCATGATAATCAAAATCTTCTACGGCATTCGTGGGTTCTACATTCCAGCCCTTGAAAGTATAGGTGTATTTTGCTGTGGGAGCAAGTGTCGGAGCGACACCACCATAAGCAACAATGCTACCATGCTGATAGGACTTGGATTCCAACACAGTATCGGCAGGAGCTGCATTATAGAAGTTGATTGTCCAGAAAACATCACTTGCATCAACATAGACGGCATTGACAGTTTGATCAGCCGTAAACACCGTCGTCGGCTTGACCTTGATATCATCGGAGTTATACCATCCACTAAAAACATATCCTTCAGCAGGTTCAGGATTTTCAGGGAATGTCACAAGGCCCTTGTAATTCGTATAGCGATTACTTGTGGTTCCATCATCATCAAACACCACCTTGCGAATCGCCAAGGAATCTTCATTTGCAAAAGTCGGATAGCCATCCGTTCCGCGAGTCCACACTCCGCTATTTTCTTCGGCTCCGTTTGAAGTGTTTAGAATCCAAGCAAACTGGTCTCTCTGCATGTTTTCAGCGGTAGATTGGATTTTTTTATTGTTCAGCCAATATTCATTTTTTGACGTACTATAAGACCATTGAATGGATCCATTTTGTGAGCTGCCATTAACAAAATTGTTAGTTGAATTTCCGTCATATATGCAATATTTAATAGTGCCGTTATTTTCAATACCAATAATAGTACCAAAACCACCATCAGAACTGCCACCTGAGACTTTGCAATATGATATAAGACCAGAGAGATAATTTCTATAGACCAAAGACTTCGACTCTACATTTCCATAATAGGTACAATGATCAATAGTTCCGTAATTTTCATTTACAAACAAATTTACATCTTTTTCATTGGCATACGCAGTAACGTATTCTATTCTTCCTCGATTCACTCCCACCACAGAGTTAAATCTTCCCTGTTTGAAAAATATTTTTTACTACTCCGTTGTATTTTAATGTATCTATAAAGTAGCCTGCTCCATAACAGTATAATCCCCAAATAGTATAGCCGTTTCCATCAAAAACACCTTCATAATTATTAAAAAGTTGTCCTCTAAAATATCCTCCTTCAAATACAATATCGTTCGATAAAATTGCATTTATTGTCATTTTTCCGCTATTTACCTGCTCTGCAAACCAGGCCAACTCATCCGCCTTAGTAATTACATAAAACGATATACCATCAATTTTCCTCGTATTCTCTGGTTCGGATACAGATACCCACTCGCCAGCTAGCAAGTTTGTCACAAAGAAAAACAAAATCAGAACTAAAATGTTTTTCATTTTCGCTTCCCCTTCGTTTATCCGTTGTCGTTTAAAACATGATTGTCTATCAAAATCCGCTTGACTACAGCTAAGTCATGGTCAAGAGATCTGCGAATTCTTTTAGATTCACCAAAATCCTTGTATTGAATGACAACGAGCTTTATTCCATTTTTCGGAAGCACCTTTTCTCTGCGTTGATCGTATTTTTTTCGTTGCTCTCCACGGGAGATTCCACAACGGGTCATCTTGTTGTCAAAATACGGAGTTGGTTCCGTGTGTTGACGTTCCCAATACTCAATGACGAGATTCAATTCATCATAGTAGGCATCTACAGGAAGTGGACGACCTGAATTTTCTTCAACAACTCCATCCTTCAGGATATCGCCCCTCAAAAAATCAAAATGGTATTGTCTTTTTGCTTCCAACCCCAAAATTTTGTCGCAAAGGTCGATAACATAATGTTCGTCGGCCTTGTCCTTTCTCTTCAAAATTCTTTTCTTAAAACCCATAAAAGACTCCTTTCTCGACTATTTCTAGCGGAAATGAGATATGTTAATTTTTTCACACCAAATGTAAACAAAAAAAAATAAAGTCAAGGGTAATTGAGGACTTCAGCCATTTTTTTACATAATAGGCTCCCCTTTTTGTCCAAAATCACAATTTTGAAGAGGAAACAGACACATTTTGCCGCTAGAACGGAAGACTTTTGGATTCCGTCGGTCCTACGGACCTCCAGAATGACAAAACGACAACATACGCAAAAGGCGGTCATTTCAATCGACCGCCTTACATAGAATTTTTCAAAAATAATTAGAACTACAGCTTGCCAAGTTCGCGAAGCATTTTCTCGAACCTATCGGCACGGGCTTCAGCCTTGTCAGCACGCGCCTTTTCTGCGTCAGCGAGATTCTTCGCTTCGAAAAAACGCTTTTCAGCATCATCAGCACGAACTTTCTCTTCGTCTGCACGTCGACGTTCACGATCTACAGCGATATCGATTTCCTGTTGCCAAGTCATATAGCGTTTCCTCGTTTCGTTGTCCGTCTATTACATTTTCAAATTCTTCAGGTCGTAGTACATAAGTCGTGTATGCGGATCATTGTCATCAACATTCATGAAGTTGAATTTATTTTTGATGTAGAACGGGACCGCATCCAGATACGCGTCAACAGTCAAGAAACGGCAACCTGCTTTATTCTCGACTACGAACATTGACTTGATGTAATTCAACATCGTCGTTCCAATCCGATGATTTTTGACATTTTCATCAACTCCCAAGCGACACAACTTTACTGCAGGGTAGCTCTTGAGACGTTTAGAATTCGGAAACCCCTGCTCCCTGCGAAAACGGTTAAATTCGGTCTTGTCCTTGAAATCGGTAATCGCCACCTTGTCATTGGCAAGGCTGCAATAAGCCAGAATCCGACCTGAACCTGCTTCTGCACAAGCATAACTGACAGAAAGCAAGTTCTTTTGAAAATCCGATGCGCGATTGACTATAAAATCATTTAAATCCTTATCGCCGCAATCAAAATTTTTCACTTTGTTATTCGGATTCAACCGAACGAATGTCAAATTCTGCTCATCTATACATTGTCGAACCACGGATCCACCCCTCCATTTGCTGCTTCGCGGGCACGCTTTTCAGCCATGCCGATTTCATAAGCCTTTTTCATGAATTCGTAATCCTTCAAACGCTGTTCACGTTCTTCCGGTGTTTCCGGTTCAGGATTTTGCATACGCTCAAGAAACCGACGAGCATCTTCGCCGAAAAGTATAGGTGTTTCCCTTATAGGTCTAGCCATATAACATCCTTTGTTATATATCGTTCATATACCAACTTGGGGTGGGCATAGCCGCTTTTCTGGACCCGGCAACACACCTAATGGGGGTGGTATTTTTAATATAGATTCTTGCAAAATCAAAAACAAGGGGTCGAGCTGTTCACCGTTCATTTAGCAACTTACAGTTGACAAAACTTTCATTTCCATGGGAATAAAGAAGAAGCCCCGGTTTTGAACCGAGGCAATATCCTAATCATCGGTCACTTCGACACGCTCAGTGACCTTGACTATAGTCTAAATTACACACCCTTCTTGAAGCGCTTGCTCCACCAGAGAACCACCGGAGAGCAGATGCACACAGAAGAGTAGGTACCGATAAGGATACCGAAGCACTGGACCAAGCCGAAGTCGCGGATGGAAGAACCACCCATCACAGCGAGGATCACGCACACGAACAAAGTCGTGAGAGAGGTCACCATGGTACGGCTAAAGCACTGGTTCAGGGACTTGTTGATGGTTTCGGCGAAGTTGCTGGAACCATACACGGCAGTGTTTTCACGAATACGGTCGAAGTTCACGATGGTGTCGTTCACAGAGTAACCGATCATGGTGAGGAGCGAGGCAATCAAGGCGCCGTCGAAGGAAAGACCGAAGGCAGAGATGAAGCCGAGCGTAATCACGGTATCGTGCACCAGGCCGAGCACGGCCGCGACACCGAAGCCGAGACCGAACTTACCGAAGCGGAACCACACGTAAATCAAAATGCCGAGCCATGCGAGAATCACAGAAAGGATTGCGTTAAAGCGGAGTTCCTTACCGATGGTCGGACCCACATTGTCCTTAGCGACGATTTCGCACTTCTGACCGGCCTTTTCGAAGGCCTGAGCCATCTTGAGTTCGAACTGGGCGTCGTCAGAGGCGCGCATGCTAATCTGGTAGGAGTTAGCAGAAGTACCACCGAGCGTACGAACCTTCGTGCCAGAGATACCGGCAGCAGAGAGCGCCTTGCTCAAGTCCTTTTCGTGCTTAGCATCGTCCTGGTACTGCACGGTATAAACCTGACCACCAGTGAAGTCGATGCTGAAGTCGAAGCCCTTGACAGCGATGAAGGCAATGGATGCCACAATGAGGATCATCGAAATGAGGCCGAATCGACGGCGGTTCGGAATAATCTGAAGGTTCGCTTCGTTGATGGCCTTGAAGCCGGAACCAATCGAAAGCGTGGTACGATCAGCCTTGGCAAGACGCCAGTCAAGAATAGAGCGAGTCACCGTGATTGCGCAGAACAAGGAGGTCAAGATACCGATCGTAAGAGTAAGACCGAAACCCTTCACAGAACCCGTACCAATCTTATAAAGGATAAGGCCGGTAAGCACGGTGGTCAAGTTGGAGTCCAAGATGGCACCGAAGGCGCGTTCGTATCCCTTGGCCACGGCGGCGCGGGCGGTCAGGCCGTTCTTGAGTTCTTCACGGATACGTTCGTAAATAATCACGTTGGCGTCGAGAGACATACCGACCACGAGGATGAAACCTGCGATACCCGGCAAGGTCAACGTAGCGTTAAACACAGACATCACGGCGGCGGTCACCAAGGTGTTGATCACCATACCGAAGCTAGCGATAAGACCACCGAGGCGGTAGTAGGCAACCATGAACACCAAGCAGAGGATAAGGCCGATAGCACCGGAACCGAAGCCCTGCACAATGTTTTCTTCACCGAGGGTTGCACCCACGCTGCGGCTTTCAATAATCTTCATCGGAGCCTTGAGGGCACCGGCGCGGAGCACCACGGAGAGGCGGTTAGCTTCGGCCATGTCGTCGAGACCCGTAATCTGGGCTTCGCCGTTCGGGATACGGTCGCGGATCACCGGAGCAGAAATCACCTGGTTGTCAAGAACGATAGCCATCTGCTTGCCGATGTTAGCGGCAGTCACGGCAGAGAACTTCTTAGGACCAATGCCACCGAACTTGAGGCTCACGGCCACTTCACCGGCGCTCACACCATCAGACACGCGGTAGGGGCGAGCATCGACCACATCGTCACCGGCCATTTCGGCACGGCGCTTGAGGAGGTAAAGACGCTTGGCCTTAATCTTGGAATCACGCTGCACCGGTTCGAGACCGCTGCCGAAAGCGAAAGCGACATCGCGCGGAATCAGCTTCTGCACACCGTCAGTAGCGAGGAGCTTCTTGACCTTTTCGACATTTTCTTCGGCGATAAAGCCACCGTTACCAAAACTCAGGTAGTAAGCGGAAAGAGCAACGCCGACCTCAGATGCCGGTTGAGCCTCGACTGCAGCAGAATCCTTGGCGGAATCGGTAGCAGCGACTTCAGCGGCAGGAGCCTTACCGAGCAATTCGTCATCGGAAAGGGTCTTGGTAGCTTCCTTAGGAAGCGTATCCTTGGCGGAATCAGCCTTGGCGACCGTAGAATCCTTGGCGGTAGAATCCGTAGCGGCGGAATCAGCCACGATGTCGGTCGTCTGGCGGGTCAGGTACTGGTCGATGAGGCCAACCACCTGCGTAAACTTTTCGGCTTCGGCCAGAATCTTGAATTCGAGCTTAGCGGTCGAACCCACGAGAGCCTTTGCAGTGGAGTCATCCACGCCTGCCAGTTCAACCACGATTCGGTCGTCGCCGGACGGGGAAATCTGCGGTTCAGAAAGACCGTACTGGTCAACGCGGTTACGGATGATTTCGAGGGACTGTTCCTGAATGTCCTTGATATCGTCGCCCTTGATATTGGTTTTGTCAATTTCAAGGGTAATAGCCGTACCGCCAGCAAGGTCAAGGCCGAAATTGATGGATTTTGCACCCATCTTCGGATTTTCCTTGAGGAAGGTCTGCTTTTCTTCGCCCTTCTTGGTGTGAACCTGGATAGAAGGCCATACCGTGTAGGCAGACAAAACAATGACGAGGAGAATAATCAGTTCTCGCATGCCGAATTTATTTTTTTTCATTTGCAATCCCTTAATAAGGCATTATTCACTAAGTTTTGCGCGCAAAGATAGAAAAATAGACGAAAGATTAAGGACAACCGCCGGCAGAAAGCGGCCGAACTCGCCTAAAAAAGGCTCTATTCGGTAGGAGAATCCTTAATGCAGCGGACAGGTTGGGCATAATACTTAGGCGCCGCACCCATTCTCACGCGATCATTCGTACCTATAGCGAAGCAATACGAATCCCGTTGCACACCACCTAAATCCAAGCCCCACTCTTCTTCAGAGCTCCAAAAGCACGCGCTACGGCCACCCCCGTAGAACTCAAGTTTTGAAGTGGAAAGGTTTTCGCCAGCAGGAAACGCAGAAAAACCATAGGCATCGGATCCATTCATTTCATTTGCCCAACCAGTCGATGATTTGAGGATCCACCCCGCAATGGAGGCTCCTCCAACAAAAGAATACAACGTAAACCATTCTTCGTTATTGGGTAAATGCCAGCCGCTGGGGCAAATCCCCTTGAGGTTTTCAAAGAAACACTTGTTATTTCTATAGCCACAATATTGCGGATTATCGGCATCCGTCGCCAACATTACAGAATCTATGGTCGCGGCCCAAGTATATAGACGTCCCCATGAGTCGCAGTTTTCCGCAAGATCGTCATAACACCAAGTTTTGCCTTTAAGAGAAGGCGTTGCAACACTATCATCGTAATTCAGATTTTCCGCCATCCAGGTCTGTTCGCCAATTTTTACCGTCTTGTAAACTTTGCCATCGCGTTCATCGACCAGAGAGCCGTAGGTAACATCCGTTTGTATGGTATTTGTCTTGATTTCCTCAATCGTGCCATCCTTGATGCAACGGACACTGTTAACATCATCTTCTTTCTGAGTAAGCCAATAAGCATCGCGTGCAAAATCAACAGAGTAGATATCAGAATTCCAGGAAGTACTCCAATAACTGACGCTCAGCGCGGAAAAGCCCGTAGCATTGGAACCTTTCTCATCACGAGGAAATCCACTTTGAGACTTAACATCATTTTTCACTTCGTATCCGGAGCCATCCTCAAACAAATCCCACCATTCCGATTCCTCAGGCAAACGCCAACCAGCAGGGCAGCCAGAATCAGCAGCATTGAAAGTATACAATCGACCCAATATTTCGCAGTTTCCTTCATCATCATTAAAGCACTTACTTTTGCCGTCATCGTAATTCAAATTATCAGCCATCCAGACCAACGCACCGATTTTCACAGTCTTGTAAACATGACCATCGCGTTCGTCAATCAAGCTATCGTAAGCCACATTTGGATTCAGACGAGTTTCTTCTGTCTTGGGAGCGGGACCATCGTCCTTGAGACAGCGAACAGATGCATAAACTTCTCCACCCCATCTACTATAGGAGGCATATGACAAATCACCTCTCCTAACATAGATTTCGATATAACCCGAACCATATCCATCAACCTTCGCGGCTTGAAAAACAGCTCTTTCGCCAAAACCACCCCAAACATATCTTTCTTTATCACCTGCAAAACTAGAATCTTCCTTACTACCAAAAGCTACCGCCGAAAAGCCATAGGCATCGGTACTTTTACAAGAATCATTCGAGAAACAACTTATGTTAATCCAGCCACTATTCGACTTAAGATTTCCAGTATTTCTCACCGTTGCTTCTAGGGTACGCCACTCATCGAAATCTGGCAAGTGCCAACCATTGGGACACACCCCCTGCACTCTAGGAGGCAAGCAACAATCACCACAATACTGCGGGTTTTCCTTATTGTGAGACAAAGCCACAGAATCAATGGCTGCAGTCCAGCCATACATGCGACCAGCCACGGCGCAATTTCCAACTTTGTTGCCACAATCCAGCATTTTCCCCTTAAGACTGGGCATCGCAATGCTATCATCATAATTTAGGTTTTCTGCCATCCACACTTGATTGCCGATTTTCACCGTTTTATAGACTTTTCCATCACGGTCATCCGTCATGGTCCCATACTCGACATTCGGATTAAAGAAGGATTCCTTGGCTGCACCCCAAACTAATTCTATCGTATCGAGAGATTGTTCAGACGAGGACGATTTCACTTCTCTTTCGCTAGAATTGCCCGATTCAGTCCCCTCTCTACTGGAAGACAATTTGCTTTCCGACGTTAACGAGTCCGTTGAAGCATCATGATCAATCTCTTCGGCCCCATCATCAAGCCCCATGTCATCGATAACATCAGCGCCATTACCACTGCAGGCAACAAACAAAACGGCAACAGCAAACAACGCAAAAAACTTTTTCATAGAAAGCCTCCGGTAACCTCATGAATTCAGACTAAGCAAATTTAGTTTATTAAAACAGGAATCACGTTAGTGATTCCCAATCCGTGTGGCAACTATAGCGGTTTTATACTATGTTGAACTTAAAATCAGTGCCGTCTTGCAGCACAACGAGCGTCATCGTCTTTCTGCCGAGGGTTCGTTCGATGGCAAAGCCGTTGTCGGCAGAGCGAATTTCAAGAGCGCCCTCGCGAAGCACCGCATTCTTGTTACGGAGCGCAATCATCTGCTTGATAAATTCGTACAGCGGTTTGGCCTGCATTTCGGAGAGTTTACTCCACGGTACGCTACGGCGGTTATCGGGATCCTTGCCGCCCTTCATCGAAAGTTCTTCGCCGTAATAAATGCACGGCGCCCCCGGCAAGAAGAACAGAATCGTATACGCGAGCTTGATCCGTTCGAGGCTTGCGCAGGGTTGCGACATCAGGCGCGTGGTATCGTGGCTCCCGAGCAAGTTCATGGGAATGTCGCCGCGGCCTTCGGGGAAAGCCTTCTGCAAGCGCTCGCCGAATTCCTTGATCGAAATCGGATTCTCGTCGAACAGGAACTGCATCGCCGCCTTGCGGAACACGTAATTCATCACGCCGTCGAACTGGTCGCCCTTGAGCCAGCGAGAAGGCTCATCCCAAATTTCACCCACAATGTAGGCATCCGGATTCACCGCCTTCACGCGGCGGCGGAATTCCTGCCAAAAGCTATCATCGTCAATTTCATTCGGAACATCGAGGCGCCAGCCGTCAATGCCGCGTTTCATCCAGTACTCGCCTACCGAGAAAAGGTATTCGCGCACATCGGGGCAGTCCGTATTGAATTTCGGGAGCACCGGGAAGTTCCACCAACATTCGTAATTGGGCTTGTCGGTATAGGCGTTCAGCGGCCAGCCCTTCACATGGAACCAATCCACATACGGCGAATTTTGCCCAAGTTCCATCAGGCTATTGAACTGGAAGAATCCGCGGGAGCAATGGTTGAACACGCCATCCAGAATCACACGGAGCTTCAGTTTATGCGCCTTCTTGACCAGACGGTCAAAATCTTCGAGCGTGCCGAGCACCGGGTCAATCTCGAAGTAGTCCACCGTGTGGTAGCGATGGTTCGAATTGCTCTTGAAAATCGGGCACAAGTAAATGGCATTGACACCGAGGCCCGCAATGTATTCCAGCTTGTCCTCGATACCTGCGAGGTTTCCGCCGAACATATTTTCACGGGTAGGCTTGCTCCCCCACGCGACAAACTTGCCTACGGCATGATAACGCTCCGAACGGCAGAACCGGTCGGGGAATATCTGGTAGAAGATAGCGTCTTTAACCCAAGCAGGAGCGAACATAATTCAGATTTCAGAATTCAGAGTTCGGAGTTGAAATATTCTATTAAAATCAATTCATCATTCCGAAATCCGAATTCCGAATTGTTTTAGATTTTCCACATGGGGCGGCGCTTGCGGACATCCACGAGCATGCGGATATCGGAGCTAAGCGATGTGTAATCCATCAGTTCGTCCACCGAGCAAGGCATACGATAGCACCAGTTAGAACCGCCCACCGTTCCCGGGACATTCACGCGTTCCGATTCCGGAGACCCCTTGGAAAGGCTTGCCGACAGCGCCAGGTAATCCTGCAACGGCAGAATACAGAACAAACTATTAGCCGAATAGACATGCGCCAAGATCTGGCGCACGACAGACGGGGTAATTTCTTCGGGGGCCTTTCCCGGCAAATGGGCATGAGACCAATACAGGTCGCGGTCGAAATCCTTCTCGTACCAAAGTCCACGGAGCGTCGAGGAATCGTGGCAGCTCGTCGCACACACGGACATACGCGGATATTCACCCATTTCGTAGTACGGAGAATACGGGGCATTCCAGTTGCGTGCCCAGCGTTCGATACGCAACGAAAGAATGTTCAACTTATGCAGCACTGAAGGAACGCAAGGAGGCACGGCTCCGAGATCTTCGGCGCAAACAAGCATATCGGTTTCCTGAGAAAGGACCGTCAAAAGCTTCGTCGCATTTGCATCCCACAAGTCGTTCTGGGAATTTTCGTTTTCCTTGATCAGGTTACGCAGTTTCTCTTGTTCATATTCCGGCAAGGTAAAGAACACCGGTGCATTGTACCAGTACCAGTACGGGTAGAACGTATTTTCATCGCCCGACGGAACAAATACGCGGTTCCAATAAACCTTCAGCAGTTTGTCCTTGACTTCCTGCGGTTCATTCATTCCGAGAATTGCCTTTTCGGAAGAGTATTCCGGCTTCAGGATAAGGCGGTCTGGGTGACCTTCGAGCTGGGTAAAGCATACCGGAGCCAGACGGTCGGTATCGTTCCCCAAGAATTCACGAAGTTGGTCATAGCCGTAATTCGGACGACGCAGATATTCAAGCGTTTCACGGATAAAGCCCGCGGAGCTGAGCTTTTCCCAAGTGAGCGGCACGCACGGGTTAAAGTAACCCAAAATACCAGTGACCTCTTGCTGCGGAATCGACCAAATGCGGAAGAATCCGAGCACGTGATCAATGCGATAAGCATGATAGAACTTGCTGGCCTGCGCGAGGCGGCTACGCCACCATGCAAAATCATCCTTCTCGATAACATCCCAACGGTAAGTCGGGAAACCCCAGTTCTGGCCGCTATAGCTGAACATGTCAGGAGGAGCGCCCGCACGATCATCCAGAGAGAAGTACTTGCGGTCCGCCCATACATCGGCGCTATCTTCGTTAATCAAAATGGGAATGTCGCCCTTCAGGCGGAGGCCCATCTTCGAAATCTCTTCAATCACGGCGCTAAACTGCTTTTCGGCTTCGAACTGCATCCAGGCCTGGAACAGGTTGTCCTTCTCGAACTTTTTCCAAAGCTTATCGATATCCTTGGCCGACGGATCGCGGAATTCGGGCCAATCCTTCCAACTGGCTTCGCCGTTCATCGCTTTCAGAGTACAATAGACGCAATAAGGCTTTGACCACGGATTATCGTCAATCCATCGCTGAAGCAGCTTGTCCTTTTTGAGTTCGCTATAACGATTATCAAAGATCTTGCGGAGAACAAAACGCTTCCAAGAAGATATATGGTAATAGTCAATCTTTCCCAACTTGTCAAATTCGAGCTTCGCCGTGCGAATCTCATCTTCGACATCTGCAGAGCCTTCGACCGTCTGTACATTGATGAACACCGGATTCAATGCAAAAGCACTACGGGCACTGTACGGGCTAGATTCCGCCCCAGTGTCATTTACCGGCAACAACTGGATGATATTGAAATCGCAGAACTTTGCCCAACGGGCAAACGGAATCAAATCCAGGAACTCACCGATCCCGATACTCTGCTTGCTATAGAGGCTAAAGAGAGGAACGGCTACGCCACTTTGAAAATAAGAAATGTCACCATATCGCATGCTGCAAATTTAACAAAGTGCGTAAGCATCCGTAAACCGAAAAAAGTGAACTTCTTTCTGTTTTCTTTTTATATTTTGTTATAATTTTATTAAATTAAAATTATGAGCTACGAATGCAGACATTTGCGGAATACCTTCTGCAACAAACGCAAAAAAGAATGCGACCCGGGCGCCCCCGGATGCGTTCTGCGCGGACGATTCGTATTCCCCTTCAGCGAGTCCGCTAACGCACCCTCAAATACCGAAAAATCAGAAAAAAAGAAATAAGCCGAGCGGTCTTGTTAAGCCATTTTTGAAGCGTCGGTGCTCTTCATCGCGTCAAGCCTGACCTTCCCCGCAAAGAAGCTGTAAGCGGCAGGCACAATAAAGAGGGTCATGAACGTCGCGAAGGTGAGTCCACCGGCGATAGCGATACCCATCGCAATGCGGCTCGGGGTGCCGGTCATAATGAGCGGCACCGCGCCCAATACCGTCGAAAGGCTCGTCATCAAAATTGGGCGGAAGCGGCGTTCCGCCGCCATCCGAGCCGCCTCTAGCTTGCTACAGCCGGTACTCGCCGCAATTTGGTTCGCAAATTCCACAATCAGAATACCGTTCTTCGTCACAAGTGCAATCAGCAGAATCAGCGCAATTTCACTGAAGATGTTCAGCGTCTGCCCCGTCAGGAACAAGCAGGTCAAAGCACCCGCCAAAGCGAGCGGCACCGTAAAGAAGATCACGAACGGCGCACGGAAACTTTCGAACTGCCCCGCAAGCACCAGGAACACAAGCGCCAAAGCCAGCAGGAACACGATGTAAAGACCGCTGGAGCTTTCCTCGAATTCCTTCGAAGATCCGCTCAGCGCCGTACTGACATTCGGATAATCCTTCAGCAAATGCTTCGCGATGCGGCGCATTTCTTCGACGCCGTCGCCAATCGTCTTGCCGGGCACAAGGCCAGCCTGAATCGTCGCGGCACTGAATCGGTTATAACGCGGCAGCGACGGCGATGCCGACTGCTCACTATAAGTGATAAAGTTATCGAGGCTCACAAGCTCGCCCTTGTCGTTCTTGACCGTAAGCATCGAAATGTTTTCGGGCATGCTGCGGTACTGATAACCAACCGCACCAATGATATCGTACTGGCGGCCGTCCTTGTAGAATTCACCATAACTCTGGTCACTAATCGCAAGCTGCACCGCCTGGGCGATATCGTTCACAGACACTCCTTCTTCGTTCGCCTTGTCACGCAGAATTTCAATATGGAGTTCCGGCTTGGTAAAGCGCAAGTTGCTATTCACCACGCTAAACACAGGGCTCTTGCTCGCTTCTTCTTCGAACTTGGGCACAAGGGTTCGCAAGATTTCGATATTCGGCGCCTGCAACACAAACTGCACCGGGAGGCCGCCGCGCTGCGTACTGATACTCTGCGGTTCAAACACCATCACGCGCAAGTCGGGGTATTCGTTTCCGAGAATCTGAATGGCATGAGCGATTTCACTCTGCGGCCGACGAGCCTTTTTGTCGTCATTCAGCGTAATGCGCATTCTGGAATTGCCCGCATTCCAAGCACCCGCCTGGATTTCTGAATATTCGTTGCTATCCATGAGCGCAATTACTTCTTCGGCAAAGGCATCGGCCATGCGCTTGGTGCGAGTAAGCGTGACACCTTCGGGCATGTTCAAGTTCACCATGACCGCGTTGGAATCTTCGGTCGGAGCCATTTCGCTACTCATGTTGTTGAAGCAGAAATAGGCTGCCACCAAAAGCCCCGCCACCACCGGGAACAGGAGAATTCGCAGTCGAAGGAATCCGCCGAGCAACACGGAGTAAATACGGTTCAGCCAATCGAAGAACGGCTCCGTGACGCGGAAGAACCAGCCCTGCTTTTGCTTTCTCAAGAACTTGGAACAAAGCATCGGCGAAAGTGTCAAGGCGCATAAGGTAGAAAGGAACACGGTACCGATCATCACCGCAACAAATTCACGGAACAGAATCCCCGTCGTGCCACCCAAAGCAAGCACCGGGACAAACACGGCCATCAGCACCACCGAGGTCGCAATCACCGCAAAAAAGATTTCATTCGTTCCCGCAACAGCAGCCTGCTTGGGCGTCATGCCGCGTTCAATCTTATGGTAAATGTTTTCGACAATCACAATGGCATCATCAACCACAAGGCCAATGGCAAGCACCATCGCCAAAAGCGTCAGCACATTAATCGAGAATCCGCAAAGGTAAAGTACAAAGAAGCTACCGATCACAGACACCGGCACCACCACCATCGGGATAAGTGTCGTGCGGCCCTCGCGCAGGAACGCAAAGATAATGGCAATCACCAAAAGGAACGCAATAAAGATTGTCTCCACCACTTCTCGAATGGAGGCGCGGATATTCACCGAAGTATCGCGACCGTAAAGAACATCAACTCCTTCAGGAATTTCACGGCGGATATCTTCGACGCGCTTGTAGAACTCGTTGGCAATTTCCACATGGTTTGAACCGGGCTGAGCCATCAGGGCCAGGGTAATGGAGTTCTTGCCGTTACGGCGGAATCCCGTGCGGGTATCCTTGGGTTCGTAATGAACATCCGCCACATCCGAAATGCGGATCACGGTTCCGTCGGCGGCGGTCTTTACCGCAATATTTTCGAAAGCCTTTGGGTCCAGGATTCGTCCCAAAGTGCGGATAGAAAGGGTGGTCTCGCTGCCCTCGATAGTGCCCGAAGGCAATTCCAAATTGCCACGGCTGAGGGCCGCCGACATCTCAGCCCCCGACACGCCCAGGGCCTGCATACGCACCGGGTCTATCCACAGGCGCACCGTCGGCCGCTTTTCGCCCCAGATGGCCACTTCCGACACTCCGGAGATAGTCTGCAGGCGTTCCTTCACCTGGTTGTTCGCAATTTCCGAAACCTCCATGGGGTCCAGGTTGTCACTCACCAGGCTCACCATCAGAATCGGGTCATTATCGCTATCGGACTTATAGACCGTAGGTTCATCGACATCGTCTGGGAGCCTGCGGCGCACGCGACTCACGCGGTCACGAACCTCATTGGCGGCCGCCTCCAGATCCATGCCCGTTTCGAACTCGATGTTGATAGACGAAAAACCGTCACGGCTCGTAGAGGTAAGCGCCTTGATTCCCGAGGCACTGTTAATGGAGGCTTCCAGGATTTCGGTAACTTCGGCTTCGACCACGGCAGCGTTTGCACCCGGGTACGAAGTACGCACCTGAATCAGCGGATAGTCCACGTTCGGATATTCGCGCACGCCCAAGTTCGACGCGCCAAAGGCGCCAAGCAAGATGATGACGAGCGCCATCACGGTCATGAGCACCGGGCGACGTACGGAAAGGGTAGCGACACTCATCGTTTACCTACTCCACTTCGTAATCAGTGTTATGGCGAATTTCACGGATGCGGACAGATGTTCCTTCGCGAAGGCTAATCAAACCGGACGTTATCACCGTATCGCCTTCGTTGAGGCCTCCCGTCACATTGACCGAAATCGGCGTACGGAGACCCGTCTCGACATGCTTGATCTTTGCCTTGCCGCCGGTCGCCACAAACACGTAGGCGCCATCTTTATCGAGAGTAAATGCTTCGGCAGGAACCGGGATACTTTTAGCAGCGCCCGCCTGCATGGTCACATTCACCTTGGCGTAAGAGCCTGCCAGAAGTTCACCGTTCGCATTGTCAATTTCAACAAGGACCTGGCGCGTGCGGCTGCTTTCGGAAAGGGATGCTTCCAGGGCCTTCACCTTGCCAGACTTGGCCATGTTACGCTCTTCGTCCTTAACGTCTACCGCGTCGCCCACCTTAAGCGTAGTGGCATAGCGCTGCGGAAGCGCAAACTTTGCCTTGAGCTTTTTCACTTCGCTAAGCGTTGCAATCGATGTACCCGTCGTAAGCCAGGCGCCCACAGAAACATTCACAAAGCCGAGCTTGCCTGCAAACGGGGCACGCACTTCGGTCTTCGCGATTTGCGCCTTGATAAGTTCCACCGAAGCTTCCGCCGACTTGAGCGAAGCCTCTGCCGCTTCCATATCCGCCTGAGTGGCACCATCCTTTTCGTGAAGGGTCTTGGTGCGGTCAAATTTTTGCTGGGCCAGCTGCTGGTTCGACTCCGCCTGCTTGAGCTGCGCTCTCAATTCGGAATCGTCAATTTTAGCGAGAAGCGTACCCTTCTGTACCGAGGCGCCATCCTTCGCGTAAAGGTTCATGAGCCGGCCCGAAGTAGCCGCCGTCAGCTGCACGCTGTTCAGCGGTTCGAGCGTCGCCATTGCAGAAAACGTCTTGCCCGATTCATGGGCTTCGGCAATGTAACCTTCTACCGCGATTTCACGAGCGGGCCTGCCACCCGGACCACCTTTGCCACCAGGGCCGCCCTTGCCAGTAGCACCCTTACCAGGCGCCCCTGCACCGGGAGCGGAATCGTTACTGCAAGCAACCAATAGCAACGCGACAGATAAAAATGCAAATTTTTTCATAAACTTTAGATGATTAAACTGTATAAGGCGTTGCAAATTATTTGTCATTTCCAATTCCGAATTCTGAATTCCGAAATCTGAAATTTCTAGAATTTCACATTCATGATCAAACCGCTGCCATCCTCGTAGAATTCAGGCACAAATTCCATTCGTTCGGTAAAGGACTTTGAAGAAGTGGCACGGTAGACGCGGATGGTGTTCAGCATCGAGACCACGCGGTTCAGGAGGAGCGCACCGACCGACACTTGGAAAACGATGCGGCTCACGCGGTAATGACGCAGGCGGCTCTTGTATTCGTCGATATGTTCAGTCGTCTCGGGATTGTCGCTGGAGCCCCAATCCCACTGGATGCTGGCATTGAGGTCTTCGTCGATTTTCTTGCCGGCGCGCAGCTGCGCCTGGTTGTAGTCCTCGTCCATGTCAGGCGACGAGTTCTGCCCCGCGACACCCCCACGGCTGCGGTAATCGCCAACCGTATTGAGCATGTCCACATCCCGGCTATTCGATGTTAGCCCCGCATGACGCACCGCATAATTGTGCGCCGAGGTTATGTAGCGTTCACCGATGGCATACGAACCGATGGCGGTAAACCAGAGGGCAATGTCCGTCCACACGAAAGGCCGCACGAACTGCCGTTCGCCCAGGTAAAGTTCACCCATACCCGGCAACAGGGCCGAGGCGCCCATGCCCAGGTACCATTTTTTCTCGGAATTCTTGCTCACGCTTTCATCGACCGAAACCACCACCTGCGAAAAGGCGGTCGCCACGGCAAAAAGGAGCACTACAAGGAACTTCATCAGAATCCCCAACTAGCCTGCACGTTCACACCGAAGCCGTCCACAAAGGACACTCCGCTATCGAAATGCAAATGGTCATACCAAGACAAGTCTTCTTCGTAGAGTGTCTTGTTATGCGCGTTCGCCGTAAACAGGGCGTCCACGGCCGAAACGATATGGTTCAGAATCAGGCCGCCAAAGAACCACGCCTGCATGTCGGCATAATCGTTCGCCTTGCTGCGCAGCGAACGGTATTCCTTCTGGCGAGCGGACTTGCCCAGACCCACCGTCGCAGAATTCGGATCTTCCAAATCGAGTGCCGTCGCAACAGCAGGATCTTCGACATCGTCCCAACCCAGCACATACGCATTGTCGGCAATCAGCTGGTAGACTTCGGAAGGATTATCCATCTTGACCGTCTTCATTTCTTCGCCGAGGCTCTTCGGATCTGCCACAAAATCATTCACGTAGTCCACGTCATTGTGATACAGCTTGTCGCGATCATAGCAGCCGTGGCGTGTCGCATCGCCGAAGATTCCTTCGCAGAACGACTCGCGAGACCCCAGGTAACGACGACGGAATTCCGATTCGTAGTTCAGGCCATCGGCATTGTACAGGTCGCGCATTTCGCTTTCATAGCGACCGATGGAGTAATGCTTCTTCGCAAAGTCCTTGTACTTGTCCACCTGCTTGTCGTACTTGTACACCGAGTAGTAATACCAGCTACCCCACAGCGCCGCTTCGAGCGCCAGGTAGACCACCCCACGGGCGTACGTGAACGTGGAACCGCCCACATAAAGTTGACCCGAACCCGGAATCACGAGAGAGAGGAACATCGCCTTGCGCGGGCTCTTGTAACGGCCCCTCATTTCATCGATGCCGTTCACCTTGGATACCTTGACGGGGCCAAGCAACTCGCGACGACTCATGCTACTGGAGGAAGGCGCTTCTGCGACAACCGAGGAACTGGAAAGGGCGGCAAGCGAATCGCGCTTTTTGGCCTCTTCAATCGCCGCATTGATAGCGGCTTGCTTCTGGGCAGCATAATCTACGACCGCCGAATCAGCTGTCGAGGCCGAATCAACCACCGCAGAATCGGAGACAGCAGCCAGAGCCGTATCGGCACCGGCGACGACAGAGGAATCGAGTTCCGCGCCGCTCGACAGCCCTTCGGTAGATTCAGGGACATTTGCGCTGCTAGACGCGGGCACTTCGGCAGGTACAGCGACCTGAACGCTGCTGGAGCTTGCGACCTTCGCGCTACTTGAAACAGGCCCTTCGGCAGGCTCAGGGACCTTTGCACTGCTGGAGCTAGCGGCTTTAGCGCTGCTAGAAACTGGCGCCGGTGCTGCAGGGGTGACCGCGGCGCTTGAAACCGGAGCGGGGGCAACACTACTGGAAGACGCAACCGCGGCAGAGGACTGCTCGGCAGCCTCGGCCTCCGCCTCGAATTCCGCAAAAAGGTCACGCGGCTGAGCAAAGGACTGCACCGCCAAAAGACTTGCCACACAGGCTATAAAAGAAAACTTGCGCATACAACGATAAAATAGAAAAAACACTAAAAAAGAACCGCCCCCGAAGGAGCGGTCCGAAAGATTTCTAGTGATTTAGAAAGGGTTTAAGCCGGAACTTAAGCCTTCTCCGCAACCACCCAAACCTTGACCTGAGCTTCAACGTCGCTGAAGACCTTGATCGTCACGGTGTAAACACCGAGCTGCTTGATCGGTTCTTCGAGAGCAACCTGAGCACGGGTAACCTTAACGCCCTGCTTGGTGATGGCGTCAGCGATGTCGGCAGCGGTCACAGAACCGTACAGACGTTCGCCTTCCACAACGCGGCGTTCGAGGTTGACAGAAACCTGAGAAAGCTTGGCAGCCACGTCACCAGCGGCAGCGAGTTCCTTCTGGAACTGAGCTTCAACAGCAGCGCGGTTGTTTTCGATTTCGAGCTTGGCTTCCTTAGTTGCGCGAACAGCGAGCTTACGCGGGAAGAGGTAGTTACGGGCATAGCCGTCCTTAACCTTCACGACGTCAAGCATCTTGCCCAAGTGGGGAACGTTGGCCTTAAGAATAATTTCCATAGTCTAGTTCCTCCTTAGCGCAGACTGTCCGAAACGAACGGGAGAATAGCCATCTGACGGGCACGCTTGATAGCTTCGTTCAGCATACGCTGATACTTGGCGGAGGTGCCAGAAATGCGGCGAGGAATGATCTTACCACGTTCAGAGATGAAGCGACGAAGGGTCTTTTCGTCCTTGTAGTCAATGAACTTGATGTTGTTTTCCGTGAACCAGCAAGTCTTCTTGCGGCGGATACGCGGAGCCTGCTTCTTATCTTCAAAAGCCATTATTCAGCCTCCCCTTCTTCTGCGTCAACCGGGATGATTTCTTCGGTGGACTGGGTCTGAGTTTGGTCGTAAACAATTTCGCTCATCGGATAATCAGCGAGAGTCATCCAGCGGAGAACGTTTTCGTTCAGCTTGAGAGCGGCTTCCACAGAGGCGACCGTAGCGGCTTCAGCCTTGTAGTAGAAGATCACGTAAAAGCCATGCTGGCGCTTCTTGATGGAGTAGGCGAGCTTGCGCTTGCCCCAATCGTCGCGGCGGAGGATTTCGCCGTTGCCTTTGGTGATGTTGGCGGCGATAGTCTCGATTTCGGCCTTGATAGCGTCGTCAGAGATCATAGCGTCGATGATCACCATCGTTTCGTATTGTCTCATATAATGAGTCCCTTTGGTCTATCGCCCGGGAGACCGACATTGGCCCCGGGAGGGTTCCGATAAAAATCGGTGCACCAAATATAGAAAATCAGGAAAAAATGTCAAACTGCGGGAGGCAGTCCGCCCCAAAACAGTCCCTACGCCCCGAGCTGGAGCCCCAGGAAAAAGGTGTTCGACCACCCCTCGACACCCCCGTGGACGTATCTTTGCCCACCCACTTCAAAAGAAATCCATGTAGAACGGAGCGCACCTTTCGCCCAGGGCCACACTTCCAGCAGGTTGAAAGCCACCCCCGGCACAAGGCTCAACATCACGTCCTTCGAAAAATTGTATTCGACCTGGACAAGCCCCGTTACCGCGAACAGCCTAGACACGTTATAGCCGCCCCCTAGGCCAAGCCCGATAGAGAAACCGTCCATAGCGAACAGCTTTCCGCAGTTCGTCTCCGTTTTAGAGGAATCGTCCGTTTCTTCAAGATCTTCGTCATCCGCCTGCTGCCACCAGAAACGGGCACGCGTTTTTTTTGAATCCGCCTCTTCCCGGTCCACCACCTGCTTGCGGAATTCCGAGATGCTCGTATTCTCCAGCCCCAGGAACGGCCCCGCAAAAAGAGCAAATTCATCGTAAGCGGAATGAAACCTCACATGAATCCGATAGCGCTGGAACATGACCATCTTGTCGCGGTCCAGGTCGCCGCCGAAAAAACGCACCTCGAAACTCCCACTCACCAAATCCGAATAAAAATACTCCAGCTGGCCCTGCCACGAGCCCATGCAGTCACATTCTTCAATCGGGCTGAAGACACCTGCCGCAAGTCCGATCGAAAGCCCCGCACCCGTGTAGGCGGACTGCCCCGGAAGCGCCACCGATTCCCGTTTCGGAACCGATTCGGCATCATTCGCCGAAGACTCCCCCGCGAGTGAATACGACGGGAGCAAAAGGACAAAGGCGATGAAAATAAAAAGATGCGGCACGAGAAACAAACTAGAAAAAAAAGAAGGGGGAAGTTTCCCCCTCGCTCGCACGACGCACGCTAGTCGCTCGCTACCCCTTCGCCTAGGGCTCCGCCCTAAAACCCGGATAGTTTATCGCGGCATTCGGCTCCTCTGTGAGCAACAAAGCCCCCAGGTGTTAACTGGGGGCGGTTGCGAGAGCGAGCGCTCAGGGCACGTACTTAGTACGATTGGGCGCGAGCGGTCTTTAATCGTGGCCCTTGATTTTTCAAATCAAGGGCGCGACTCGTCGGCTCACCAATACGAAAGTGCGAGCACTTTCGTGCTGGATTCGCCTCCTAGTCGTTCATCATATGATTATAGAACTTGCGGTAGTTGTCGCGGTCTTCGGTTTTGCGGACGGCGATAGCATCCTGCGGGTGGCGGTTCAGCATACCCGTAATCATCTGCGGGATGATGTAACCCCATTCATACTTTTCCTTGAGCGGCAAGAACAGTTCCTGGTAGGCATCGAGCACCGGACGCAGGTCGTACTTCGGGTTCTTGAGGAAACCGAGGAGCAACTCGGTGGTGCAGTTGCCAGCGCCACGGCCCATGCCAGACACGGAACCGTCGAGGAAATCCACATGGTTAATAATTGCCTGGATCGTGTTGCTGAAGGCAAGCTGCTGGTTGTTGTGGCCATGGAAACCGAACTTCTTGTTCTTCACGATTCCCTTGTAACGAGTCAGTTCCTTGTCAATGTCTTCCTGGTAGAAGGCACCGAAGCTGTCGACGAGGTAAAGCACGTCGGCCTTGCACTCTTCGTTCACCTGATGCAGGGCTTCGTCAAGTTCCGGACCACGGTCACGGCTCACGGCCATGATGTTGAGGGTTGTTTCGTAACCCATGTCGTGGAAGGCATTCACCATCTCGATACCCTTGTCGATGTTCTTCACGTAGCTTGCCACGCGGAACATCTGGTACGGGCTTTCGCTGGCGGGCTTCACGGCGTCCATGTTCACGCGGCCCACGTCAGCCATCACGGCCATCTTGATGTTGGATTCGATGCCGTCTTTCACCTTCCACAGGAGATCGTCTTCGCAGAACTTCCACGGACCGTATTCCTTGGGGTCGAAGAGTTCCGGAGAATTCTTGTAACCCATTTCCATATAGTCCACGCCGGCGGCAGAAAGGAGTGTATAGAGGCGACGCACAAATTCGAGGGAGAAGTCGTGCTTGTTGACGAGACCGCCATCGCGGATGGTGCAGTCGAGGACCTTGATGCTTTCGTAGTACATAGTGGTTATGAGGTCGCTTCGCTTTGAGGTATGAGCGTCGCCGCGAGCGGCTAGTGGTTAAGGTTAATTGTTTCGCAGGCAAAGATAGGTTATGCAAAGGCTTCGGTCAAGAAAAAAAGTTAACCGTCTACAAAAAAGCTAATTTTTAACGCAGATTTTGCGTAATTAGTTGAAAATTCAATCAAAAATAGAGTAAAACAAGGAACCTGACACAGCAAGAATTGTTCGCTACGGCAAATTCTAGAGCTTAGGAGCACTAATTTCGGGTCAATCCGAGGCAATTCCGTCCACCACGCCAAAACCTATCACTCTATTTTTTCCGCAGATTTTGCGTAAATAAATAAAGCGGTATGTTATAGATAAAAACTATCTTTAATCAAAGAAAAATTGTATAACCAAATAACCCGATTTCGGTTGACAGCGTTATTGTTTTTGTCTATATTATTCCTACACAAACGATAGGAATTAAAAAAATGACTCAAAAAATGATGAACAAGTGTTGTTTCTGTTGGGGTCGATGTCGAACGGGCGACTAGTTTTTAGGCTTTTATCTAAAACAGATTCCCGCTCGGTTTTGTCTCCGGAGCGGGATTTTTTATTCGAATTTTAACAATAAATGGCGCATGGCGCTAAAGGACTTCAAAAAATGTCAATTTCCAAGTATATCGAAACGAAACTCATCCACGGCGGCATCGATGGTGACAAGGTCACCGGAGCCGTTAACGTGCCCATCTACCAGACTTCTACCTACAAGCAGGCGGGTCTCGGCGAAAATACCGGCTGGGAATATTCCCGCACGGGTAACCCCACGCGCGCAGCCCTCGAAGCGCTGATTGCCGACCTTGAAGGCGGTGTCGCGGGCTTTGCTTTTGGTAGCGGCATGGCGGCTACCTCTACGGTGCTTTCGCTTTTCAAGCAGGGCGACCGCATCATTATCTCTAGCAATGTTTATGGTGGTACCTTCCGCGTTCTGGATAAAGTTTTCAAGAACCTCGGCATTACCTATTCTATTGAAGATACGACCGACTTGGCAACGCTCGATACCAAGGTGACGCCCGATGTGAAGGCCTTCTTTATCGAAAGCCCGGCGAACCCGCTCCTGACCGTGACGGACTTGGCGGGAGTCGCCGCGATTGCGAAGAAGCATGGAATTCTGACCATTGTCGACAACACCTTCATGACTCCTTACTTGCAGCGCCCGCTGGAACTTGGCGCCGACATCGTGGTGCATTCCGCGACCAAGTACTTGGGCGGCCACAGCGATGTGGTGGCAGGCCTCGCCGTAACGAATAACAAGGAAATCGCAGAAAAGCTTGCGTTCAATCAGAATGCCGTGGGTGCGGTGCTCGGCCCCTTCGATTCGTTCCTCCTGATTCGCGGTATCAAGACGCTTGGCGTGCGCCTCGATCGCCATACCGAAAATGCGGAACGCATTGCCCGCTACCTGGAACAGCATGAAGCCGTGAAGCGTGTTTATTATCCGGGACTCCCGACCGCTCAGGGCTACGAAATCAACAAGAAACAGGCCAAGAACGGCGGCGCCATGATTTCGTTCGAACTTTACGAAAACTACGACATCAAGAAATTCTTCAAGGCACTGCAGCTGATTTCGCTGGCCGAAAGTTTGGGCGGTGTTGAAAGCCTCGTATGCCATCCGGCCACCATGACCCATGCCTCTATTCCGAAGGAAATCCGCGAAAAGGTGGGCATTACCGACGGACTCATTCGTTTGTCTGTAGGTATCGAAAAAGTCGATGACATTATCTTGGATTTGAACGCCGGCATTAGCGCCGCAAAGGAAGCATAATATGCATTACTACGAATCGATGCAATCTTTAATCGGGAAGACTCCGCTTGTAAAGCTTAACCATGTCGGACTCCCCGAAGGCGTAAACCTGTTTGCTAAACTCGAACTCTGGAACCCCTCGGGCAGTGTGAAGGACCGCACCGGCCTTTACATGGTAAACGACGCGATTGAAAAGGGTCTCCTGAAACCGGGTGGAACCATT
This sequence comes from Fibrobacter sp. UWH4, assembly GCF_900142475.1. Classification (NCBI taxonomy): domain Bacteria; kingdom Pseudomonadati; phylum Fibrobacterota; class Fibrobacteria; order Fibrobacterales; family Fibrobacteraceae; genus Fibrobacter; species Fibrobacter sp. UWH4. The sequence continues at coordinate 177,251 of NZ_FRAY01000002.1, forward strand.
GTGGAAGCCACCGCAGGCAACACCGGCCTCGGCATCGCCTTCGCGGCACTCAACCGCGGCATCCGCGTGATATTCGTGGTGCCCACCAAGTTCTCGCAAGAAAAGCAGACGCTCATGCGCGCCCTCGGTGCAGAACTCATCAACACCCCGCGCGAAGACGGAATGCTCGGCGCCGAAAAGAAGGACGAAGAACTCCTGACGCAAATTCCGGGCTCTGTTTCGCTAAGGCAGTTCCGCAACATGGCAAACCCGCTGGCCCATTACGAAACCACCGGCCCCGAAATCTACGAGGATCTGGACGGACAAATCGACTACGTGGTCGCAGGCGCAGGCAGTGGCGGCACCTTCAGCGGAATCCTTAAGGCGCTCAAGGAAAAGAACCCTAACATCAAGGGCGTACTCGCAGACCCCATCGGCTCTACTATGGGCGGCGGCGAACATGGCGACTACAACATCGAAGGAATCGGCAACGACTTTATCGCCGACACCATGGACATGTCGCTCGTAGATCAGGTCATCAAAATCAACGATGACGACGCCTTTGGCGGTGCCCGCGAACTCGCCAAGAAAGAAGGAATCTTCGCAGGCTCCTCTTCGGGTGCCGCGTTCACCGCTGTCAAGAAACTCATCGCCTCGGGCGCCCGCGGAAACATCGTGTTCGTAGCACCCGACCGCGGCGACCGTTACTTTAGCAAGGGATTGTATGAGTAAAGTGCGCTGTACCTAAAATACGGAGTCCTGTTCGTCTTCAATTTTATCCGCATTTTTGAAGAAATAATAAAGAATCAGGAATCCCTGGCGGGAAGAAATCTCGCTTGCGGAACATTCGAGAACAACCATATCAAGATTGTCGGCGAGTTTTCCTCCCTTACCCCAGATGGCGGCCAAAGTGCGTGCGCCACCTTTTAAGGTGTGCATCCAATAATAGCCTTCTTGAAAAACAGATTCCGGATCAATTTCATCACGAATCGTAGCTTCGCCGTACTTCTTTGCGATACGGTCTTTGGTGGTATTGAAAGCGCCCTGCAATTCTGTTCCATAGTCGTTTGTACTGATGGCCGAAGATAATGCCTTAATCTGGTATAAGCCCTTATTTTTGTCGACAAAAACAAAATAATACTCAAATGACGGGTGACTTTTCTTAGGCTTGATTATGTAAGCGTCATTTTTTACGAATTCGGGCTTGCCCTCGCATTCCTTGGCAATCTCCTTAATCGACATACCCATCTTTAAACCAAAAGGCGACGCCATGGCAAGAGTGGGAAATATCGCCATAATCATAAAAAAAAGAATCTTTTTCATATTATGCCTCCTGAAAAGAGTGTTTCTGCCCACAAAGATACATTCTTCGAGTGTCAAAAGATGACAATCACGAAATTTTTCGTAAAAAAGCGAAAATTCAGACAGGTATTCAACAATAATTTTCTTGAACTTTGTCGACTTTTATCGACGTTTTAAGCATTTTTCGCCACTTTTCGGATTCTCTTTCACAATGTCTAGAATCTGTTTCTGGCGTTCGCTGATTTTTACTGTGACATTTTACTGTGACATTTTTTGATTTTTCAATCACAGCTTTGTCCTTGACTCCCTTGTAATCAACATGCAAGTAGCGGTTTCTCAGTTCGTTGTGTTCGCCCATCAGCAAATTACGGAAGAACTTTTCGAGGTGTTCCGGCTCTTGCTGGATTCCCTTCCGCACATTCTTGTAGTTCGCACGGACAAGGGCATTCCTGAAATACCACGAATTTTTGGCGAAAATGTCGTTCCCGACTTTAAAGCCCATGGAACGCAGATACTTGATGGTAAAAACCGCAGTCGTGCGAGTATTGCCCGTTCAGCACCCATTCCTTTTTCGAAATATTGTATTTGCGGATTTCTCCAGCATGTTTGAACACCCCCTCGAAAAGCCGCTTGTGAATTGCAATCAAAAAAGAGGGTGAAAAATTGAACGACTTTTCACTCAATATTTGCGCAATGCGGGCAGAAACTTTGTCAGCTTCTTCAGTATCGTCTTTGTCGTCGGAACGCTCCGTCTTCGATTCGTAATAAGAATCAATGAGCTCCTGAGCCTTGTTCAGGGAAATCTTCCCTTCAATGTTCTTCTTGGCGACTTCGAGCAGATAATCCGAAGGCGTCAGGCCATCAACCTGCTGCAAGCCGATAGCCGTGGACCACGCGTAGGACTTTTCCCGCTTGGCGGGCTCGACCTGACGGATGTATTCTTCAAAATCCAGTTCTGACGGTTTCTTTCGCATCGGAGTTCTGCCGTTTATGTTTGATATAACTTTTATTTACTATGTTACTATAAGAGAGTTAAACGCCTTTCGCTGGTAAAGTCGGTTTAAATTGGACTTTTAAATTTAATGCACTAGCAATTTTTTGTTTTTTTGAAATATCAATATTGTTTGTATAAACATAATTTCGTACTATGTCGCAAAGTAAATTATGAACAAGCATATTTTTCTTATAAAACTCTTTGTGAAGTTCTTCAAGTTTTTTCATATTAAATCTTCCTGATGATAACGCTACAGAAAAAGCTGTTAATTTAGCGATAGGAGAATTGTTTTCTGAATTGATTTTAAAAGCGACTTCATCTGCAATCAAGGATATGTTTTTTTGAGCAACAGCATTCGCGATCTTGTATATCATCATATGGCAAATAAAATACGACAACATTCTCACAAAATTATTTGCCGCTAGTTTTATTTTTTGAGGGTCATTCTTTTTATGATTCTTTTTTTCTAGTTCTTTTGTTACTGCTAATGTCAAATCATCTTTTGCCCGAATTAGATCTTGACAAAAAAAGTCTAATGTTCTGAAGCCGCATTCAAAAACATTTTGCATCATTTCCTGAATTTTTTCTTTTGCAATCGATGCATATCGGTTCTTTATTATTTGACCAACAATTTCAATTGATCTAAAAGACTGTAAGATTGGAGCGAGGACATCCGATGAGTCAACATTTTCCTCTTTTTCAAGGCTGATTTCCTCGTCAACTTTATCTATATTGTCTTGAATAACTTTATGGGTTTCATAAGGATCTACGTCGCCTTGAATAACAGAGGATGATATTTTTTCAACAACTTCATTTATGAAATTAAAGTACTCGCTTTTAGCATCAAGAGTTGCTGGTTTATAATGCTCAAAAGGCAACATTGTTGCAAAAGAAACCTCATCCAGCAGGTTTTCACTTTCAGTATAACTAGAAATAAAAATTAATATATTTGCATTTTCTAGTGAATTTAAATTAGAACACAGATCTTCAACAATTTTCTTCCCCTCATCCCTATCTATGGTCTTTGCTATTTTTCCTGCAACTAGATAATAATAAATGTATTTATAAGAAAATGAGTAAATTTCGTCATCTTTTTTCAAAAGATTTGCTTTTAGACAAGTAGATAATAAGGCATCTGGAGAACCAAGGATGTATTTATTAGCGTATTCTCGAGAAAAAGCGTCGAAATCTTCTTTTGTAAATCGAGTATCCTTCTTTTTATAAAGAAAAAAAGAAAATTCTTCTAAAAATTTAATATGCATATTAAACTCATCGTCTTTGACGCATCCATTTTTCATCAAAGACAAATAAATTAGCGTCCTGTAACATTCTGAATATGATGTTTTTTCGAAATTTCTTGCAGGGAAATTCTTTTGAGCCTGCAATATTATCAGCATATATAAAGGATACGATGGAACGATTTTGTTTTGTACAACTCGCCTTAGCAAAAGACAATTATTTTTTAGGAAGTCCAAATCATCATTTTGATCTTTGTCAAAATCTTTGTCTTCGTAAAATGCGTAATATTTTTCACATAATTCGCTTCTTCGGTTATTATTGAACGGAAGAATTCTAAAAAGAGAAATTTTATCACCAAATATGCTCTTTAACTTAATTTGCCAATTCAAACTTGAATTAGTAAAAATAATTATTTTTTTGAATACGCTTTTCAAGTAATCAAAAAATATTTGGAAGTTTTCTTTTCCCAAAGGGTCTAGAGAGAAATCATCTATAAATATAATTTTATTTTCATCCTGTCTAAATTCATCAAAAGAAGAACAAGCAGAAACGTACTGTAATCCATATGTTTTTTTTATAATTTTTTCAAAATCGTCTATTTCTCTTTTTTTTCGGACTAATAGGTCCTTGTTTTTTACGTAAAGAGATAGATTTGAAGTTTTTTCTGTGTCAAAAAATAATTTTAACGCAAGAGATGTTTTCCCGCTTTGAGCGTCCCCCTCTATAACAATTATTTCCGAATCATCATCTAAGACTTTTTCTGACGAAATATGATTTTTGACTTCGTTTGATGTCGTTTTTTCCAAATCTGGATAAACAAATATGTCATTTATTACGGCTTGCTTTCCATTCTTATTTGGTAACGTAAAATTGATTTTTTCAATACTATTGATAAAATCTTTTGAGTGGCTTTTGCTTAAAAGCCCTGATTCCGTTTTTTCAGCAATAAAAGAAGCTTTATTTTTTTCACAAAATAAATCATCCGCATAAAAATATGTTTTCAGCCTTATATCTTTCGTATTTGAATCAAATACAATCGTTTGAAATTCTGAGCAGTCTTTGCCATCTTTTTGAAAATTGAACGCCGCTCCGCAAATATCAATAAATCCATTTGCTGTCAAATCATTATTTTCTTCTCTAACAGTAAGATTATGTTCATGACCGCAAAAGGCAAAATCAAAATTATTTTGCAAATATGTCCTAAACTCATTTCTATTATTTTCTTGATTTTGCGAAGTTAACCAAGATAAAGGATGGTGAAAAATTGCTATTCGAATTGTCCCGTTAGAATCAAAACGAGGAAATTTTTTTACAGGAATAAAAAGACGGGATTCATTTAGTGATGATGTTAACGCTGTGTTTATTTCATAAAAACCTAAATGACAATCCGCTGTTTCTTCAGTTTCATAAAAAACAAACTTCTCAAATTCATGAGATGACTGATTTATTTTTCTATAAAAATCCCAATAATCAGATTGAACGCTTGCACAAGTTTCAATTATACTATTGTCAAGATTATTGTATCCGTTATTTTGAATATGTTGTAAGGTGATATTACGAATTCCTGAATTTTTATTGAAATCGCAATCATGATTTCCTGGAACTAAATAAACACCTGTCGGTTTCTTTATTTCTTCTTGTATTAGTAGCAAAACAGATTGAATCCAATCTTCAGCTTTTGCGTACTCTTCCTTTTTCCCTGAGAAAGCGATATCCCCGGAAAAAAGTACATATATATGGCTAACATCAATCCAGTCACTTTTAATGGCTAAAACGATCTTTTCTGCTGGTTTAAGCACAGAATCTTCTTTTATGTGTAAATCTGAAATATGAAGAAATCCGATTTTTGCCATTTTGCATTCCTTTTTTATAAAAATAATAAAAGTTAAATGGTAAAATCAAAATATTGTTTTATAGTTTTATAAATATAGAACGATTTTAAGGCAATGATATTCGCCTATTCGAGAAAAAGAGTGTGCAAAAATTCAATTTTCAATAAATCCTGCATTCAATCTAAACTGATTAGGATCTATTGTCATCTTATAAATTTTCATTTCAGGATTAAGCCATCGCGCCACTTTCAAAATTTCATCCTGCTTGTCTTTTTCCACATTGACGCCGAGATAGAGTTCGCAAAAACATTCTCGACCTATAACCGGATAAAAGCGAACATCTTCGTAATCAACCGAACCGTCTTCCTTTTTAGCACTTTCTGAATATTCTGAAGGAATTGTTCCAACTAATGGATCTGTCAGCAACAAGCGAACTTCTTTTTCATGCTCCCATTCCTTAGCTTTTGTTGACAGCTGGTAACGGGTGTAATTAATCATGTCGATTTTGTGAAAGAAATCCGGTTTATTGACAATGTCCTTGTACTGCACTTCTAATTGTTGTACGCCCAAATAGACTCCGTTCATTACTCGAGAAAGATACTTCTCTGCTTTTTCCATGTCGATACCGATACAGACACCGCTGTAACTGCTGTAAAAGCACCACATAAGCAAGGAATCATAGACCTTTGAAAGACTACAAATCCAAGTACGTTTTCGCAAGTTCTTATATTGGCAAGACTCCAATTCCTCAATTAAATGTGCCGACCATATCTTGCATTTTTCTGCAGGAACTTTTGAAAAGTCTATCAAACTGGGATGACAATCAAAAGGGTCGTTTAATCTTGTGGCGTTAACGAATCGAAGATTGTGGCATTTCATCATCTTCAATCCGCCATAGATATCAAGATATTTGTATAATTTAGAAGCGCTCATAAAATTTATTTCACCCTTATTTGTATTTTAGATCGCCTCTATCTATAATCAATTCACAATACCCTTCATTAAAAGCTTTTATTTCTCTAAGTCTATCAAATTGATAGTCCAACTCCATTCCTGCCATTATTCCGGCAGAATCTATTTCCTGCTGAATGTTTTCTGTAGTTAGTTCAGATTCTTGCTTGTGAGGATTCATTTGTCGAATCCGTCCGTTAAATTCGTCGCAACCAACAAATAATCTTTTTCGTTCCTCAAATGGTAAGGTGCTTGGAATTTTTTTATTTATCCTATACTTACATAATTCCCAAGATAGTATAACTTTTTGACGAGGATCCATTTTTTCTTTTTCTAATGCTTGGTTTAGTTGATTTATAAAAGCGACTTCTTTAAATTCCTCTTGCGATTCAAAATACCGTTTTCTTTCTGCTACAATTTTTTTATTCGCTTCTAGCACCTCCTTATAAATTGAATCCGTATATTTTAAAATATATGGGGATTCGTTTGAAGTTAAAATTTCTGATATTTCTTTTCCATTTACCACATCAATGACATAGCGTTGATCAGGCTTCTTCAATGAAAAAATTTTGGATCCAAACGAAAAATCCAATTTATTGACTTCTAAGTATTTTGAATATATTTTTTCATTTCTATAATAAATATTTAATAGGAATAAGGCGCCTAAAGCACGAATAAGATTTTTTACAGTGCCCCTACTAACAGACGAATATCTATCATGTTTTACTGCTTGATACGCGCTTTCCCAGTCAGTTCCCTGTCTTTTATGAGCTTCTCTCAGAGGTCTAAAAACCTTATTACTATCTTCGGTTAAATTGAACGACGGACAAGTTACCATCACTATCTTCTTAGACGAATTACATTTTATATCTAATATTTTCAAGCAATCTTCATCAAAAAATAAATCTTTATCCCCTCTTTTTTTTGAGCCTCCTAAGTCAAAATACAATTCCTTTGATATGGCTTCAATTTCGACACATGTTCTAACAATCAAATCTGCAATATGCGGAGAAAAAGTTTCGATTTGCGTTTTACACGATTCTCGGATCAAGGAACCTTTTGAATAAACATATTTCTCATCTGTAATGTAAATGTATTTAGACAGTTCGAGAAGTTCTCTTTCGAGATTTAGATATGTTTGCCAATACATTTCAGCTTTTTTCATTGTCAAGTTCTCCATAAGCAAAAACCATTTTTTTCTAAGGCAAGGAAGCGATGTCATAATTGCCAATTGTTAAAGGAATTTTCGGAACTTTACTTAAAGAACCGGGATATCCATAGCCAGCTTCAATCGGATTATTTTGTATCTTGCACTTTAGTTCTTCAATGGTTTTTGCGTTAAATAAAGGTAGAATCTTCAAACAATACTGTTTCGAAGGCAATTTTTTCCACACATTTATTGAACTTTCGCCAAAAGGATTTATGTTTGCATAAACATATGAAGTAGGAAACCAAGCACCATCTTTTATATTCAAGACAGCCGACATTTGACAAATAAAAATATCTGTTTCTGCAAAAGATTCTTGAGTTATTAAAGGCTCCTTGATTCTTTTAACAGCAACATCTGCTGTAAATGAATACATTCGCGAATTTTCTTTAGAATATTCAAGATTTTCACAATAACACCCAAAATTCATAATAGAAGCGGGAGAAATGCTTCTTAGAGGAGATATTTCTTTTTGCAAAAAATAAGTATGAGTCAAAACCAAATACAGTTCTTTATATTTTTCATAATGAAGTAAATAAGTGACAGTACAAACAAATGTTTCCCATATAAAAAAATGATAGTGCTCATAATGAGAATTACTCCAGGAATTCGTGTGAGGGGGCAAAAGCATTAGTTCATTATATACATTTTCAAAGAAACGACACACGAACTCAGCTAAATCCCGTTCAGAGAATATAATTTCTTTTAAAAAATCTAAATATGAATCTCTTAATGGTTTCATAGCTCCTTTTTTCGACAAGATTTCTTGTCCGATATTATTTGAGTCCTTAATAATAAATTCTTTCGCTTTGCTTGAAAATTCTTGGTAAAAATCCGCAACAGCAGCATTCTTTCGAGTTTCATTGGCGGAAGATTTTAAAATTGATATCGACTTTGACAAGGAGGACAAGCTTACTTTATTTTCGTTCAACCATTCTGGCATACTTCCTAATTTTGGTTTAGGAATTAACGGCTTATTATAAATGTGTCTTAATAGTCTTTCATATTCATTTTCGTAATTATTTTCATCGGTAAAATCAAAATATATTCGAGATTTTATATATACAGGTCGGGTAGCTTCGTCTTTTTCATCTGTTTCTAAAACTAAAGGCAAAAATTTTGTTTGAGACGATTTCCCATAAAGTTCTGATGTGATAATGACGGTTTCGTCACCAACACCTCCAGTTCTATCATTAGCCTTTTTGGTATAAGTTTCATCGCAAAGAATCAATACATAATCAATGGATTGGTCTGCCACCATCGATTCCATAAATTTGTATTTATCTTGCCCCTCTTTTAAATCCCAAAAATCGACTTTGGTCTCTACACCGTCATTCATTAAACGAGTAGCAAGATTAACAGTCCAGTCTTTTACAGCCCAAGAGTACGATATAAAAACTTTCGGTTGTCCTACTTCATTCATTTTACACACTTCCATTTTGGATTTCTTTTCAGTATAAATATATATCATGGGAATGTCATAAAATTTCAGAAAAAATTTCGGAAGCGCTATTTTGGGCAAATTTTCGGCTCTTTGTCTAGGATGTCTGGAGAGCCTTGCCACCAAGGGTGCAAAATTTGCTCTTATGTGACGGTGCATTTGACACAAAAAATTCGTATTTATATATATTTTCCACTGACATAGCCCTTTGCCACCCGGCATTGGGCGACCGGAAATTTTGAGATTCGTCTCTTATTCTCGCTCTGAAACTACCACTTTCTAATGACTCGAGAGTAAGACGAACGCTCACGTCCCATCTGGGGCGTGGGTCGTTTGTGCTTATTGAGTCAAGGGTGTGGTAGCCCGCAGAGCGATAGGCACGCTAAGCGACTCCACGCCTTTTTTGTTTTCCCGACATCTTAGGCCAACGTCTCCGTGCGAATGAGGACGGATTTCGCCACTTTTGCTTGGAGATGTTATGGCGAAGGAAAAGAAGCAGGTGTCGCTCGAAGCGGGTCTTTGGGCTGCGTGTAATAAGTTGCGCGGAAGCGTGAGTGCCACGGATTACGTGAACGTCGTGTTGGGGCTATTGTTCCTGCGGTTTGCCTATGACAAGTTTGAGGCACAACGTCAGGCTCTCCTTGCAAACGAAGACACGAAGGATTTCGTCAACAATCCGCGTTTTTACTCCAAGGAAAACGTGTTCTATCTCGAAGAGACGGACTGCTGGAACTACTTGCTCAAGAATTCCAAGAAGAACGACATCTACAAGCAGATTGACGATGCGTTCAACAATATGGAAAAGAACAATCCTTCGCTCAAGGGCGCTCTCCCGATAGGCTTCTATCGCGACCTGCATATCGAGGCGAACAAGTTCTCTTCGCTGATGGACGAAATCAACAAGATGCAATACAGCACCGATGAAACGGACGATGTGATCGGTCGAGTTTACGAATACTTCTTGCGTAAGTTCTGCATTGCAGCAAAGTCCGAAAAAGGCGAGTTCTACACGCCGGGGAATATTGTTGAACTGATGACTGAAATCGTGCAGCCCTATACGGGTTCCGTTTTTGACCCGGCCTGCGGTTCGGGTGGAATGTTCGTGCAGTCGGCCGAATTTATCAAGCGCCACAAAGGCAACAAGAAGAACATTACCATTTATGGTCAGGAGTCGAATGACAAAACTTATAAACTTGCCCGAATGAACCTGGCCATTCGCGGCTTGAATTGCAACTTGGGCGATGCCGACGCTTCGAGTTTTACGAACGATAAACATAAGGACTTGAAGGCGGACTTTATCCTGGCAAATCCGCCGTTCAATCTGAAGAACTGGCGAACGGAAGAAGAGTTGAAAAATGATGCCCGTTGGAAGGGCTACGAAGTTCCGCCGGTAAGCAATGCGAACTATGCGTGGATTTTGCACATGATTTCGCACTTGAGCTATAACGGGACGGCGGCGTTCCTTTTGGCAAATGGCGCTTTAAACGCCGATGGCGATGAATACAAAATCCGCAAGAAATTAATCGAAGAACACAAGGTAGAGGCAATTATCGTACTGCCGCGAGATATGTTCTATGCGACGGATATTTCGGTGACGCTTTGGATTGTGGGCAATCACAAGAAAGAAAAGACCGTAAAACGCGACGGCAAGAATGTCAAGCTTCGCAACCGCGAAAACGAGATTTTGTTCATTGACGCTCGCCAGCTTGGTGATGGTGGCGCAAACGAAGACGGCTTTACCCTTTTGACGGAAGAAAGCAAGCAACGCATTGCGCAAACGCTTTTCAACTGGCAATCCCCTGATTGGAAAAATTTGTATAAGGACGAAGCGGAATATTGTTACTCAGCCCCGATGAGTGAAATCGTTGAAAAGGATTATTCACTTGTTCCGAGTAAGTATATCGAGTTCATTGACCACGATTTGGATATCGATTACAAGAAAGAGATGAAGCGAATCCAAAAGGAAATGCAAGAAGTCATTGCCGAAGAAGTCAAGTCTCAAGAAATGCTCGTAAATGCATTTAAAGGGATTGGGTATGGGATTAAGTAAGATTCGAATTGGCGATGTTATTTCATTGGTTGATGAAAGAAATTCGTTTGGAATAACAGATTTTTACGGCATAAATATTTTTAAAGAATTTATGCCTACTGTGGCAAATACAGAAAATTTAGATAACGCGAAATATAAAATTGTTAGAAAGAATCGTTTTGTATATAGTGGCATGCAAACGGGACGAGATAAGTGTATTCGAATAAGCATGTTTATGAAAGATTCACCTGTTATCGTATCGCCGGCATATACGACATTTGATGTTGATCAAGAAAAGATTTTGCCGGAATACTTCTTTATGCTTTTTCTCTCAAGAGAAAAAGACCGATTAGGATGGTTTCATAGCGATGGTAGCGTAAGAGCAAATTTGGATTGGGATGTTTTTTGTGACTTGGAGTTTGAAATCCCCGATGTCCCGACACAGCAGAAGTATGTTGATATCTATGATGCAATGTGCGCAAACCAAAAGGCCTATGAAAAAGGCCTTGACGACTTGAAACTCACTTGTGATGCATACATTGAAGAACTGCGCCGCAAGATGCCCTGCGAAAAAATTGGTCCGTATATCAAAGAGTGTAACGAAAAGAATGATGATAATTCTATTTCCTTATTTCAGGGTGTGAATGTGGATCATGTATTTACTGCTCCAAAACGCATAGCGGATGATAAAAAGAACGGAAACATTGTAAGAACAGGTCAAATAGCTTTTAATAAGGTGATGAAGGCTAATGGCACAAAGTTGCCGATTGCTCTTCGTGAAGGCCCAGATTGCGTTGTTTCTAGCTCGTATCAAGTTTTTGAAATAAATGATAAGAGAAACTTGTCTCCCGAATATTTTATGTTGTGGATGAATCGAGTGGAAACGCAGCGATATGCCGGTTTTATTTCTTTTGGAACAACAAGAGATATTTTTTCACTTGATGATATGGCAGAAATATCAATTCCCGTTCCTGATATCAAAATTCAAGAATCTATTGCTGATATTTATAAGGTTTATATAGAACGCAAGCGAATAAACGAAAAACTTAAGCAGCAAATCAAGAACATCTGTCCCATCCTAATCAAAGGGGCAATCGAAGAAGGTAAATCCAAAAGAGGTTAACGCCTATGGCCAAGTTTTGCGAAAATGAATTCGAGCAGGCTGTTCTTGAAAAGTTCGAGAACAATTCCTGGGAATACCTTTGCGGCTACGATATCAGCCGTGAGTTGGATACGCCCATTCTTAAACAAGACCTTCGCACTTACTTGGACCAGAATTATGATTCCCTTTCGGATAACGAATTTGACCAGGTCGCAAGCTACATTACGGAGTATTCAAACCAGTCGCTTTATCGTGCGTTAAAAGAATCCTACAAGCGACTTTTCAAGGGCTTTGACCTCCTGCGAGACGATGGTTCAAGGCTGTTCATCAATTTCTTTGACTTTGGCGACGATGCCGAGACAAACAACATCTTTCGTGTCGTAAACCAGTTTGAATTCCAGGAATATAAGCTACAACGCCCTGATATTGTCCTGTTCATTAACGGCATTCCTGTTTCCGTTATCGAACTCAAGAATCCTGCCGATGATTCTGTAACCATTGCGGACGCATACGAACAGACGCATATCCGCTATGCCCAGAATATTCCTTCGCTAATGAAGTTTGACTTTATCAATGTCATCAGCGATGGTGCAAACAATAAATACGGAGCGTTGTTCAGCCCATACGAATTCTATTTCAAGTGGAAACTCAAGGAAGGCGATGCTTACAGAAGTGCCGATGGCCCGCAGGGAATAGACAACATTATCGAAGGCATTTTTGAACGACGCACATTATTGAATTTTCTGCGCAATTATATCTATATTCCTGACAATAGCGATAAGAATCTCGTTATCTTGCCCAAATACTATCAGTATTATGGTGCAGAGGCGATGTTCAAGGGCATCGTCAAGGAATATGCGGCAAATACACACAAGGGCGGCACGTTCTGGGGTGCGACCGGCTGCGGAAAATCGTACATCATGCTGTTCCTTGCTAAAAAGATTACGACCTACGAAGAATTTGACAAGCCGACCGTCATCATGCTTACGGACCGCAATGATTTGGACGACCAGCTGTCCGAAGATTTCGAAAATGCCAAAGAATATTTTGTAGAAGCGAATACATTGCAAATCAAGAATCGGCCAATGCTGACACAAAAATTGAAGGATGTCCAAAGCGGTGGCGTTTACTTGATGACCATTCAAAAGTTCAGGGAAGACTTGAACTTGCTCAGTGACCGCAGGAATATCTTCTGTATTTCCGACGAAGCTCACCGAACGCAGACGAATGTGAACAGTAAAGTCGTGATGTCACAAACCAAGGGCGCAAAGACGGTTTACGGTTTTGCAAAATACTTGCGAGATTCGTTCCCCAATGCAACTTATATCGGCTTTACTGGCACACCCGTAGATGCAACTTTGCAAGTCTTTGGAGACATCACCTTCAAATACACGATGTTCCAGTCAAAAGAAGACGGCGCAACGGTTCAAATTTCCCGATTGAACGGTCCGCGAGAAGTTCAATTAAACGAACGTCAAGCTGAAATTTGCGATAAATTCTACGAATCTATGGCAAATGCAGGCACAAACCCGGACCAGATTCAGCAATCGCAACGGGATATGCTCAAGATCAAGACAATTCTGGGGGCTACAAGTCGCCTTGATATTGTTGTCAATCACTTTATTGGCCATTATGAAAAACGTTGCCGTGAAAATGCTACCGTAAACGGCAAGGCAATGTTTGTGTGCTATGACCGTGAAATCGGGCTTGAAGTCTATAAACGAATCAAGACGCTCCGCCCGGAATGGTTTGAAAAACGCAAATGCGCACCCGAATATGACGGAAATGAAATCAGCCGCGATGCGATGGACATTGAAAAAGTCAAGTTCGTCTGCAGCGGTTCCAAGAATGACACTGCAGAAATGAAGGCAATTATCGGGACCGATGATGACCGTAAAAACTACGCCAAGGAATTCAAGAATGAAAAATCGAATTTCAAGATAGTCATTCTTGTCGATATGTGGATTACCGGTTTTGATGTCCCTTCGCTTGACACAATGTATCTTGACAAGCCCGTAGAACGGCATAATTTGATTCAGACGATTTCCCGCGTAAACCGAGTTTTCAAGGGAAAAGAATACGGGTTGATTGTTGACTACATCGGTCTTGAATCGTCTATCGCAAAAGCGATGAAGTTGTATAATGGCGATATCAAGCCTGTTAACGGAACAGATGCAGCCCTCGTTATCTTCAAGGATTTCTTGCAAAAGACGATTGACTTGATGAACGATGTGGATTATAGCCGGTTCTTTGAAGAGACGGCTACGCCTCTTGAACGGTTGGATATCATCAACAAGGGTGTTGAATTTGTAATGGCGTTCAAGGAACGTCGCGACCGCTTTATGGGTTTTACGCAACGCGCCAAGAAAGCGTTTGATGTGTGTATCGGTCACGACCAAATTACAGAGCATGAAGTGGATTTGTTGCATTACTTCTTGTGCGTTCGTTCCGTGATTTTCAAGATGACCATTGGTGATACGCCCGATGCTACTTTGATGAACAAGAAAATTGCAGAACTTGTAGACAGGGCCATCTGCTCGTCATACGAGGGTAAGGATTTCACATTTGACGATTCTGCAAAAGATGATGTGCAAAACTTGTTCAGCGACGAATTTCTGGAAAAACTGAAGAAAATAAAATTTCCGAATACGAAATACTTCGCGCTGGTCAAGTTGCTGAAACGCGCCATCAAGGAATTCGGCAAGACGAATATGCTGAAAGCGGCAGAATTCTCAAAACGCCTGAAAAACATCATTGACCGCTATAACAGTCGTAACGAACTCAACGAAGTTCAAGAAATTATCGAAGAAACTGTTGACAATCTTAGTGAAGAACTTGAAAAAGTATTCAAGGATTTGAAGAAGGAAAAGAGCTCCTTTGAAGAAATGGGAATATCCTATATCGAAAAGGCGTTCTACGATATCCTAGTCGCCGTCGCCGACGAGCACAATTTCCGTAAGGCCTTGAACGAAGAAACCTACATTGAATTGGCCCGAAAAATTAGGGAACTCGTCAATGGCAAGGCGAAATATGCAGATTGGACCAATCGGCAGGATATTCGCGACGAACTCTATTCCGACTTGGCCGTACTTTTGAAAAAGAACGGCTACCCGCCAACCGTAATCAACGAAGCCTACGATGAAGTCCTGAAACAGGTTGAGAATTTCAAGAAGTACGAAGAATGACCTTACACCAAAGTTTCTAGCGTCTTTCGGAAAGCTTCGATAAAAGCGACTTCGGAGGGAATGGGGCCTGCACCATTTATCACAACAGATTCATCGTGTTCATAAAAAATCTTTATATAGGATTGTGGATAGTCTAAGACGATGGGGTGTAATGTTGTGTAACGTTCACCTATACGTCTTTTTAGATTTCCACAACTAGATCTGCTCCAATTTTCAAAACTTTTTTCGAATTCACTTATATTGGAAATTCCTTCTACATTAGTCAAATTTGCAATTTGCAAATATAACTCATGACGATCGTCTTCCACTTCTTGATGTAATGCTGTGGGATAATTCTTTTTCAATACAGATTTGCAAAGACCGTCGACCAACTCAATACATAAAGTATTAAATCTAAGATGCTTATCTAAAGAGTCATTCAATGCAGTTATCTCATGAGCGGTCTTTATCAAATGGATTAGCTCTAATTTAGTTCGCATGGGAAAGAACGAAAGAACCTCAGTAAAAAATCTTTCAACATATTCTCTTCCATTAGTATCAGCCTCGTCAAAGTTTTTATCAAATCCCTCTAGAAGGGACAATGGATTGTCTATTTTTTCGCCATTAGATACGGGGATTATCATCTGGAAAAATTTCTTGAAATAATAATTGCCAAATTGTATTTGACATTCATCGAAGTTATCGCAAGAGATTTTCCCAGGATTATAACCATTAGGGTTTGTATATCGCTGTGTTAAATTGAATTCACGGCCAAATGTTTTGGCTATGGAGTCGAGTAATTCACTTTTATTGATTGCCGCTAATTGAATAAACATGTATTTATCGGATGTAGTGTCAAAACATATATGATGTAACCGCTGCATTACTTTAATGGCGTATTCAGGCAAGCAACGGTCAAGTTCATCTACCGCAATAACGACGTTTTCAAATACATCGTTGCTTTCCGACAGGACATTAGTTAATTGAAAAAGACTTTTGCGAACCATATCTAAAGTTTCATTTAACGATTGATTCCTGTCGAAATCTTTTGATATTGCAGGAGCTCTGTCTGCGGCTATTGCTTTTTTCCCGGATTCTAAAAAATCGTTAAAACCGATACCGAACTTATTTGTTAAGATGGTCGATATTACTTCAGCGAAAAATTTTAATGCAATTTGTATTCTGTCTTTTTTATTCGTGTCCGAAATTTTATCCTGCAATTGGTTCAGTTTATCAATTATAACAGAGAGTATAGCGACAAGCGGTTCTTCGTAGTATTCGTTTTCCCAACAGTTATAGTGAATTACCAAATAATTCTTCAGCTCAAGTTTTTGCTCAAACTCTTTCAAAATCCACGATTTGCCGCACCCCCACTTGCCGTCAATGGCAAATGAAAAACCTTCATGTGCATTTGTTTTCTGAATAATAATGTTTTCCAATAATGAGACGAACGGCCCACGCCCTAACATATCTTGCGGCATAATTTTAGTCCTTTTTCTATGCAATATAATTTTATTTTTTACTTCCCTATTTACTTGATGATGAAACTCTATTCCAGCATTTCTTTTGACCAATACATTTCTAGCTTATCACGAATCAAATTCATCACATCTTCAAAATTTAATGGTTTCGTATATTTGATTTTGTGTAAAAAATTTTTCCAAAGAGCTAGTCTTGCTTCGTTATGGGAGAAATTAGCAGAAAAAAGTTTAGCTTTGGAAGTGTAGTTCGTTTTCCTGGCGCGAAAAGTCGCTTTGATGGCTGATTCAAGAACATTGTTGTCAATCTTGTGATTTGTCAAAATTTGATAGACGTCAAAGAAATCCTTCATGCGGCTATTGCTTTCGTCTCGCTCAATCATGGCATGGAATTTTTCGGCAACAATAGATTCAATTGAATAGACAAAAATAATCGCTTTAGGCAAATTGTCAAGTAGTGAGGGGTACGACATCTCTTTTACACCAACAACCGAATCTCCGAACCCAACGTCAATGGCGACCCACTGGCGAATTGAATCCAAGTTTGCCTGTATTTTCACATGAAGCCCGAGGTATTCCTTATCATTCATGATGTCATTGACTTGAATGGAGTCAATATCGAAAGTAATGCCGTCTTCAGGACACGTTTGCAAACATATATCAGCAAACATAGAGCGGAGCAGTTCTGGCTTTGAAGGGAAATTGATACCGAGCAAGTCCACATCCAAAGTTGGGCGCGCAATTACGGGATTCAAAGCAAACAGTAATGAACCGCCCTTCAAATAGAATGATGATCTGTACTTGCTTTTAGCGAGGCGATACATCAAACGCTCATGAAAGAAGCGTATGAGAACTTGTTGGTAGTTTCCGTGTGCTTTTCTCGTTTGCTCCAGTAGACGATTTTTTACTGACTTTGCGACATCCTGAACCATCCTTAAAGTCCTATTTCCAAATATGTTTTTAGTGTTGCTGAAACACGGAGCTTTTTTGCATATTCCGATAGTTTAGGGAGATTTCTATCGCTGCGACGAAGATATGTCTTGACTATTTCGGCACATACATCTAGTCCGATTTTATTTCGGTATTTTACCGCATCGCAGACGGAGCGTTCCAAGTCTGTGACATGCACCTTATGCCCATGTACTTCTGCTATTGTGGTTCCGAATTCCAGCAGATGATCCGACCAATAATAAAGCGTTATTGGAGGGAATTCGGGCAATACAAGTTTTCGTTTACGCTGAATAGCGATACAAAATGCGTTGGGAATTTGCGTCGTGAGTTCGTAATGTTCCCACGCCGAATACAAGCATAGCACGCCACCGGGCACAAGAATGTCTATATCGAGCATCGTATCGGCCAATACTATGGGTTCAGCAAACACACCTGGACGCAAGCGAAGCAACTCACCCGATTGAACCTTTTGTAGAATCTGATGATATTGATAAGCGCTCATGTTGTCGCGAAGCATGAAACCTTCGGTATTGCAAAATTCTTTTCCGTCGTAATTTGGCATATCCTTAATATAACAAAATTACGGCATTTTTACAAATACGCCGTAAAATTTTAATATTTTTGTCTAGGACACAGAGTTTAACAACTATCAAAATTTCAACAAAATACGGAAAATGTTTAGATATCCCGTATTTTATTGAAAAAATTTCAAGAAAACGACTGCAATTTTGAATATTTGTAGTTGTTTTGTACAGGTTTGAAAATCTATTTTCCATATTTCACTCCACCTTCACCAAGAAATCTTCCCGTTTTAGCCCGTATTCCGCGTAGGGGTTTTCATCGGGATAACCCACGGGATTGCACAGCAGCAGGTGTTTTTTGCCAAGCGGGTCGATGTATTCGCGCTTGATGGCGGTGTGGGTGTGGCCAGCCTGCCAAATGCTTCCGTCATCCAGGTTCTCGAGGTATTCCGCCCCGTGGAAATAGAAAAAGTTTGAGTAGGGATCCTGCCGATAACGTTCGGACATTTCGAATTCCAGCGGTAGAAAGTGCGACATCATGATTTTCGGGCGTTGTGCAGTAAGTTCGCGAAATACAATGTCATAATGCCGCCAGAGTTTGTCGGCGTTGTTCTGCATGTATTTCCAGTGACGAGCGTCGAACCAGCGTGTCGCCCACAGGATTTTGTTCGCAATTTCGGACGCGGCAGGCGAATGTTTGTACTTAAAATCGCACATACCCATGCAACCCGCAACGCCTTCTGCGATGCGGTTTTCGAGCAGGAGAATATTCGGGATTTTCCCTGCTTCAGCAAGGAAGTACTTTATTTTGCTTTCGGATGTAGCAAATTCCTTGTCTGCTCCGAAGCGCCCCAGATGCTCAGTGATGATGTCGTGGTTCCCGAAGCACACGTAAACCGCACTGTATTTTTCGGCAATGAACTTCAGAAACTCCACATAAGTAAAGTAATCGTTCGCGATATCGCCCGCAATACAGCAGGCATCCGCCGGCAAGAAGTGGCGTTCAAAGTAGTCTACGAAATGTTTGCGTAGTATGGCGACAGTACGGGTTACCGGCGCATAGAAATCAACATGCAAATCGATGATAAAGTAGTAAGTCATGTCTCAAATCTATACTTGGGTATTTGGGGCGTCAAGGGGACGAACTGCGAGTTGGATTTCCCAAAATTTCAATGAAATTCGGACATTTTTCGAATATTCCAAATTTCGTTGAAAAAAGATTCAAAATGCGGGTATTGGGAAAAATGCTACGACATTTTATTTGCTACGTCACAGGAAATTCTATACAAAATGGCGAGGCTGTCAATCCGTCTAATTAGGCTGAATCAGGTTTTTCGACCAATTCATACACAATATAAATTTTTTTGTCACCAAAAGAGTTTGATTACAAACCGAATCGCAGCGAAATTTTGTACGGTTTGCCATTTCTGATTATGGTCATCTTCCAAGTATCACCTATATTCGACGCATTCCTTATGTCAACAAAATCTGCAGTAGTGTATATTTTTCTTCCATTGATTTTGGTAATAATATCGCCATGAAAAACATTAGCATAATAAGCAACGGAATTTTCAAATACAGTGATTATTTTACAACCAACATTTTGTTTATACGTATCACGATCTTTTTGAGATAAATTCGCTACAGTAAAACCAGGGGCATACTGCATTCTATATTTTTCAGGAATCGGAATAAAAAAATATGCGGAATAGTCATATCTATCTATAGAGTATGAATATGTTGAATAAGATGTGGTTGTGTAGGTATGACCCATCCCATATGCATCAATATAAGAATGGTAGTGAGTTTGGGGAGAAGAAAAAACTCCGTTTCGCGTATCTGTGTATGATTTTGACCAAATGACAACTTTAGCCTTGACTTCTTTACTAAAATTGGCGATACTACGGTAAACAGCATTTTCGCTGTAATTCGGGCCGTTGAAACCAGAGTTCCCAATACACCAATACCATCGAGAAGTGACTTCTCTGTACTTCGCGTCCAGGTCTGAAGTTTTCATCAAAACAGGTTCTTCACCCTCTTTCAAGTATGCTTCTTGCGGGAAATAATTTTCGTTGAACCACGGATTATAAAAAGATTTGAAACCGGATGCACAACCTACGAAGAAAATGGCAACGAGACTCATTATAAGCATTTTCTTCATATTATTCTCCGAATGGTTAACATGTTCAAATATAGGTATTTTTCTATTAGGAATTATCACGAAGGTTTATCTGTAGTTGAACAGAAGGTTCTATTGCTTTAGAAGTCGTTTTTGTATAGATTGAGGACATGACAGAAGAAAACTTCGAAGATAATCTGGGCTGGAAGGCCTTTGCGGAATTGCGCAGGCAAGTTCAATGCAGCGCTGCTGCTGGAATAAGCGAAACTGAAGTAGAAGCAGAGATTGCGGCATATCGTTCTAGAAAAGAACAGAGCGCAAAGTAGTCCTCCTGATCGTTGCCAATCTGATTTTTGCGTTAGGGATAGTGACCCTTGGCGGCGCTGTGGCGCCGTTTTAGCAGGTAAGCGGCGAGCGGAGCGAAGACGGTTGCCGCTAAAATATAGCCCGGCCCGCGCAGTGGCGCGGGAAACGCCCGTTTTTTCCGTTTACAGTTATAACTTAAATCTATTACCAAGTATAGTTAAATAGTATGTATTTATGCCTTGACAGGGCCAATTTCAAATTCTATTTTATTTCACACAAGATTGATAGGAATAACAAAATGTTTTGCGATTCCTAAGCATTCGAAGGAGCGCCTATGAGTAGTGACTGTCGAATGCCGAGAGGCATTCTGAAAACGAACTAGCCGAAAGTCTTTTGTCCTTAGGACTTTGCAGGTTAGAAAAACAAGCCTAAGGATATCTCCAAAATCAAACTTTAGCGAGCAAGGGTCAATGAAGAACCCCGTTGCTTGCTGTAACCTAAAAGGAATTTTTACCATGACGACACAGAATAAGCTCCATTTTGAAACTCTCCAGGTTCACGTTGGCCAGGAACATGCAGATCCCACAACCGATTCTCGCGCAGTTCCCATCTACCAGACCACTTCCTACGTGTTCCATAGCGCTCAGCATGCCGCTGACCGTTTCGCCCTGAAGGACGCCGGTAACGTCTATGGCCGTATCAACAACTCTACGCAGGGTGTGCTCGAAGAACGTATCGCTGCCCTCGAAGGTGGTGTTGCCGCTCTCGCCGTCGCTTCCGGTGCAGCTGCCATTACCTACGCCATTACGGCTCTCGCCCGCAAGGGTGACCACGTGGTTGCACAGCGTACGGTTTACGGCGGTACCTTCAACCTGCTGCAGCACACGCTCCGCGACTTCGGTATCGAAACGACTTTCGTTGACACCCACGACCTCAAGAGTGTCGAAGCAGCTGTCAAGAGCAACACGAAGCTCATCTTTATCGAAACGCTCGGCAACCCGCATTCCGACATCCCGGATATCGAAGCCATTTCCGAAATCGCCCACAAGAACAAGATTCCTCTGGTGATCGACAACACCTTCGGTACGCCTTATCTTATCCGTCCGCTTGAACACGGCGCTGACATTGTGGTGCATTCCGCTACCAAGTTTATCGGTGGCCACGGCACGACTCTCGGCGGTATCATCGTGGACGGCGGCAAGTTCGATTGGGCTGCATCCGGCAAGTTCCCGCACTTCACCGAAGTGAACCCGAGCTACGGTATTCCTTTCACCGCGACGGGCGCCGCTGCTTACGTGATCTACGTTCGCACGATTCTCCTCCGCGACGAAGGTGCTGCAATTTCTCCGTTCAACGCATTCCTCCTGTTGCAGGGTGTCGAAACGCTTTCTCTCCGCCTGGATCGCCATGTGGAAAATACCAAGAAGGTTATCGAATTCCTCACCAAGCATCCGAAGGTTACCCGCGTGAGCCACCCGAGCCTCCCGAACCATCCGGACCACAAGCTTTATCAGAAGTACTTCCCGAATGGCGGCGGTTCTATCTTCACCTTCGACATCAAGGGTGGTCAGGAAGAAGCTTTCAAGTTCATTGACAACCTGAAAATTTTCAGCCTGCTTGCAAACGTCGCCGACGTGAAGAGCCTCGTGATTCACCCGTACACCACCACGCACGCCGAACTTTCTCCGGAAGAACTGGCTGCCGCCGAAATTACCCCGGCAACGATCCGCGTGTCTATCGGTACGGAACATTACGAAGACATTATCGCTGACTTGGAAAACGGCTTCGCCGCTATCTAAAAGTTCCATTGCGTGAACAACATCCCTCGTTCGTCATGCAGGCGGGCCGTAGGTAAGGATGATTCTAGTCCTGCTCGAGAGTTTGGTACTGGATTCTTTGCCCACGGTTCCAGCTGGCGGCGGGGATTATTTTTATTGATGTTTACAAGGAGAGTACATCATGATAGACTTCGAATATTATAATCCTGCGAAAATTGTATTTGGCGAACATAGTGAACAGAAGTTAAAATCGCTTTTGGCTGCGTACGACGTGAAGTCGCTTCAGCTTGTTTACAGCGGCGATTTTATCAAGACGCTCGGCATTTATGACGTGATCAAGGACGCTGTCAAGGAACTCGGGATTCGTTTTTCCGAAAACGGGAATGTGGTACCGAACCCGACCATTGACCTGGTGCGCGAACTCGTGAAGCAGGGCAAGGAAAACCAGGTGGACTTTGTGCTCGCGGTCGGTGGCGGAAGCTCCATTGATACGGCAAAAGCGGTGGCGCTTGGCATTCCGTATGACGGCGATGTGTGGGACTTCTTTGAAAAAGGCATCTCGCCCAAGCAGGTTTTGCCGATTGGCGTGATCGCAACGACGGCTTCGAGCGGTTCCGAGACTTCGAACGCGGCAATTCTTTCGAGCGGTGAATGGAAACTCGGCTTTGAAGATGACCGGATCATTCCGAAATTTGCCATCATGAACCCGAAATACACGGTGGGCCTGCCGGCATACCAGACTTTCGTGGGAATCGCGGACGTACTTTCGCACTTGCTGGAACGCTATTTCTCTGACGAGAAAAATTCCGACACAACGGACTACCTGATTGAAGGCGCAATTCGTGCATTGCTCGTGAATGCGGACAAACTCTTGAAAGATCAGAAGGATGTCAATGCCCGTGGTGAAATCCAGTGGCTCGCGAGCGTTGCCCACGGCGGATTTTTGGATGCAGGGCGTCGCGCGGACTGGGGATCGCACCGAATCGAGCATGAGCTTTCGGCGCAGTACAACATCACTCACGGCGAAGGCATGGCCGTTGTCACCGTCGCTTGGAGCAAGTACATGGCCGAGAAAAAGCCCTGGAGGCTTGCGCTTTTGGCAAGCAGGGTTTTCGGAGTAGATTCGTTCAACTACAGCGAAACGGAACGCGCTTATATTTTGTCAGAAAAACTGGCTGCATTCTTCAAGAAGCTGCACCTCGCAACGAGCCTGGCAGAACTCAAGATTGACAACAAGGACTTTGACGCTATGGCTGCACGCGCAACGCGTAACGGCAAGGTCGGGCACTATGTTCCGCTGGATGCCGCAGCAATCAAGGATATCTTGAAAATCGCGTTGTAATAAAAAACTTCAACAAAAAACAATAACAAAAACGGTGCGAATGCACCACAAGGAGAGTATAAACAATGGCAAGAGTACATTTAAAACAACCGAACGAATTGACTGGCGAAGCAAAGGCTGCTTACGAAAAGCTGGAAGCTGCAGGCAAGGTGACCAACATGAAGTTGGTGATGCTCCAGGATTACGGCATCTACAAGGCTTTCATGGGCTGGTACGACGCTTGGGAAAGCCTCGAAAAGGCGGTTGGCCTGCGTGCGGCAACGATTTTTGCACACTCGGTTTCTACGACTAACGGCTGCCTTCTCTGCTCGCTGTTCTTCATTAGCGATTTGAAGGCTCTGGGGCTTGATCCGAACAACTTCGAAACTTCGGAAAACGAAAAGCTTTTGCAGCAACTGGGCCAGCAGATCGTGAAGGATCCGACAAAGGTTCCCGACGAACTTTTCGAAGGACTGCGCAAGTTCTATACCGACGAACAGATTATCATTATCGTGGGCTTTGGCGCTCAGATGCAGGCGACGAACAACTTCAATTCTGTCTTGGGTGTTGACGTTGACAAGCGTCTTCTGCCTTTGAAGGAACTGTTCAAGCCCGCTACTTGGAGAGAAAATATCAAGTAATTTGTACTCTCCGTACAACCTGGCGCTCCTGGAAATATTCGAAGTCCATTTTCAGGGGCGCCTTTTTTGAACTTTTTTCACGGAGATTGAATGAACATTGTACTGACTATTTCTGGATTCCTGATCGCTTTCTTGGTGAATTTGCTTTTCCCGCAGGTGGCCGAGAATGTGCGAATCAGGGAATATGCTTTTGGCAGTTTTACGGTTGACGACAATTTGGCTTACCGCTTGGTTTTGCTCGCCATTATCGCCTATTATGCCATTTACGCGATCGTACTGTTTGTCCGCAAGGCAAGTGCTAATAAAGTCGCGAAGTTTTATGCAGGATCGAGGTTCCGTTTTGCGGTGGGGCTTGCGCTTGCCGCATGGGATATTCTCGGAACTAAGCTGCTGTTTTTGCCGCAGCCGTTCTTTCCGGGGCCCGCGATTATCATGGACGCCTTTATTGGCGACACCAAGTTCATCTGGCAGAATACGCTTTACTCGTTGCGTCTTTTTGTAGCCGGATTTTCGGTGGGTGTAGTGACAGGCGTGTTGACGGGGGTACTGATCGGTTGGTATCCGAGGGCTCGTTACTGGATTTTGCCGGTGCTCAACATTTGCGGCGTGATTCCAGCGGTGGCATGGATGCCTTTTGCGCTGACGCTTTTTCCGACTTCGTTTGCGGCGGCGACTTTCTTGATTGCGATTTGCTCCTGGTTCCCGGTGGCGACTATGACGGCCGACGGGGTGCAGGGTACGCCGAAGTCGTTGTTTGAACTTTCGCGCACTTTTGGCGCGGGGCAGCTGTACCAGATTTTCCATATTGCGATTCCCCATGCAATGCCGCAGATTTTTACGGGCATTATGACGGCGGCGGCATTCGGCTTTACTACGCTCGTGATGGCCGAAATGATGGGGCAGCCGGGCGGTCTTGGCTACTACATTAACACTTCGAAGGTTTGGAGCGCTTATTACAAAGTGTTCGCGGCGATTGTCGTGATGGCAGTGTTGTTCTCCGCGATTTTGAAGGTGGTTGGCGCGGTACAGCGTTATGTGCTTCGCTGGCAGAAAGGCGTTGTGCGATAGGAGGCGATGATGACGGATATTTTAGATAAAGAAAAAATCTTGAAGATTCGCGAAGTAAACCGTTCCTTTATCGATGAACGTACAGGCGAGCCGCGGCAGATTTTGAAGGATATCAATCTTTCTGTTTTTGAGGGCGAATTCATTTCGATTTTAGGAGCATCGGGTTGCGGCAAGACGACACTTTTGCGCTTGATTGCAGGGCTTGACCCGGTTCAAGAAGGCAAAATTATTCTTGATGGCGAGCCGGTGCATGGACCAGATTCCAAGCGCGGTTACGTGTTCCAGCAGGGTTGCCTTTTCCCGTGGCTCACGGTAGAAGACAACATCGCGATGGGCCTCAAGATTCGTGGCGTTTATAAGCAGAACAAGGACAAGGTTCACGAATTTATCGAGAAAATCGGTCTTGGCGGATTCGAAAAGAATTTCCCGCACCAGATTAGTGGCGGTATGGCGCAGCGTGTGGCGATTGCGCGTGCGTTGATTAACGAGCCTGAAATCTTGTTGCTTGACGAACCTATGGGTGCGCTGGATTCTTTTACGCGTGCCGACATTCAGAACTTGCTTTTGGAACTTCGCAAGGAACGCAATACCACGATGATTCTGGTGACCCACGATATTGACGAAGCGCTTTATCTGTCTGACCGTATCGTGATTATGACGCCGCGTCCGGGGCGCATTAGCGAGGTGCTTGAAATTCGCGACAGCTTCCCGCGTGAAAGAGGCTCGGCGCAGTTCCTGGAAAAGCGTCGCAATATTTTGGAACGCTTTAATCTTGCACGTTCCAATACGGCACCGGAATACGTTATATAAAAAGAGTGGAATAAAAACATCGCATACCATTATTTGCGCCATTTTTTAGACGAAGGTTACTGCAAAATGCAGTAACCTTTTTAATTTGCCTGTTTACATGACGGATACGAAAAACGCCCCCGACGTTTGGAGGATTACGTCGAGGGCGTTGGAGTGTGCAACAAAAGAAACTTTCTGGAGTATCTTACTGGACGGTGGCAGTGAAGCGTGCCGCGATAGCGACATCAGAGACTTCTTTTTCGCTGTAGGCGCTCAGCTGAATCTTGCTGCGCTTACCAATCTTTTTAATAAGACTGACGGTCCATGCAATTTCATCGGCATCAGCCTGCAATTCATCTCGATTGGAAATGTATTCAAGTTCGGCATAAAAGCTGTTCAGGAACCCAGCAGTCGGAATTTCGATACCTACGAAGAACGGGACATATTCAGTACCCTGAGCGTATTCGGGCTTGATAGCGTTATCAACGGAGAGATTTTCGTCATCACCGGTATAAATGTAGGCAACTTCGCCGTAAACACCCAGATTCTTGAGGAAGTAATAGCTAGCACGTCCTGCAAAGCGGTGCGTGACTTCAGCTGTATGCTGAACAGGATCAAGTACATTACCGCGGTAAGCGGCGCTGATCTTCGCATCGCCCAACTTGAGGGTTTCTTCGGCGCGGAGATAGCCTGTATCGAACTTATTGTCGTAGGTACCGAGCAACAGGCTGAAGCTGGAAATACCCTTATCGAAACCAACGGCGATAGCATCATGCTGGTAATCGCGAGCAAGGAAGCCGCGCTTCGAAAGGTGCGGATCGACGTAGGTACCAAAATTGCCAGCCACGGACCAGTCGGTACGGAAACGTCCAAATTGAGCACTGAAATTGCCGAATGCAAGGTTCCATATATACTTTGCGTAATAAGTATCGGCACTGATTTTGTCCTGTGCGGTCTTCGTCACCTTAACTTTGCCTTTTTCGTCGGTAGTGACATCAGTGACATTCTTGTTCCCAAAAACAGGGCTGAAGATGCGCAAGTTGATTACAGCTTCAAAGTTATCGGATGCATACTTTCCGCCGACATTTGCGCGCAAGAAGGAATTATCAAGCGTATTGTCCGCGTCATTATCGTAAACAGCCTTGATAGCCTGGGCCTGCACGTTTCCGGTGAGTTTGAAGGCGGGATCTTCTGCCTTGGATGTTTCCTGGGCAAAGATGTTAGAAACGAAAAGGGATGTAGTAATGGCCGCAGCGGTGGCGAGCTTTGCAAAATTCTGATTCATTCTTAAACTCCTTGGTTATGGTTGATTTTATTTGTTCTTTTTTTGTGCGCACAAATATAGAAGGCATTTTTTACTTTGTCCAATACTTTAATTTTATGCGGAGTTATCATTTTTTGTTATAAAAAATCCCGCACAATGGCGGGATTTTTATTAGGAACGAGATCCTTCGCGGCGTGGTTTGACGAGCACACAGACCTTGCCGCTCAGGATGACGACAAGGAACATTACTTTATCACGACTTTTCTATAAGTGTCAAAAACGGTCCATTTTTTGAAGAACTTTTCGCGGCCAGCTTCGCCCGCTTCGGCATATTCGTGAAGCAGACGCGACACATCTTCGTCGGAATGTACCTTGATTTCAAAGCCGCGTCCGTTGATGACGGGGAATCCGTCGTAAAGATATTTGGCCGCTTCCGTAATTTCGGCGATACGCTTGCCGCGCACCTTGACAGCGGTGCTGTCACGCAAGATTATGATGTCAAAATCATCGGGATAGCGGTAGCTCTCCCCCACCGTCGGAATTTCGTCGCCTACGGTGTAGTGCTGCTTTACAGGCTGTTGTTTCACCACAGAAAGTGTTACCGTATCGTAGAAGAATTCCTCGAAGATTTCTCCGCGACCGTGGCGTTTCCCCTGCACGAATTCAGCCTTTTCACCAGCAGCAACCTGCCTTTCGAAAAGACCTTCCACGACGCCACAAGCCGATGTCGCATGGGTCACGCGGTCAATCAGAATCAGTTCGCCCAAGGTCTTGTGCTTTTCGAAAAGGTCCACGACAATGGCTTCGGTAAATACAATTTCTACAACGGCGATGCCATTCTTTTCAAGGACATCGGAATTGATATGCTTTCCGCTATTAATATCGACGGAATAATCAATTTTATTTATGATTCCGGGAATCGTCTTCGTTCCAAGTTTCACAAGATAATCCTTGCCGAGCGAAAGCGGTTCATCGTCCATCCACAGGAGCGACGCCTTGATTTTCTTGTAGCTGCCGATGTCAGTGTCCTTGGCAAGTACACAACCTCTGGAAACGTCCACTTCGCGGTCAAGCGAAATCGTGACGGGGTCGCCGAAGCGAGCCTCTTCCACATTCCTGTCGCCACGCAGGATTCCCTTGACAGTAGCTTTTTCATTACTCGGGAGGCTTGTAACCGTATCACCCACGCGGATTGCGCCCGCTTCAATTTGCCCCTGGAACCCACGGAAAGTGCGGTCCGGACGGCACACACGCTGCACGGGCAGATAAAAGCCCGTTTCAGTCTGCGCATCATCTATATCAATCGTTTCGAGATAATCGAGCAGTGCCTTGCCCTGATACCAAGCGATGTTCTTGGATTTCACCGTCACGTTATCGCCTTCGGTAGCCGAAAGCGGAATCACGTAAACGCTGTGGAGCGAAAGTTCGGCGGCCAGTTCGTTGACTTGCTTCAAAATTTCTTTGAAACGTTCCTGACTGTAGCCCACAAGATCCATCTTGTTCACGGCAAAGACAAAATAGCGGATGCCCATGAGCTTGCAAATGCGGGCATGACGACGGGTCTGTACCAAAACACCCTGCGATGCATCCACAAGAATCACCGAAAGGTCCGCAAACGAGGCTCCCACCGCCATGTTGCGGGTGTATTCCTCGTGCCCCGGCGTATCTGCCACGATAAAGCTGCGGTTGTCCGTTGTAAAGTAACGGTACGCGACATCGATGGTAATGCCCTGCTCGCGTTCGGCCATCAGGCCGTCCAGCAAAAGGGAATAGTCAATTTTTCCGCTGCGGCTACCGACTTTACTGTCAAGCTCCAGAGCCTTTTCCTGGTCGGCGTAAAGCAACTTGGAATCGTAAAGGATATGCCCGATGAGCGTCGACTTTCCATCGTCCACCGAGCCGCACGTAATAAACTTCAACAAACCTTTCATTAGAAATATCCCTCCCTCTTGCGGCGTTCCATGCTGCCTGCGGCTTCGTTGTCGATCACGCGGGAAGTGCGTTCCGAAGATACAGCGCTCAGGGTTTCATC
This sequence comes from Fibrobacter sp. UWH4, assembly GCF_900142475.1. Lineage (NCBI taxonomy): Bacteria > Pseudomonadati > Fibrobacterota > Fibrobacteria > Fibrobacterales > Fibrobacteraceae > Fibrobacter > Fibrobacter sp. UWH4. Next base: position 206,759 of record NZ_FRAY01000002.1, read on the forward strand.
GATGATTTCGTCAAGCGTCGTGGCGGTCGATTCAATGCCGCCCGTAAGCGGGTAGCAACCGAGCGTGCGGAAACGCACCGACTTGATTTCGGGCGTTTCGCCTTCGCGCAACGGGAAACGTTCGTCGTCCACCATGATGATATTGCCGTCGCGCACCACGACCGGGCGCAGTGCCGCAAAGTACAGCGGGACAATGTCAATCTTTTCGCGCTTGATGTACTGCCAGATGTCCTTTTCGGTCCAGTTTGAAATCGGGAACACGCGGATGCTTTCGCCCTTGTTGATCTTGGTGTTGTAAAGTTTCCACATTTCGGGGCGCTGATTTTTCGGATCCCACGCGTGTGCGGAATTGCGGAAAGAGAAAATTCTTTCCTTCGCACGGGATTTTTCTTCATCGCGGCGGCCACCGCCAAATGCCGCAGTGAAGCCGTACTTGTTGAGCGCCTGCTTCAACGCCTGTGTTTTCATAATGTCGGTGTAGGCGGCACCGTGGTCAAACGGATTAATGCCCTGCTTGACGCCATCCTGATTGATGTATTCCAGCATTTCGATACCGAGTTTCTTGGCAATTTCGTCGCGAAACTTGATCATTTCCTTGAATTTCCACGTGGTGTTCACATGCAAGAACGGGAAAGGCGGCTTTTCGGGGTAAAAGGCCTTCAAGGCCAAATGCAACATGACGGAACTGTCCTTGCCGATAGAATAAAGCATCACCGGCTTTTCGCATTCGGCAGCGACTTCGCGGATGATGTAGATGGCTTCGGCTTCCAGCTCGTCGAGGTGAGAATATTCGCTCAAATTAAATCTCCTATGAGATTCCGGAGCAAGTCCGGAATGACATCTTGAAGTGAAATTCCTAATATTTATTTGATTCCTTGGGGTCGATGTCGATAGTCTTAACGCTCCCATTGGGGAACTCAACGATCCATCGAACGAGACCGTTTACTTTTTCGGTATGCACCTTGCTGCCCTTGCCGCCAATGTCTTCGCCTAGGAAGAAGCTGATGGCGTGAACCGGGCATTCCTTGATGCACGAGGTGCAACCCCAGCAATCTTTGGGATACTTGATAAACGCCTTTTTATTTTCGTTTATCTTGATTAACGTGCCGGGACAAACATCGTGACATTTTCCGCAGCCGATGCATTTACTTTGATCAATGCTGATGCTCATAGTTCTTTTGCCCTTCTGCGGTGAGTTCGCGCAAGATGATTTTGATTTCGCCGTTTTCGAGGCGAGAATTCACGTACTTGCGGAAGTTGACGTCGTCTTTTTCGGGATAGTCGAGGTTCTCGGCGAAACTGTGCCAGCGGGTTTCGCGGCGGGCGGCTAGGTGCGCAATCACGCTCTTGCAGACCGTCAGGCGTTCCTTGAGTTCGTAGATGTACATGACATCTTGCAAGTCGGCGGCACTCAAGTTGTCTGTCAGTTTTTCAATTACCTCGATTTCTTTTTTCGCCTGGTTCAGCTGGTTTTCGCTGTAGCGGTAGCTGGTCTTGATGCCACCTGCATAGGAATCCATGACGGCCTGCATCGCTTCTTCGAGATTCTCAGTGGTCTGCGGACCTTTTTCGTTCGAAAGAAATTTCTCGATTTCTGCAACGTGATCAGCAATCTCTTCTTCCTTAATGGTTGCTTCGGCAGGCTCAGCAACCTTAAATTGCACGTCAGGTCCCTGAGTTTGCCGAAGGGCCGACAAGCTCTCTATATATTCCACCGCGCTTTTCGCTGCAATCTCGCCTTCGGCAAGGGCCCCCGTCACGTACTTTTGCGGTGCACCTCCGGCCACATCGCCTGCGGCGTAAAGGCCTTGAATGGTGGTGGCACGCTTGGTATCGACCCAGTAACCGCTTGCGGTATGCCCTCCAACGATATAAGGCTCCGTGCCTTCGATTTCTACGTTCGCTTTTGACGGCGTTTCATTTTCAAGCCAACGGATCGTTTGCGACGGTGCCATATTCAGGTACGCCTTCAAAAGTGATTCTTCTTGAGCGGGCGTAATCCCGACGGTGCGCAAATAGCAAGGTCCTCGACCTTCCAGATTCTCGACCACAGTGCCGTAAACGCGTTCCGATGTAGAAATTCCATACTTGGTTTCATAAACATCGCCGAGCGCGTTCACCTGCTTGGCACCAACGCCTTGCGCGAGCGTACCTGTAGGCGCTATCGTATCTTTGCAACGAAGGGCGATAAAACGCATTTCAAATGTCGTCATTTCGGCGCCGTGGCGGATTCCCATGGCATAGCCTGCGCCCGTATTGAACGGTGGATACCACATCTTGTGCCGAGAAAATCCAGGGTTGTTCGGGCGGTAAAGCCCAGCGGCACCGCCTGTTGCGATAATCACCGCGCGCGCCTCGATGGCGTAGAAAGTATCGTTCTCAATCCCGAAACCGAATGCTCCGTCTATCTTATTATTGTGAACGGAAAAATCAAAAATGTTCACGTGGTTCAGCACTTGAATGTTCCGCGCCTTTGCAACTGCCGCGGCCAAAATCGGCTTGATGTTTTCGCCGTTGATCTTGATGTTACGATTTCCGCGTGTCACATATTTGCCGTTTTTGTCTTTCAGGATGACAAGGCCCAACTTTTCCAAGCGTGCCGTGACTTCGTTGAATTTTTCGGAGATTGTGTACAGCAAGTCTTCGCGAACGATTCCGTCGGCGTCCTTCTTCGCATATTCCACGTAATCCTTGGGCGTACGGCCTTCGGTAATGTAAGCGTTCAAGGCGTTCACGCCTGCGGCCAAACAACCGCTGCGCTTGATATTTGCCTTTTCAACGATAAGGATCTTGAGACCCACCGCTTCCTGAGATGCGTTTTGTGCGGCAGTGATGGCGGCATAGCAGCCCGCCGTACCGCCACCAATAATCAACAAGTCTGTTTTAAGCCGTTCTATTTTCATTTGCCGTTATAAGCGTCTTTGATTTTTTGCGCAAAGACTTCGTGGCCAATGCGGTCAATGGTGTACTTGAATCGTTCGCTGGGTTTTGCATTTTCGGCAAAGAACTGAATCGCAGCATCGCAGACATCAAGCAGCTTTTGCTTATCGTCAATAAAGGGGATAATCGTTTCGCCCTTATTGATGTTGTTGCCGAAAAGGCCGCCGAAAGAAACGATGTAGCCGTGGGTATGTTCCCAAGCGTCGGTGGGGCATGCCTTGTAGCAACGCCCGCAGAAATTGCACTGCGAGTCATCGAAAATCACTTTCTTATTTTCAAATTTGATAGCACCCTTGCGGCAACTTTTGGCACAGAGTCCACAACCAATGCACTTATCTTCGATCCAATTGACCTTGATACCGCCCTTGATACCGACATCATTTTCTTCGGCCTTGAGGCAGTTGTTCTGACAACCGGTCACACCAAATTTAAACTTGTGCGGGAGTTCTCGGGCAAAGTAACGATCGTCCAGTTCCTTGGCGATGGCATAAGTGTCAATGCATCCGCTCGGGCAAACGGCTTCGCCCTGACATGCCGTGATAGTACGCACGCGAGGGCCGCAAACGCCAGGTTCCACGCCACCTTCGGCAAGGGCAGCCTTCACGTCGTCTACATTCTCCAATTTGATAAATGGTATTTCGACGCTCTGCCTGGAAGTCAAATGAGCGTAGCCTTCGCCGTATTTTTCGGCGACTTCGGCGATCTTTGCCAATTGCGTTGCCGTGAGGTTTCCGCCCACGACGCGCACGCGCAGCGAGAAGTTATTCTTCTGCTTTTGGCGCATCCAACCGCCCTTTTTAAGAGTTGCATAATCTGTTGCCATATTTTGTGTCTCCGTTTTTTGTTACACCCGCATAGTTCGGCGAAACACACCAACTAGGGCGGGCACCTCCATTCAAATGCTTTTGACAGCCTGTTCAAAGTCTTCTTTGAGATCTTCGATATCTTCTATTCCGACGCTTACGCGGACAGTGCCTTCGAATACACCGGCGTTTTCCTTCTGTTCCTTGGAACCGTGCGTAAAGATGGAGCTATCTGGGTGAATCACCAGCGTGCGCAAGTCGCCAATGTTCGTTGCGATGGTGGCGTATTTCAAATTGTTAATCAACTTGAACGCTCTTTCCTTGCTGCCCGCGTCAATCGTAAGGATGGCTCCGCCCTTGCCTCCGAGCTGACTTTGCACCAAGCTATAATAGGGGCTGCTTTTTAGAGCAGGATAGTTGACAGAAATACCTTCAAAGCCTTGCAAAAATTCAGCCAGTCGCAAGGCGTTGCTACAAAGGCGTTCCATGCGCAGACCGAGCGTTTCGAGTCCAAGCGCATTCAAGAAAGAAGTGTTCGGAGCCACGCAGCAGCCCACGTTACGCCAAATGCCGTTGCGGAGTTTGGCGAGGTAGGCGAACTTGCTAAAGCGCTTGTATTCTTCAAGGCCTTTAAAACGGGAATAATCCCAGTTGAACTTGCCGCTATCAACAATAATGCCGCTAATGGCACTCCCATTACCGTTGATATACTTGGAAGACGAATGTACAACGATATCTGCACCAAAATCAGAGGGATGAATAAGGTACGGAGTTGCCGTGGTACTGTCGACAATAAACGGCACGCCATTTTGGTGCGCCACATCCGCAACGCTCTGCAAATCGACAACGTTCAGTTTCGGATTTCCGATGAGTTCGGTGAAAACAGCTTTGGTCTTTTCGTTCAGTTGAGTACTCACCGTTTCGGCGGTGACTTCGGTAACAAAACGCGTCTTGATTCCGAAGGCTTCCAAATCATGGAACAAGTCGATGGTGCCGCCAAAAAGACCAGCACTTGCAATGACTTCGTCGCCAGATTGCAAAATATTCAAGAGCGAAATCGTCACTGCAGCCATGCCCGACGAACACGCCACCGCACCGATCCCTTTTTCAAGGGATGCGATACGGCGTTCAAAAGAATCGGTTGTAGGGTTCCCGATGCGTGTATATGCAAAACCCGGAGCTTTGTTGTTGAAAACAGCTTCGAGTTTTTCTGCAGAATCATAAGCGAATGCGCTTACCTGATAAATAGGTGTAAGGGTGGATCCGCTACATCGGTCACTGTCAAAATTCTTGTGCAATAAAGTCGTGTTAAAATTCATTCTGCATGCCCCGTACTATTTTTATTACGTAGCCAAATATAGAACGCGTTTTTACCTGCGTCCAATACTTAATAAGTATCGCCTTTTATAGTTTTTTCTATAAATTTTCGATCCGCAACGATTAAATCACTACGACGGGTTCACGCAACGACTTGTTTTCGAGCAAATAAGCGTTATCTCCTGCGGTGACAAAAATGCGATAAATGAACACATCCACTTTTTCGCCTACAGAAACACTCGGTTCGTCAAAGCCGCGCCGCGCCGTAAGAGTTACGCCGTTCACCAGTACCGACAATTCTATACCGCTACCACGGAAGGCGACATCGGTCACGACGCCTTCTTCGGCGGAATTCTTGAATTTTTGCACTTCGGTTTTCTTGGTGACTTTCACAAATTCGGGGCGCACAATCGCCTGCTCCGCACCCTCGATAGCCTCAAATCGGCGGAACTTGCTGTAATCCTTGAAAATGCTGGGTTGTCCAAAGAAAGACGCGACAAATGCAGTTTTGGGAGCGCTGTAAACATCCAGAGGCTTACCTATTTGATCGATACGGCCCTTGTTCATGATGATGATTTCGTCAGCCACTTCGATGGCCTCGTCTTGGTCGTGAGTCACAAAGATGCTTGTGACGCCGAGTTTTGCGATCATCTCCTTAAGCCAATGGCGGAGTTCCTGACGCACCTTGGCATCAATTGCGGCAAAAGGTTCATCGAGCAAAAGTAACTGCGGATTCGGGGCGAGAGCGCGTGCAAATGCAACACGTTGGCGCTGTCCACCCGAAAGTTGGCTCGGATAGCGATTTTCAAGTCCATCTAGGCCAATTAGCTTGACAAGTTCCGCGACACGGTCCTTGATTTCACTATCGGATTTTTTGAGCACTCGGAGTCCAAAGGCGATGTTTTCAAAAACCGTCATGTAACGGAACAAGGCGTAACTCTGGAACACGAATCCGATGCCGCGCTTACTGGCAGGCACATTATTGATTACTTTGCTGTCAATAATGATATCGCCGTTGTCAGGTGTTTCCAGTCCTGCAATCATACGAAGAATCGTCGTTTTGCCAGAACCACTCGGGCCCAGCAGACCAATCAGTTTACCCTTTTCGATACCGAAGGATACGTCGTCAGACGCCTTGAAATTTCCAAAGTGTTTGTTGATATTTTTTAATTCTACGTACATATACTCTCCTACGGTTCAACCTTATTTTTCTTTTTTCCGTTATATTCGATCAAACTTCTTGCGATCAGAATAAATATTGCGAGTAGTACCAGAATTGACGCTACCGCAAATGCGGGCACATACTGGAATTCGTTGAACAAAATTTCCACATGAAGCGGAAGCGTATTCGTCTTACCGCGCAAATGCCCCGAAATCACCGATACCGCACCGAATTCGCCCATAGCACGCGCCGCGCAAAGCACCACGCCGTACAAAAAAGCCCACTTGATATGCGGGAAAGTAATTTTCCTGAAAATGGTAAATCCTTTCGCTCCCATTAGTGCAGCAGCCTCTTCTTCGTCGTTTCCACGGGCTTCCAGAACCGGAATCAACTCGCGAGAAATGAACGGAAATGTCACGAAAATCGTAGCAAGCACAATCCCCGGCACCGCAAAAACAATCTTAACATTCCAATCCTGCAACAGCGGAAAAATCGGGCTTTGACGACCGAATGTGAGCAAGAAAATCAGGCCTGCGATAATCGGCGAAACCGTCACTGGCAAGTCAATCAAGGTCGTGAGAATTTTTTTGCCCCTGAAGTGGAACTTGGTCAGCGACCATGCTGCACTCAGCCCGAAGACCGTATTGATAACAACGGCAAGCGCAGTCGCTTCTAGCGTAAGCCAAATCGCCTTGACTGTGTAGTTGTCCGTTACCGCCTTCTGGTACACGGCAAAGCCCTGCTTAAAGGCCTCGGTAATCACCGTAATCAACGGGAGCAAAAGCATAAGCACTACAAAGAGCACGCTAATCCCAATTAAAAACCATTTGACCGCTTTTGAAGATTTAGTTTCTTTATACATCAAGCGCCTCCCTTCAAAATTCGCGTATTTCTAGTTTGAATCAAGTTCACCAGGAATAACGTTACGAACGAAGCTACAAGCATCACGAGCGCAATGGTTGTCGCACTGGCGTAATCGTATTCCTGTAATTCCGACATAATGATGAGTGGCACGATTTCTGTTTCGAACGGCTTGTTGCCCGCGATAAAAACCACGCTGCCGTATTCGCCTAGGCAACGCCCGAAGGCAAGTCCGAATCCTGTTAAAGCGGCGGGAACAATCTCCGGGAAAACAATTTTCCAGAAGATTCGGCTACGAGACGCCCCTAGCACGCCTGCGGCTTCTTCGTAAGCGGGATCCAGTTTTTCAAGCACTGGCTGCACCGCACGAACTACAAATGGAATGCCAATAAACACTAATGCCACCGTAATGCCAGCCTGCGTGAAAGCAATCTTTACGCCAAACTTTGCAAAGAAGCCGCCCACAAGCCCAGTATCCGCCGTAAGCGTCGTAAGCGCTATACCCGCCACCGCCGTCGGCAAGGCAAACGGGAGCTCAATCATGCCATCAATCAACCGTTTGAACGGGAAACTATACTTTACCAGCACCCACGCCAGCACAACGCCCATCACCACATTAATCAACGACGCTACAAACGCCGTCACAAAGCTCACACGAAAACTAGACAACACTCTATCGCGCGTAATTGTCGCGACAATTTCGTCAAGGCTCATGTGGGCCGTGAACACCACTAGCGACGCAAGCGGAATAAGCACCACGATGCTCAAGATGGCAAGCGTGATGCCCGTAGTCAGGCCGAAACCTGGTATGACACTTCTATTCGTTCTTTTCATTTACTTCTTTTCGTAAATCTGGTCAAAGATGCCACCGTTCGAGAAATGCGTGCTCTGAGCCTTGTCCCAGCCACCGAAGTAGCTGATGTCAATCAGGTTCACGTTCTGGTCGAATTCCTTGTACTGGTCAAGAATGGCCTTGTTGGAAGGACGATAGTGGTTCTTGGCTGCAATGTGCTGGCCTTCATCGCTGTAGAGGAAGTTCAGGTATTCGGTGGCAAGTTCGCGGGTGCCGCGCTTGTCAACCACCTTGTCCACGATTGCGACAGAGGGTTCAGCCAAGATACTCACACTAGGAATTACGATTTCGTAATCGTTAGGATAATCCTTGAGCGAAAGGAAGGCTTCGTTTTCCCAGGCGAGCAAAACATCGCCCTGACCATTTTCGATGAAAGTCGTCGTAGAGCCACGAGCGCCGGAAGCAAGCACAAGGACATTCTTGTAGAGTTTCTTCACAAATTCCTTAACCTTGGCTTCGTCACCATTATATTGCTTTTCGGCCCATGCCCAAGCAGCAAGATAATTCCAACGTGCGCCGCCAGAAGTTTTCGGGTTCGGCGTGATAACTCCGATGCCATCCTTCACGAGATCGCCCCAGTCCTTAAGGTTCTTCGGGTTACCCTTGCGCACCAAGAACACGATGGTCGAGGTATAAGGGGCGCTATTCAGCGGGAATTCCTTGACCCAGCCGTCTTCAATAAGGCCTGCGTCACGCACGGCGTTCACGTCATATTCAAGGGCGAGCGTCACCACGTCGGCTTCAAGACCGTTGGCCACTTCAAGGGCCTGCTTGCCGGAACCGCCATGGGACTGCGTGATTTCTACTTCCTTGCCAGTCTTTTCTTTCCAGTGCTTTGCGAAAACTTCGTTGTAGTTGGCGTAGAGTTCACGGGTCGGATCGTAAGACACGTTGGTGAGAGTCTGCTTTTCGACCTTGGCAGAAGATTCGCTCTTCTGTTCGTCAGAAGAAGAACATGCGCTAAAGCCAATAGTTCCTGCAATCAGGAGGGTTGCCGCAACGGCGGACTTGACAAAATTCTGATTCATTCTTATACCTCACTTGTTTATGTTTGTTGTTTGTTGTTTTTTATTTGTTGTTTTTTGTGCGCCGAAATATAGAACCCGATTTCGCTATTGTCCAATACTTAATTCTTATGCGGATTTATAGGTTTTTGTTATAAGAAAACGGGATAGACTAATTTTCCTTTAGGGCGCTATGATGAAAAAAATGCCTCCAGAGCACATAAGCACTGAAGGCATTCGGTTTTTATGGCTTTACTTATGGCTTTACAATACCTATACTATCACAAGACCTTCGTTGATGGCGTTGTCGCCTTCGATATGGAAGGAATTCAACACTGGATTTTCGCGGTCTTGCAGCGAAAGGATCAGGTAGCTTGCCGATGAATCGTAGGCCAGCCGTTTATCTTCTTGCGACGGACGCGACGGCGATTCCGGATGCGAATGCCAGTTGCCCAGCGGTTTCAAGCCCTTGGTGCGAATATCCTTGATGGCGGCCAAGTGTTCCTTGGGATCAAGCGAAAAATGTTCGTTGGAATGGTCAATATTCGTGAGTAGGTACACTTCGCGAATCACCTTTCCTTCGGCGGTCTCTTCGCCCGCAATCAGCCCGCAGGCTTCTTCCGGCAAATTCTTTTCCGCATGCGCCAGGATTTTTTCGTAGTTGTCTTTTGAAATTGTAATCATTGAAAACCTCTAGACATGAAGTCGCAGCAAGTGGTTAGTGATTAGTGGTTGGTGGCTAGGATATGCAAAAAAGGACATCTTGATATCAGCGTTCCTGTTTACGGCCTAACCACTGTTTACTAACCACTGCATACTAACCACTTTCTAATGCTTCAAATCGCAAACCGCCTGTTCGTAGTCGATGAGCTGGGTGATGGTCGGGTGCGTGCCGCACACGGCGCAGTCTTCGGTATGCGTCGGGAGCTTCACCTTGCGGAATTCCATCGTGAGCGCATTGTAAGTGAGCAAGTAGCCCGTGAGCAGGTTACCTACACCGAGAATGTACTTGACGGCTTCCATCGCCTGCAGACTACCGATAACGCCGCCCATCGCGCCAATCACGCCCGCCTGCTTGCATGTCGGCACAGCATCTTTCGGAGGCGGCTCCTTGAACACGCAGCGGTAGCAAGGGCCCTGGCCCGGAACACACGTCATAAGCTGCCCCTGGAAGCGGATGATTCCCGCATGGGAGAAAGGTTTCTTCGCCATCACGCAGGCGTCGTTAATGAGGAACTTCGCCGGGAAATTATCCGTGCCGTCGATGATGAAATCGTAATCCTTGATGAGGTCAAGAATGTTTTCGCTCGTCACAAAGGTATGGTACGTAATCACCTTCACGTCGGGATTCATCGCTTCCATCGTCTCTTTCGCGGACTGCACCTTGGGCTTGCCCACATCCTGCGTGGCATGGATAATCTGGCGCTGCAGATTGGAAAGGTCGACCACGTCGGCATCGGCAATGCCGATGGTGCCCACGCCTGCTGCAGCAAGGTACATGGCTACAGGGGCACCGAGGCCACCAGCACCAATCACGAGAACTTTTGCGTTCAGGAGCTTCTTCTGGCCCTTCGCGCCCACCTCTTTCAAGATGATGTGGCGCGAATAGCGCTCCAGTTGTTCGTTAGTAAAAGCCATTAGCAGCCGCCTCCCATGAAGTAGAGGAACTCGACGCTGTCACCGTCCTTGAGAACGGCCTTGTCAAAAGTTCCGCCCTCGACAAACGCCTCGTTCACCGAAACGGTCACGTAAAGCGGGTTATCAATCTTCTCGGCTTCAATCAGCTCTGCTACGGTGAGACCATCCTTGTATTCTTTCTTGTTTCCTGCAACAGTAATAATCATTTTATACTCCTTAAAAGTTATTCACCGACCTTTTTCACGATAAGTGTGTAAGTTCCATCTTGATTGTCGTCGAGTTTGAGAATTTCATGGCCTTCTTCCTTGATGCTGCGCGGCACATTTTGCACCGGTTCACCATCGTTCAAGCGGATAGAAAGAATTTGGCCTTCGTCAAGTTCTTCCAGAGCGACCTTCGCCTTCACGAAAGTGGTCGGGCACACGACATCGGTAATATCGATCGTATCGTCAATCTTAAATTCTGCCATTTTTTGTTTCTCCGTACATTGTTGTTTAATTCAAGCGCAAATATAGAACGGCTTTTTGCCCCTGTCCAATACTATCTTTTTATGCAGAATTATCAGTTTTTTCTATAGCAAGTGCAATCCTATGGTTTTTGATGACATTAAATCAATTCCGAGCACATTAATCTTTCGTCTGTAGCAACCTTGCGATCGTCCTCTCGACTAAATAATGTAGTACCAGACATCGCTTTGTTTGAGTTCTTCCGTTTTATGTTTTTTATCGGTAGACACGTAATCCATTTCAAGATTCTTCATGCTTACGCGGGTATTTGCGGCAACGGAACTCGTGATGAATGCGTTGCCACCGATGACAGCGTTTTCGCCGATGACGGTTTCGCCACCGAGAATAGAAGCACCTGCGTAAATAGTGACATTATCTTGAATGGTGGGGTGACGTTTTTTGCCGGAAAGTTTTTGGCCACCTCTTGTCGAAAGTGCGCCCAAGGTTACTCCCTGATAAATTTTCACATTTTTTCCGATAACGGCGGTTTCGCCAATCACAATGCCCGTGCCGTGGTCAATAAAGAAATACTTGCCAATAGTCGCACCAGGGTGAATATCAATGCCCGTTTTGGAATGTGCATATTCGGTCATAAGACGTGGAAGTACAGGCACATGTAAAAGGTAAAGTTCATGGGCGATGCGGTAAATCGTTGTTGCCATGAGGCCGGGGTAGGCGAGAATGATTTCGTCAAGGCAGCCGGCGGCGGGGTCACCGTCGTAAGCAGCGTGCAAATCGGTTTCCAGAAATTCGCGGACCTGCGGAATCTTCGCGAAGAATTCCTTGCAAATACGGTAGCTTTCAATCTTGCGTTCTTCCGATGTCATCGTGCCACGCAGTTTGCAATAATCCAAAGCGATCGCCACCTGCTTGTGAAGGTGATAGAAAGTATCTTCGATAATGACTGCAAAGCTGTTTTTCGGGTTGTAAATTTTGTGTGTGCGGTCCCTGAAATGCCCGGGATAAACCACGCGGATTAAATTCTGCAAAATCGTTTGAATTTCGGCCTGGTCAGGTCGATTGTAGATGTCGATGTTATCGATATGCTTGTTGCCGTTGTAATCGTCGAAAATAGTTTGTACGGCTTTTGCTACTTCAGATTCTTGGATTAATTCGTGCATTGTGAATTTAGGTATGAAAAAGAAATAGTGATTAGTGGTTAGTGGTTGGTGGTTAGGGCGGCTTCGCCGCAGTATGCTAATTGCAATATCCTAACCACTGTTTACTAATCACTAACCACTTTATTATGCAAACGTCTTCAGCGCCCTCACGAGAGCGTCGATGTCGTCCGGAGAGTTGTATAGCGCAAGCGTCGGGCGAACGGTTGTTTCGTAACCGAAATGCCTGAGCACCGGCTGTGCGCAGTGGTGACCTGTACGCACGGCAACACCGTAGGCGTCAAGCCTCTTGCCCACTTCTTCGTCGGAATAACCGTCGAGCTTGAAGGCGAGAGCAGATGCCTTGTTGAGTGCCGTGCCTACAAGGTGCAGACCCTTGACGGTCTTCAGTTCCTTGAGGCCATACTGCAACAGTTCATGTTCCCAGCGGAATACGCAGGGCATCCCGATTTCGGAGAGATACTGGAGTGCAGCACCCAAGCCAACGGCGTCAGCGATGCTTCCGGTTCCTGCCTCGAACTTGTTCGGGATTCCGTTGTAGATGGTGCGTTCGAAGGTCACGTCGGCAATCATGTTGCCGCCGCCGTGGTACGGGCGGGCCGCTTCCAGCAATTCCTTCTTGCCGTAAACGACACCGATACCGGTCGGGGCAAACACCTTGTGTCCAGAGAACACGAAGAAGTCTGCGTCGAGGGCGGAAACGTTCACCGGAATGTGCGCGATGGACTGCGCACCGTCAATGAGGATTCTCACGCCGTGCCTGTGGGCGATGGCGATGAGTTCTTCAATCGGGGTGACCGTACCGAGCACGTTCGAGACATGCGTCACTGAGACGAACTTGGTGCGCTTCGTGAACAGAGCCTCGTAATCGTGCAACTTGAGCTGGCCGGTAGAATCGCAGGGAATCACCTTGATGATAGCGCCTGTTTCTTCGGCGATGAGCTGCCACGGCACAATGTTGGCGTGGTGTTCCAAAATGGAGACGATGATTTCGTCGCCCGGCTGGAGCGTCGGTTTCACGTAGGCGTTAGCCACCAAGTTGATTGCTTCGGTGGTACCGCGCACAAAAACGATTTCCTGCGAAGACGGAGCCCCGATAAAGTCGCGCACGATGTTACGGGCGTTTTCGTAGGCATCCGTCGATATGGCCGCGAGTGTATGGGCACCACGGTGCACGTTGGAGTTCTCGTTTTCGTAGTAGTACTTGAGGCGATCAATCACCACTTGCGGGCGCTGCGTCGTAGCACCGTTATCGAGCCAAACGAGCGGATGCCCGTTTACCTGTTTCGAAAGAATCGGGAAATCGGCGCGAATCTGTGCAAGTGTCTTGGAACCAATGCGGATGGATTCGTTGCGGGAATTGGAGCCGCTGTTTGCGTTGCCGGCCTTGTTCACGGAATCGCCGCCGAGAGATGTCGGAGCGTCTATCGGACGAGCGTTCTGTGCAGCCTGCGTTTTGGACACGACCTTCGGGGAGTAACCCTGTGCCGGTGCGGGCGCTGCTGGAACATCACCGAACTGCGACACAAATTCTGCTTCGGGAACCGCAGGGGCTTCCACGGAATTGAGCCAGGTATCGGCGGAATTGCCACCATAGGCAAACGGAGCCGAAGAAGTCGGCTGGTCGCCATAGGTCGCAAACGGATGTTCCCAGTCGAATGCGGGAGTCTGGCTGATGGCAGCCGCTCCTTGGGCGGCGCTCACTCCCTGAGCCGCAGAAGCATTCTGCACTTCGGGTGCCGCGGGAGTTGCAGCATAGGCACTGTCCGTCAAGTCGGGAAAGTACTCATTTGCCAACTGCTCCAGTTCAGCCGCATTGGGAACTCCGGCGAGCTCTTCCAGCGATCTGGTATCTGGATTATTCGTAATCATAGTATTCGCCAACCTCTACGTCTTCGAGAACAGCAATGGCGTCGTCGGCAAGGATAGCCGCAGAGCAGTACAGGGAAAGCAGGTAAGAAGCGACGCCCTTGTTGTCGATGCCGCGGAAACGCACGGAGAGACCGCGAGAATGTTCGTTCTTGAGACCCGCCTGGAAAAGTCCAATCACGCCGCGCTTGGCTTCGCCAGTACGCACAAGCAGGATGTTAGTCTTGCCACCCTGGGACTTCGGATTCTTCACGCCGTCCACGAGGAGCTTGTCGGTCGGGACCAGAGGAATTCCGCGCCAGGTGAGGAACTTGCCACCGGCAATGTCCACGACAACAGGCGGCACACCGCGGCGGGTACATTCGCGTTCGAATGCGGCAATGGCACGCGGGTGAGCGAGGAAGAAAGACGGTTCCTTCCAAACCTTCGAAATGAGTTCATCGAGATCATCCGGTGTGGGGCGGCCATCATCGCGACGCGGCTGAATGCGCTGGGAATCGGCGATGTTCTTCAACAGACCGTAATCGTCGTTGTTAATGAGCTGGCTTTCCTGACGTTCGCGGAGCGATTCGATAGCGAGACCGAGCTGTTCCTGAACCTGGTCATATGGAGAGCTGTAAACATCTTCAATCGCCGTGTTCACGTTGATAATCGTGGAGATGGAGCTCAACTTGTATTCGCGCGGTTCGGTTTCGTATTCAACGTAGCCTTCCGGGATAATATCCGTCTTCTTGGTCTGGCTGCAAAGAACATCGAGAGGGGTTTCGCCTTCTACGACCTTGTTCACGCGGAACAGGCCAGTTTCCAGGCCCTTGAATTCAAGGAACTTGGTGAGCCACTTCGGAGTGAGGGCACCGTATTGTGGCTTAGTCTTAGTGACGTTAGCAAGGTTATAGGCGGCCTTTGCACCAAGTGCATTGATGCCGACTTTTTTATCAGTAGTTTCATTTGCCATAGTGATTTACCTCTTGGGTTTTGTGTTAAGTCTTGCACTTCGTCGTCCTGGAGACCGTAGGCCAATAGGAACCAGTGCAGTTTTATAAGATTTCCTATCCATTTGATAGGTTTTGCGCGTAAAAATTTTATAGCCAGGCACCCTCGTGGGAGAACATAATATCTTTCATCGCATCGACACCTCCCTTCAGGTTGTATAGCGGTCCCGTGTAACCTGCCTCACGCAAGGTATTGATGGCGAGAACACTACGTTTACCCTGTTTGCAGATAAAAACCGTATCCTTGTTCGGATCCAGTTCTTTTTGCCTGCGGGCCAGCTGCCCGATGGGAATCACGATGGCGTTGGGGAAGCGTAAAATCGCCCGTTCATGGGGTTCGCGCACATCGATAATGGTCAGCGGGTCGCCATTGTCAATCTTCTTCGCCAGTTCTTCGGGCGTAAAGCCCTCCACCGGAATTTCGTTTTCGGTCTTGAGTCCACATAATTCATCGTAATCAATTTCCTCAACATCGGTAATCGTCGGGCTGTTCCCGCAAATAGGGCAACTCCTGTTGCGCTCCACCTTCAAAATTCGCGAAGTCAAATACAGGCTGTCGACATGCAATAGTTTTCCGTTCAAATGTTCGCCGATTCCAAGAATCAATTTGAGAGCCTCGTTCGCCTGGATGCTTCCCACAATACCCGGGAGCGGGCTAATCGCACCACCTTCGGAGCAAGAGGGAATAAGCCCTGCCGGAGGAGGCGACGGATATTGGCAACGATAGCACGGACCACCGTCCAGATTGAAAATGCTCACCTGGCCTTCGAACTGGTAGATTGCGCCGAACACGACGGGAATGCCATGCAGTGCACAAACGTCGTTAATCAAGTAGCGGGTTTTGTAGTTGTCGGAGCAGTCGACCACTAAATCGTAACCATCAATCTGTTCAAGAATATTCGACGAATCCAGTTGCTCCTTTTCGGCAATAAACTCGATATTCTTGTTGATATTTTTCACCTTATCCCTGGCAGAAGCAACTTTCGGGCGCTTGAGATCGCGAGTTCCGTAAAGCACCTGACTTTGCAAATTTTCTAGCGATACTTCGTTAAAATCAATGACCTTGATAGTTCCGACACCGGCTGCGGCTAGGTACTGAATTACCGCAGAACCAAGTGCGCCCGCTCCTGCGACAACAACTTTTGCAGCCTTGATGCGCTTCTGCCCCTTCACACCAATTTCTTTAAGCATCAAATGCTTGCCGAAGCGTTCCACTTCGCTGTCGTCGAAAGAAACACTCTTGCGTCGTTCATCCGAAACGAGGCTTTCGACGGTCGCGTTTTGTCCCCCTTCAACAGGTGCGCCGCCTGCGATGGCGGGCAACAACAGGATTTCTGTATCGGCAGGGAGTTCAGTATCCCAGAGTGTGTCGATTACCTGTTTTTTGCCATTGACATAAACCTGTATGAAATCCCTGAGTTTTTTATTATCGTCGTAAAAAACATTTTGTGCTTCGGGATGCAAATCTAAGAGAATGGCAAACGCCTTCCTGATACAACTTGCGGGAATTTCAACCTGGGGTGTTCCCCCAAGAAACTTTCTTAATGTTGCTGATATGTATATTTTCACTTTACTCTCCGTTAATTAAAAGCGCCTTTTTGCGCAAAAAAATCCCCGAAAGGGACTTTTGACAAGCAGAAATATAGAACTGCATAATTTGTATGTCCAATACAATAATTTTATGCAACGCTATTGAATTAATTTATAGTAAAGTCCTATTTTTGAAAATATTGAATATCTGCAACACCATCTTTGGTTACAGAAAGAATGGCGTAAACGAGGCCAGGAATCATATAATGCAGATCCTGTTCCGAAGGGACTGCCTTACAATCGGGGTGCGAATGATAAAAACCAACAATTTCCAAACCGCTCCTTTCGATTTCACGTTCCACCTGATAAAGGAACATAGGATCCATTTCAAAATGACAACGATTTTGCGCCCCTGTAACCAGGTTGTTCGCTTTGCGAATGTCGCTGACAGTAATGGAGCCGTCTATTTTGCCAATCAAAATCCCGCAGCATTCGTACGGATAGGCTTGTTGAGCGTCTAGGACCATCTGCTCAGATATTTTTTCGCATAGATTGATATTTGTCATACGCAATAACGGCATTAAATATAGAATGTCGACTTAAACAAAAGTTATAGAAAAAAGTGATAACGAATGCTAAAAATTAAGTATTGGACATAGCTACAATCCTCTTCTATATTTGCGCTCGAAAAAATTGTACGATTAAAAAAAACGGAGTTCGCCATGAAACAGTACAAAGTATTTGTTATTGCAAACCTTATTTTTGGCATTTTGCTGATAGCCCTTACCAAGGTAATTCTGCCTGTATGCCGCCCGATGGGCGGCGGAGTGATGCGTTGTGGGACATCGACAACAATTGTCGCCATTTTGGGTCTCGTGTTACTTGTTGTCGCCGTAGCTGCGGTCGGGCTCCTCAAGAAAAAAATCCACATCATTTTATCTGTGGGAACTCTTGCAATCGGCATTTTTACTTCGTTGGTGCCAACAGTAATTGTGGGAACCTGTCCGCACGCCCACATGGCGTGCCATACGACAACTGCCCCAGTACTCGCCATTACGGGCGTTGTGATAGCATTATTTGCAGCTATTAATCTGATTTACTTGAAATTAAGGAGGCGAAATGAATAAGTCTGATGCAAATTTAATTATTGAAAATTACTTGCGAAATCCGTTCCGCAGTTTCGGACTTTCGCTTTTGATAGCAATGCTCGCCTCGTCGCTTTTGGTGGGCGGGCTTTTTTCATTTTCGCTTTCAAAGGGGCTGAACCGATTGTCGTCTCGTTTGGGAGCCGATGTCATCGTAATTCCGCAGGGGACCGAAATAAATGACCAATCGGTTCTTTTGCAGGGCGATTCCAAGTACGCTTACCTGCCCGAAGGTTCGCTGGAATTCATTCGCGGGCTTGACGGCGTAGAAATTGCAACCCCACAGTACTACTTGACCACCTTGAGCGCAAGCTGCTGCGATCAAAAAGTTTCAGTCATCGGTTTCGATCCGGCGTCTGATTTTGTGATTCAGCCCTGGATTCGCGAAGTTCTCACGGAAAGACTCCCTCGAGGAGCGATTGTTGTCGGAAGTGAAATCCGCATAGAAGAAAAGGGAACAGTCAAGTTCTTTGATCGAGAATATCCCGTGGCGGCAACACTTGAGCCGATTGGCAACAGGCTTGACCAGGCCGTATTTGTAGATGTTTCGACCCTAGAAAGCATTCGTGAGGCAGCGCAGGCGAAAGGCGTAGTGTTCTTGTTCCGGAACGAAAATCCTGAACTGCTTACCTATTCGAGTATTTTGATTAAACTCGCTCCCAATGCCGATTTGGAACGACTGTCGCGAGAAATTCATACCCGATTTGATGGCGTTCAGATTCGCAGCCGTAAGGATATGTTCTCTGGGCTTGAAAAATCAACAAGAATCTTGCAGATTGTGGTATGGGTGATTGTCGCATTTTTCTTAATTGTGGCAGTGGCCGCGATTGTAATTTCATTTTCACTTTCGACGCGGGAGCGCAGGCGCGAATACGCTTTGTTACGCATTATCGGATTTACGCGTAAGCGTTTAAAGAAATTAGTGCTCGCAGAATCATTCCTTGTTTCTGCTGTCGGAACATATATCGGCTTATTATTCGCAAGTGTTGCCTTTTTTACATTCCGCATTTGGATTGGCGAACATGTCGGGGTTCCATTTATTATTCCTGCATCAGCCGAAATTACAGGTGTTTACGTGGCGGTGATTTTACTTTTGCATTCGGTAGGGCCCGCTGCTGTTTACGGTGTTGCAAATAAGGTGAGTCAAATAGATGCTTACGCCGCTTTGAGGGAGGTTGAACATTGATTTTAAACGTTTCCAATTTATACAAGACCTATACGCGACGCGGTGAAGAATTTAACGCAGTCGATAATGTTGAATTTTTCGCATGGTCCGGCGACTTTTCGGTGATTTATGGCGAATCGGGTAGCGGGAAAAGTACGCTTTTGTCGTTGCTTTCTGGAATCAATCGCCCCTCGCAAGGTTCGATTATTTTTAACGGTATCGACTTTGCAAATCTGACAGATGCTGAACTTTCTGCAATTCGTAACGATAAAATCGGTTATATTCCGCAAGATGCAGTATTTTTGCCGCAATTTACAGTACTAGAAAACATCTTTCTCCCGCGAGCGATTCGAGACGGCAAGAAAATTGAAGTAAGAGATATTTCGGAATTGACGGATATCGATATTCTTTCGAAACTGGAAACCCTCGGCATTGCGCATCTTGCAAATGAAATGCCTGCGGAGCTTTCGGGAGGTGAACTCAAGCGAGCTTCAATCGTGCGTGCCATGGTTAACAAGCCTGATATCGTAATAGCTGACGAGCCGACAAGCAACCTTGACGAAGTCAACGGCAAGAAGGTTTTTGACCTGTTGGCAGAACTCGTGCATTCGGGAACATCTGTGATTGTGGCAACTCACGATACTCGCGGATTCAAATACGGCGACCGCATCTATACAATGCTCAAGGGAAAACTCCTTCCTAGTGGAGAATCCGATTATGGCGGATTATAAATAAACTAGCATTAAGAGATTCCGCTCCCGACTCTGTCGGGGGCTTTGTCTTATCGCTATAAAATTTTCTGATAAATCCATATAAAAACAAAGTATTAGAAAAAGTGTGAAACCCTTTCTATTTTTCGCATTGAAAAATTTATAAGGAGAGTGATTCATATGCCAAATAAATCATCAAAAAATTCAAGTAAAATTTCAGCAGACGTTTCGAATCCGTCCAACTGGAATTTTGGAACCAAGTGCTTACAGGCGGGCTGGAAGCCGAAAGTGGGCGAACCCCGCGTACTGCCGATTTTCCAGTCAACCACTTACAAGTACGAAGATGTTGACGAAGTAGAACGTCTTTTCGCCCTCAAGCAGTCGGGCAATAAGTATACGCGTACGGGCAACCCGACGGTAGCGGCTTTTGAAGCAAAAATTACCGAGTTGGAAGGCGGCGTGGGCGCTGTCGCAACGGCTTCGGGACAGTCGGCCGTATTGCTCGCTATTTCGAATTTGGTCAAGGCAGGCGATCATATCGTAGCCTCTAAGGCGGTGTATGGCGGGACCTATACACTGCTTGATGTTCGACTTTCAAAGCTCGGCGTCGAAACCACCTTCATTGACCCGGAAGCCCCTATCGCAGAACTTCGCAAGGCATTCCGCCCAAACACTAAGCTTGTCTTCGGCGAAACCATTGGTAACCCGGCGCTTGGCGTTCTGGATTTTGAAAAGTTCTCGAAGCTTGCCAAGGAATTTGACGTGCCGTTCCTTGTGGATAATACCCTTGCGACACCGTTCTTGGTGAAGCCCTTAAAGCATGGCGCAAACATCGTCATTCATTCAGCAACCAAGTACATTGATGGTCATGCCATCGCCTTGGGCGGTGTCGTGATTGACGGCGGCAATTACAACTGGAATAACGGAAAGTTCCCGGATCTCGTCAATCCCGATGCGCAGTACGCAAATACTTCTTATACTGAAAAGTTCGGCCGCGCCGCCTACATTGTCAAGGCCCGCGCTCAGTTTTTGCGCGATTTCGGGGCCGCCCAGAGTCCGTTCAACGCATTCCTTTTGAACTTGGGCCTTGAAACTCTGCATTTGCGCATGCCGCAGCACAGTTCTAACGCTTTGGCCTTGGCGGAATACCTCTCCAAGCATCCGGCGGTAAACTGGGTCAACTATCCGGCGCTCAAATCTAGCCCGAACAGCAAGCGCATTCGCAAGTATTTCGATTACCAGGGCGGAAGCGGCGTGCTGACCTTTGGCCTCAAGGGGGGCAAGGCTGCCATTCGCTCGTTCGTGAAGGCCTTGAAAGTTGCTGCCTTGGTGGTGCATGTGGGCGATGCTCGCACAAGCGTGCTGCACCCGGCAACAAGTACACATTCCCAGCTTTCGCCGAAGGACAGGCTTGCCGCAGGAATCCCTGACGACATGATTCGCGTATCCGTCGGCATCGAAGACCCGCGCGACATTATCGCCGATTTTGAACAGGCAATTAAGGCAAGTACAACAAAGCATTAATCATAGGAGATTTTAAATGAAATTCATCCAAACATTACTATCGTTCGCAACTATTTTCACTTTGGGTTTTGCATTCTCCGCTTGCGAAGAAGAAAAATCCGAGAAGGCTGCCGCTACCAATGAATCTGCTTTCAAATTCGGTACCGTCGAAATTCCCGTTTCCGATGGAACCCTTTGCATCGCGCCGTTCTTTGTCGCTAAAGAAAAAGGATTCTTTGCTAAAGAAGGCGTCGATGTAAAATTCGTGTCGGCGAATGCCGAAACCCGCAAAATCGGGCTCAACAACGGAACCTATCCGATTACAAACTCCGACTTCGCCTTTTTCCAGTCCGTCGAGAACGGAGTGAACATCAAGGTGGTCGAAGGATTCCACGTCGGATGCATTCATCTGCTTGTTAAGAAGGGCTCGCCGATTCGCTCTGCGCTAGATTTGAAGGGCAAAAAGATAGCAGTGAATGCTATTGGTGCTACTCCGCACCAGGCCGCAACACTTTGGCTTGAAGCAAACGGCGTTTCTGCTATAAACGATGTTCAATTCTTGCCCTATGCCGATGGCAACTTGGCGCTCGAGGCCTTGGAACGCGGGCAGGTCGAAGCGGTATCACTTTGGGACCCGCTAGGAAGCCTTGCCGCAGTTGACGGTCGCGCCGATGTGCTGATGGATTTGGCAACAGACCCCGTTTTTGCCGGTCGCTATTGCTGTTTCTATTATGTTTCGGGAGTCCTTCTGGAAAAGGAACCGGAAAAGATCAAGGCTCTCCTCCGCGCTCTTGAACAGGCTCACACCTGGATCAGCGAACATCCGGAAGAAACCGTAGAACTTATGCAGGCAGGCAAGCACTCCGCCATCGAAGACAAGGAATTCGCAACCGCACTCATCAAGTCGTACGAATACCAATCTCCTGAACAAAAGGCAAAGAGCGGCCGCAACCTGAAAGCTGATCTGCACTACTTTGCAGACCTGCTGCATAAGGTCGGATACCTGCAGCTGAACGCCGACGAATTCACCGAAAAAATCTATCGTGAAGTCGACTGGCATCAGTAATAAATTGTACTCCTAAATCCCTGTGCATTACTCTCCGCGCAGGTACCCCTCGGCAGCATTAGCTGCCGAGGGTGTTTTTATAGAGCGGACATCATTCGAAGCGAAAGTGTCATTCTAAGCGAAGGCGTGAAACGCCGAAGTCGATATACGACACTAGACACTTTAGTGGCAAAGTGGAGTTATCCACTATGTGGAAGAATCTAGGGCATTTTTATTCTGTGTACAAAAAAAGGCTCGTCGTTTGACGAGCCTTAATCTTTTTGCTAGAGAGAATTCGCTTATGCTTTGGCGAGTTTCTTCAAAGTTGCAGCCTTGTCCGTCTTTTCCCAAGTGAAGCGTGCACCGGTGCGGCCGAAATGGCCGAGCGCAGCAGTTGCCTGATAGCCGGGCTTTTTCAGGTCGAGCATCTTCACGATGCCGGCCGGAGAAAGGTCGAAAGTTTTCTTTACGATTTCTTCAATCTTGCGGTCATCAATCTTGCCGGTCTTGAAAGTATTTACCAACACAGACACCGGCTTGGAATAACCGATAGCGTAGGCAAGCTGCACTTCGCAACGATCTGCAAGGCCCGCGGCAACGATATTCTTTGCCACATAGCGAGCGGCGTAAGCGGCACTGCGGTCCACCTTACTCGGGTCCTTGCCGCTGAAAGCGCCACCACCGTGACGGCCCATGCCGCCGTAGGTGTCGACGATAATTTTACGGCCCGTCAGGCCGCAGTCACCATGCGGGCCACCAATCACGAATTTACCCGTCGGATTGATGAGGAAGCGAGTCTTCTTGTCCAAAAGCTTGGCCGGAATCACCTTCTTGATGAGTTTTTCGACGATTTCCTTTTCGATTGTAGAATGCTTGAGTTCCTTGCCGTTCACGAATTTATCGTGCTGGGTGCTGACCACCACGGTATCGACGCGCACGGGCTTGTCGTTTTCGTCGTATTCGACAGTCACCTGCGATTTTGCATCAGGACGGAGCCACTTGATTTTGCCGGATTCGCGGAGGTTCTGGATTTCTTCCATGAGCTTGTGTGCCAAGCTAATCGGAAGCGGCATCAGTTCCTTGGTTTCGTTCACGGCATAACCGAACATCATGCCCTGATCGCCTGCGCCCTGCTTGTCATCTTCCTTGCCTTCGGCAGCCTTGGCGTCAACACCCTGAGCAATATCGGGAGACTGCTTATCTACGGCGACGAGCACGGAGCAGCCCTTGTAATCAAAAGCAAGTTCCGGGTTCACATAACCGATGCTCTTAATAGTCTTGCGTGCAATCTGCTGGTAGTCAATTACGGCCTTGGTGGTAATTTCGCCAGAGATAACGACCAGACCGGTGTTGGCAAGTGTTTCGCAAGCCACACGGCTGTTCGGGTCTTGGGCGAGGCAGGCGTCGAGAATTGCATCCGAGATCTGGTCGCAAACTTTGTCGGGGTGTCCCTTGGACACCGATTCAGAAGTAAAGAGATAATGTGCCATTGTGTTAGGCTCCTTTTGTTAACAGCACCGAAAAGAACGTCGCATTTTTGAGCATTCCCAAGCGCTGAAAAAACGTGGTTTAAATTTCTTATGCATAAATCTACATAAACGCATAAATGTTGTCAAGTGAAAAACACGATTTTTCCTTATATAAAAAATTGATAGCAAGCGCTAGGAATTTTGTATTAGACGCAGCAATAGGCAACATCTATATTTGCACTCAAAAAAGCGAGGTTATCTATAAATGAGTATTTTAGTCGACATTAAAAAGTATCTGACTTTAGATGGTGCGCCGAAGCACGTTCAAGATTATCTTTCTGTGGCAGTAACGGATCACGCCTACTTGCCAAAAACCGAAGATATTACTAGCGATTGGGTCGCCTACATTGCGGCTCCGGCATTCAAACTGATCCGTGAAAATCTAGGACACGATGTAGAAGCATTCGCTTCGATCGGTACAGGTTCCGGTATCGATGTCTTGACGGGCATCGAACTTTTGGGCGCAAAACGCGTAGGCTTTACTGACTTGCAAAAAAGCGTAGTAACTGCCGCCGCCGAGAATATCAAGAAGAATTTGAAGAATGCAGATTCGGTTGAATTGGAATTCGGTGCAGGCGACTTGTTGCAACCTCTTCAAAATGGCAAGCGCCGTTACGACGTGATTTACGAGAATCTGCCCAATGTTCCGCTGACGGACAACACCAAGATTGAAGACAAACGAAACAGCGGCCATTACCTAGAAAAACGTGTAGAAGCGATTCCAGAATTTGTGCACGAACAGATGCTGGATTTGCATTATCTGGCACTCAAGCAGGCACGCGATTACCTGGCCGACAAGGGTGCGGTCTATTCGACACTCGGTGGACGCGTACCGCTCAGTGCGTTTATCAAGCTCGGCGAATTGGCGGGCCTATCTTCTGAAATCTTTACTTATTCCTGGAAGGTGCAGGCGGAACCCGAAGACGTGATTTCGGGCTATGCCGCGCAAGAAAAGGCGGGGCTCGGACCGTTCCGGTTCTACCGTGCAGCAGACTTGCAAAAAGCATTCGCCAGCATTTCGGTGAAGGAATCCGGCAAGAACGCTTTCGAAATCGAAAAGTCGCTGGAGTCGTCAAAACTTACAGCTACAGAAGCCTACGAAGCATTCCGAAAGGGCGAAGTTATCGGCCACACCGTTGCCGTATTGAAATCAAGTGCTAAGTAAAACGAGTGTATTTTGATGCAAGATTTTATCGCCCGTTTAATTGAAGAATCGAAGCGATTTCTGAATGAACGCGCCCAAATCGATGACGACATCGGGCGCGAAGCTGCGAAATTTGTTGAGCGCGAAATTCCCTCCCCCAGCGGAACTTTCAAAAAAAGCGATTCTCCACTGATTCGCTGGATTGAAGACTCCGCAAAACATGGATGTTCAGAGACTGCAAATTTGTTAAACGCGTTAAAGCCCGCGCTCCCCTTTTTGCCGTGGAAGTATAATTACGAGCCTCGCGCCGATATGCCCGATTTAGGAAACCGTATGGGCTGGGGAGAAATCCTCGGGCCCGAAGCGCCGTACCATGACGATCATTTTTGTTTCGGTTTTACGCTTCTCGGAAAGAATACCTTATACCCGGCGCATTATCACCCCGCCACGGAACTTTATGTGGTGCTTTCGGGCCTTGCCGTTTGGACATTAGACGGCGTTTCAAAAGTCCGCGGCCCCGGAGAATTTATTCTGCACCCGTCAAACCACGTACATTCCATGCAAACAAAAGACGAGCCGTTGCTTGCGCTTTACACGTGGAGCGGCGAAGATGTCGAGACTCTCTCAAAGTACGTGTGATTGAAATAATCCTTTTTAGTTGCACAGGCCCGCAAGTATCTCCACCGCTTTTTGCATGTTCGTTTTATCGACCGACGAGTAGTTCACGACAAACTTGTGCTGCGACGGCTTCGCCTCAAAATAATACTCCGAAAGGGCGCGGATGTTTACCCCGCGAAATCGGGCGCGGTTGCAGAATTCTATATCGGAACATTTCGTGTTCACTTCCAAGATAAAGTGGAGGCCAGCGTCTTCTTCGTAAATTCGGGCGACATTCGAAAGCCTGCTCTTGCGGATAGCCGACAGGAGCATATCGCGCTTGGCCCGGTACAGATTGCGCATGCGGTTGATGTGCGTCTCGTAGTAACCGAAATCAATGAACCTGGCCATTACATACTGATCAAGATTCGAAACCGTACACGAATAGAACGAAAGTTTGTCATGGAATTTCTCGGCAAGATGCGGCGGGAGCACCATATAACTGAGGCGAATCGCAGAAGTCATCGTCTTGGAAAAGGTGTTCAGGTAAATCACCTTTTCGGTAACATCAATGTTCTGTAATGCGGGGATGGGTTTTCCGATCATGCGGAATTCGCTGTCATAGTCATCTTCGACGATGTAGCGATTTGGGGATTCTGCCGCCCAACTGAGCAAGCGATAGCGTTCGCCGACGGGCATCACCATCCCTGTCGGAAAATGGTGCGCTGGGGAAATATGCACGACATCGACGTCAGATTTCTTGACGGAGTCTACGAAACTTTCTGCCGCAATGGGAATATGACACACCTTGACGCCGTATTGGCTATACAGTTTTGAAATTTTGCCCCAGCCAGGGTCTTCTACGCCATAGCACTTGTCAAATCCGAGCAATTGTACTAGCAAGCCATAAAGGTAATCAGTTCCGGCACCAATGACAATCTGTTCGGGCGACACCTGGATATTTCTGAATTCGCGAAGCATACGAGCGATGGCTCGGCGAAGTTCCAGTGAGCCCATTCCCGGAGAAACTTGCAACAAATCGTTCTGCCTTTCGCAAAGGACCTCGCGAGTGATTTTTGCCCAAGTGGTAAAGGGAAACGCCTCGATGTCGGCACCGTTGCTTGCGAAATCGGCGAGATATTTCGGGTTGATATGTTCTGATTCATCGGATGGTTCTGCGTGGATTCTGCGCGTGCGGGGTTTCTTGCGGTTCCGATGGACTTGCGCATTAGCCGCGGCATTTATGTCTACAACAAAGAAGCCTTTTTTAGGGAGCGAGTAGATATAGCCTTCGGCGAGGAGCTGGGCGTAAGCGTTTTCAACGGTCACAACGCTAATGCCGAGATTCTGCGCGAGGTTGCGTTTGGAAGGGAGCTGTTCTTCAGCAAGGACGTTTCCGCTTACGATATCTTTTTTGATGCATTGGTAAAGGTAATGGTAGAGGCTGTTTGCTCCCGCTTTGGACATATCGTAAGTGAACATGAAACTGACCTTATTAATATTGTTAATCTGATATTTAACTGACCTTATAAAAATAGTAAAAAACTGAATATTGTGCAGGTCAAGCGAATGTTTTAAATTACAGCCTGAAATTAAACCATTCCACAACCAAGGAGATTTACATGTCTGACCAGAATCGTTACGAACTCAACAAAAACCTAGCCCAAATGCTCAAGGGTGGCGTCATTATGGATGTGACGACCCCCGAACAAGCCAAAATCGCCGAAGCCGCTGGGGCCGCCGCCGTGATGGCATTGGAACGCATCCCTGCCGACATCCGTGCCGCGGGCGGTGTATCGCGCATGAGCGACCCCAAGATGATCAAAGGCATTCAGGAAGCCGTCTCTATCCCGGTCATGGCCAAATGCCGTATTGGCCACTTTGCCGAAGCGCAGATTTTGCAGGCTATCGAGATTGACTACATTGACGAAAGCGAAGTGCTTTCTCCTGCCGACGACATTTTCCACATCAACAAGCGCGAATTCGACGTGCCGTTTGTCTGCGGCGCGAAGGACTTAGGCGAAGCGCTGCGCCGTATCGAAGAAGGCGCGTCAATGATCCGTACCAAGGGCGAGCCGGGTACGGGCGACATCGTCCAGGCCGTGCGACACATGCGCCTGATGAACCAGGAAATCGCCCGCATTTCGAGTATGCGCGAAGACGAACTCTTTAACCGAGCCAAGGAACTCCAGGTGTCGTACGACCTGGTGCGCTTCGTTCACGACCACAAGAAACTCCCCGTGGTGAACTTCGCTGCCGGTGGTGTTGCCACCCCCGCCGATGCCGCCCTCATGATGCAACTCGGTGCCGAAGGCGTTTTCGTAGGCTCCGGTATCTTCAAGTCGGGTAACCCCGCCAAGCGTGCCGCTGCCATTGTGCAGGCTGTCACCAATTATACCGACGCAAAGCTGATCGCCAAGCTTTCTGAAGACTTGGGCGAAGCCATGGTCGGTATCAATGAACAGGAAATCGCGCTGCTGATGGCCGAAAGGGGAAAGTAATGGGAATTAACAAACCGCAAATTGGCGTACTCGCGGTGCAGGGGGCATTCATCGAACATGAACGCATTCTGCAATCGCTCGGCGCCGAAGTCTTTGAAATCAGGCAGTTACGCGACCTTGACCGCCATTTAGACGGTCTTGTGCTCCCCGGTGGCGAAAGCACCGTGCAAGGAAAACTGCTCCACGATTTGGGGCTTTTTGAACCGCTCAAGAATCTCATTGAGAACGGACTCCCGACTTTAGGAACTTGCGCAGGATTGATTCTACTCGCTGACAATTTGAGTAACGATTCTCACACCTACTTCGGAACACTCCCCGCCACTGTTGAACGCAATGCATACGGTCGTCAACTCGGAAGTTTTTACGTCGAAGAAAACTTTGAAGAAATCGGAAAAATTCCGATGACATTCATCCGCGCACCGCTTATTCAAAAAGTGGACGAGGGCGTCCAGGTTTTAGCAACTGTCAATGACCAAATTGTCGCTGTACGCTACAAAAATCAACTGGCCATTTCGTTCCACCCGGAACTCAACGAAGACTTGCGCGTACATCGATATTTTTTGGAAATGATTTCTCATTTTTACTAACTTTGGCCGCGCCATGCTGATATATGCCGACAAAGTTTTTGAAAATCCCATTGAAATCGTTGAAGCTTTCTGCCCAAATCAGGTCAAACCCGCTTTAGATAAAGTAGAGTTTCTGAAAAACAAGGGGCTCTACCTTGTGGGTTATATGCGGTATGATCTTAAAAATATCGCCGACAACCTGCCATTGGTTTATTTCGAGGCTTTTGATAGTTGTAAACCTTTTGAGCACAAGGTGCCTGATTGCAAAATCGGCACCATTGTAACTCCGCTTATCAGCAGAGAAGAATACTTTGAGAAGATTGCCTATATCAAGGAACAGATTAGGAAGGGTATCACATACGAAGTGAATTACACTTATCCGTCGTCGCTAAAGACCAATGCGAGTGAAATCGATTTGTACCATTTCCTTCTGCAAAATCAGCGGACGCCCTACAATGCCTTTTTGCAGAATAAATACGAAACAATCCTCTCCTTTTCTCCTGAACTGTTCTTCACTTTGAGCGGTAACAAAATCCGGACAAAACCAATGAAGGGGACGGTCAAAAGAGGGAATGATTCCGAAGAAGATGCCAAGTTGAAGGAATTTCTCTTTAATGACCTTAAAAACCGCACCGAAAACATCATGATTGTCGATTTGCTGCGGAATGACTTGGGACGGATTTCTAAACCAGGAACGGTCCGCGCAGACAAAATGTTCGAAATTGAAGCGCACAAAACATTGTTCCAGATGACATCCGAAATCTCTTCGGAACTTAGAAACGACGCGACTCTTTACGACATTTTTGAAGCGATTTACCCCTGCGGTTCCATTACCGGCGCTCCAAAAATTTCGACTATGCAAATCATCGACGAAACCGAGCCCAAGTCCCGTGGCGTTTATTGCGGGGCCATCGGATATTTGCACAAAAACGAAGTCGTGTTTTCGGTCCCGATAAGAATTTTGCAGAAAATAAATGGTGAATCAACTTATCGGTACGATGCTGGCAGCGCCATCACGTGGAATTCTACTGCCGAAAATGAATGGGAAGAAACTATGACCAAGGCCGAATTCTTAAGAACTGATTTTTCGCTTATCGAAACGGGAATTACCGATTTCGAGATGCACGTTGAACGCCTCAAAAAATCAGCGCAGGAATTAGGCTTCGTGTGGAATTGTGATATTGAAAAAATCGGATTCAATAAAGAAATTGTCAACCGAATTGAACTTTTCAAAGATGGACATTTCGAAGTCACGACAAGGCCCATTCCGGCTCCAAAGCAAAATCCGAAAGTCAGAATTGGCTATCACGTAAATTCAGAGAATCCTTTTTTGTACCATAAAACCAGCATCCGCCTGCCTGCACCCAAGGATGTTTTCGATGAAATTGGGATTAACGAAAAAGGCGAAATTACCGAAGGAACCTTCACTAACATAGGCATCAAACAGAACGGGATCATTTACACTCCGCCAATCAAGTGCGGACTTTTAAACGGAATTACCCGACAAAAGTTGCTCCGTGAAGGCAAAATCCAAGAAAAAATCTTGTATCCACGCGACCTTGAAACTGCCGAGAAAATCTACTGTTTCAATTCAGTGCGCGGCGTTGTCGAAGTGGAATTGGCTTAACGCTATTTACCACACAATTCCAATCGCGCAGTAAAGTAGCGATAGTCCCATGAGCGTATAGAAAATTCGGTGGTGTTTTCGGAATATACCTTGAAGCAAAACGCCCGCGAAAAGCCACGCCAAATTGCAAACAGGCCCTGTGAATGGCAAGACTAGGCCAAATATAAGGATGTGCGGAAAATCCTGGTGGTAAGGAAGCATGTAGGTCGTAATCGCCGTCAAGCAAAACACCATTATCTTCACGTTTGTAAGTTGCACGAAAAGGCCCGTGCGGAAATTGCCGGTGGCGCGGTTGTTGCGAATTTCATCGTATGGTTTAATCGCTTGAAGCAAAAGGCTTATAGCTAGATACGCAATATAAATTGCTCCAATAAACGAGAATATTTCAATAAAACTTTCAAATGCACTGCTAATAAAATAAACGATAAAAACGGACGCAAGCGCAACAATCGTGTATCCGGTAAAAAGCCCGTACCATTGCTTTATCGCCACACTTTTTCCACTTTTCATTGCCACGGACAGCGAGCAAAGATTCGCGGGTCCCGGGGTAATTCCCGAAACAAAGGCGTAAAGCAAAAATGAAAGTGCAACTTCTAGTGACACGATGTGCCCCGCACGACGATTATTTATCTGTGCTTTCCACTTGCCAGGTGAAGCCTGCCGCCTCGATGGTGCGGAATGTTTCTTCGAGACTCTGGCCGCCTTCGGTGAGGTAGCCCGACGCGAATATGGAATCGGCCACCTTGAAAAGCGTCTTTTCGTGCCCCTTGAAATACACCTCGCGGCCGGCGGCGCAGCGGATGTCCGATTTCGGGAGCATCAGGCGAGCCAGGCAAAGCACCTTGATGCAGTATTCGGGCGTGAGTGCCGAAATGTCGCGGGTAGCAAGGCGTGTGCCTTCTACCGGCAACAAGAAGTTGATCGGCACCGAATCCGGATTGATTTCAAGCAGTTCAAAAAGCATGTCCACCACATCTTCGGGCGTTTCACCCATGCCGATGATGCCGCCGGAGCAGATTTCGAAGCCGAGGCCCTTCAGCATTTTCAAGTTGTCAATTCGTTCCTGGTAAGTGTGCGTGGTGCAGATGCTCGGGTAAAAACGACGGCTGCTGTTCAGGTTGTGATTGATACGATTGAGGCCAGCTTCCTTAAGAATCAACGCCTGTTTTTCGGTCAGGAATCCGATGGAACAGCAGATTTGCGTGTCGTTCTTTTTCATCTTGCGGATGCGTTCGGCAAGTTTTTCGATATCGTCGTCCGCAAAACGGATGCCGCTAAGTCCGATGCAGTGCCTCGCCAAATGCATTTCATCAACGAGGTCGTTGTCACCATACAGCTTTTTGTCTTCTACATAGCGGTACTTTTCAATCGGTGCTTCGGAATCGCGAGACTGGGCGCAATAGGCGCAGTTCTGCGTGCAGTTTCCGCTGCGGACATTGGTGAGCAACTGGATGCTTACGCGGTTGCCTTTGTACTTGGTACGCAGCTGATATGCCTGTTCAATCAAGTTAGGCAAGGAATCCGCATTCGCATTCAAAATATCAAGAGCCGTTTGTCGATTCATGGTAAAAAAATCCCTATAGAAAAATAATATAACCCCAAATGTGGTTTCAAAAGTCAGCTTTTACTACTTTCCTACATAAAATATAGGAAATAATTTCTGGAGAATCTTATGTCTTCTACCCATTATATGGATTTACTGATGCAGAACTCGCCGTGGAACTTGATTCTGTTCATGGCGATTCCTGTCATCTTGGCAGAAACCATCGCGATTACGGAACTGTTGATTCCGCTACTCTCACAAAGAGCCGGGTTGACAAAAAAAGTGAACCGCGTAAGCGGCGTTCTCGCTGGCATTGCGTTTATCGGCATCATTCTTTACCTCGTCCCTACAGTGGTCCTGCCGCTCGCTTCCAACGGGGAATTCAGGACCTGGGTCGATGCGGTCGCCATCTTCTCGTACCTATTAGCGGGTATCCCGATGATTCTGCTGGCGTTGCTCAACTTGAAGCTTCTCTTTAAGCATGCTGAGCCGAAGAAAAGAAACGTCATTCGCATTTCCTTGCTGGCAGCATTCCTGGTTCTGTCTCACATCGCCATGATTTTTGGTATGGTAGATCCGTCCATTGCAGGCTACCAACCAACAAAGCAATCCGTTGAGATGAATCATTCTCACCATCATTCACACGGCGATATTCAGCAGGATTTTTTGCAGCAAGGCCATTCCATGCATGACCATTCGCATCATCACTGATGCGTAAAAATCACGCTTGTAGTAACGCTGCAATTCCCTGTTTAAGCCGATTCAGCCCTTCTAGGCATACACTCTTAGGGCAGGCGATGTTCATTCTTAAGAAATGTTCGCCGCCGGCACCGTAAGCATCGCCGCCTATAAGAAGCAGTCCCGTTTTACGCCTTAAATAGGCGGCAACATTTCGCCCAGTTTCAGGCAACGCCGAAATGTCAAGCCACACAAGGTAAGTGGCGTCGCCCTTGACAGCCTTGATTTCCGGAAGTTCTTTCGCCAAAAAGTCTTCGACCAGTTTCCGGTTTTCCCAGATGTATTCGCGCAGGCTTTCAAGCCATGGCTCGCCCTGTTCAAACGCAGCAATCGCGGCCACCGTCGCAAAGGAATTGGGCGCGGCGATCTTGTCCGTGTACAACGCATGCCGTACCTTGCGCCTCAAAGTGGGGCTTGCTACATATACCGCCGAAGTATGGAGACTCGCCAAGTTGAAAGTCTTCGTGGGCGCTATGCAAGTAACGCTTACTTCGCGGCAAGTTTCGGAAGCCGCCGCAAACGGCACGTAACTTTTCCCAGGCTCCGTAATGTCGCAGTGGATTTCATCGGAAATGACGATGACATTGTACTTCTTGGCAAGTTCGCCGATTTTTGCCAAATCTTCCGCACTCCAGATTTTTCCAATCGGGTTGTGGGGATTGCAGAGAATCATCACTGTTGTCTGCGGATTCGATAGCTTTTGTTCCAGATCCGTAAAATCGATGGCGTAAGTCCCGCTCTTATACAAAAGTTTATTTTCGACAACATTACAATCGCCATTTTCGATGCAGTTGTAGAAGTTATTGTAGACTGGAGATTGGATGACGATGTTTTCGCCCGGAGCGGCAAGCCGCTCGATTACGGAGAAAATCGAAGGCATCACGCCTGCAGAGAAAACCAAATTTTCTTTCTCCATTTTCAAGTGATGCCGCCTACCCCACCAATTGATGTAAGCATTGTACCAGGCGTCGGGAACATCCGCATACCCGAAAACGCCATGATCCAGGCGGCTTTTGAGCGCATCCAAAATTTCGGGGGCAGTCCGGAAATCCATATCCGCCACCCACATGGGCAGCTCGTTTTCGGCGACTTTCCATTTTATAGAATCGCCATTTCGTCGATCGATTACGGTGTCGAAATCGTACATATCGCAGGGGTCGTCTAGATAAAATACGTCAAGTCGGATTTTTCAGTGGAGCCGAGCATGGTCGCAACACCGCCAAGTTCCACGCCGTCGATGAGTTCTTCGGGCGTAATTCCCATCAATTCCATCGACATCTGACAGGCAACGAATTTTACGCCCTTCTGCCTCGCGCTTTCAATCAGTTCTTCTAGCGAAGAAACCCCGTTTTTCTTCATAACCGCGCGAATCATCTTGGCGCCAATACCGCCAAAGTTCATGCGCGAAAGTCCGAGTTTCTTGGAACCGCGGGGCATCATGAAGCCGAACATTTTCCCGATGAACGATTTTTTGACGCGCACCTTATCGGGCCTACGCAAAATGCTTACACCCCAGAAGGTGAAGAACATGGTAACCGAGCGGCCCATGGCGGCAGCACCATTCGCCATGATGAACGAGGCAATCGCCTTGTCCAAATCGCCGCTAAAAACAACAAACGTCTTGTCATGTTCAAACCCCTTCCTTTCGGGAGCGGGAAGAACATCGCGCTTTACGATGGTCGCATAGATTACGCCGTCTTTTTCGGAAAGCGATTTCAATTCATTGCCGGTACGCTGGCACCAGACATTCACATCCGAGAAGAAAGCCTTCTCGGTCGCTTCCACCTGAACTTCTTCGCCAACAGATACGCTTTTGACAGCTTCGTCCACCTTCACGATTGGACCTGGGCACTTGAGATCCTTAGCATCCACATAGTGAATTTTCGGGACGGCGTCAAGCCCGCCTTCTACATTGTACACGTCATAATCGCGATCGGCGAGAATTTCGGCAACTTGTTCGGAACGGTCACCTGTAGAACAGAATACGTAAACAGGCTTGTCTTTCGGGATGCAATCAATCTTCTTGGACAACTCAAAAAATGGAATTAGAATAGCCCCACTTACGGGACGTACAATGGACTCGCTCGGTTCGCGAACATCCAACAAGATTGAGTTTTTGGAATCAATCTTGTGAAAATATTTTGCAAGGAATTTTTTGACTTCGGACATTTTGTTGTGTAGAAAAAAATTTAATGACGGTAACTCACAGATTTAACGATATGATTCACAAAAATAAAAATTGCACCTAAACGGTGCAATATTTCGGGATATACATTTTTTTTATAGCTTTTCAATCAAATCAGTCAATCAAGTCGTTCTGGAAGCGGGACAGGTGCTCGAACGGCAAGATCTGACGACCGCGGAAAAGGCCGCAACCGTCGTTTATTAGCTGATTGTTGATAGCCTTGAACATGTTCACGTCTATTTTGGCAAGTTCGAGTTCCTGCAATTTCATAAGACGCTCATAGGCCTCGTCAAAATAGACGCACTCACCACTAGGAATCTGATCGTGTTTGGAGCGCCTGGTCTCTTGCGTTTTCTCGTAGCCAAAATGGTTTGCCTCGCCGATTTCGGCAAAATCGTCCATGTCCTTGGTGCGCAACTGCACCTCGGTAAAGCAGCGGGCCAGATTGTCGTAGAAAATAATATGCAGCGATTGGTAGCCCGAACTTCTCGGGAATGCCACCGAATCGTGGTAATACGGCCGCACTTGTTCATTCAACAATTCCGAATGACCATCTTCCGTGTACTTCGTGATCTCTGCCGTAAAGCCGCGCTCTTCCAAGAATTCCGGCAGCACGTTCGCGATTTCGTACAGATACTTTTCTTCTACTTCGCGGCGGTTCTCGCCCTTTTTAATGTGGCAAACCGGCATCGAAATCACAATGCGGTAAGCAATCAAGTCGCGAAAGTTCAGCTTGCTCTTGATTTCGGCTTCCGTCGGGAACTTCCCGTTTTTTTTGTAGTAGCCGTAAATGTATTCAAGGATGTAACCATTGAATTTTTCTTCGGCGCGAATCAGCGACTTAATGCGACCCTTGAAAGTAAAAGCCAAGAACGGGTATTCCCGCGTCATGAACTTGTAGAATTCCTTGATCCGCTGTGACTGCGAAGTCAAAAAGTCATTGTGCTCCAGCAATTCAATAATCTGAATCAGAAAATTCGAATGCGCAAGGTCGATGCTGTTGCGCGTTTCCTTCGCACCGTTCCTGAGGTCGTTAGAATACTGGTGCAAAATTTTCAGCACCGTGTTTCCAGAATATAAATAGTCGTTCAGCGTAATCATATTAAATCCTGCGCCCCATAGAATGCAAAAAATATGCCAAAGCTCTTTCACAAGATACTTTGGCATTTTTCATTACAGTTTTTGGAAAACTTTACGGTTTTGGATAGCGTCGTAATTACGCGGCGTTCCCCGCCAATCCGATTTCTGCGGCGTGTTCGCGCATGCCCTCGATGCAGATGGCGGCGACGTCTTTCACGTCCATGCCGAGCAGTGCGCAGCCTTTCAGGATGTAGTCGCGGTTGCACTTGGCGGCGAATTTCTTGTCCTTGAACTTCTTCATGAAGCTTTTCACTTCGAGGTCCAAAATTCCGTTGGGGCGCATTCTCGCGCAAGCCTGGATGATTCCGGTGAGCTCGTCCACGGTGAACAGACTCTTTTCCATATTTGTCCTGGGTTCCACCTGGTTCACGATTTCAAAGCCGTGTGCCAAAATGGCGCGCACGTCTTCTTCGGAGACGCCCTGCGCAAGCAGTTCCTTTTCGGTGTGCTGCAGGTGTTCTTCGGGGAATTCCTGGTAGTCGTAATCGTGCAGGTAGCCCACGGCCTGCCAGTGTTCAACGTCTTCGCCGAAGTGTTTGGCCATGGCGCCCATGGCGTAGCATACGTTGAGGGAATGGATGACCAGCGATTCTTCGGTCACGTGGCCCTTGCTGATTTCTTTTGCGCGTTCGACGGTCAGGCTCATTTTATATCTCCAATTTCCACCGCTAATATAAATATTTTGAAGAATGACTAGTTCGCTTTTGTCCAGAACAGGAGTTTGCGTTTAACAAGTTCAAACAGTTCCATAATCGCAAGCACCACAATGCCTGTCCAAAGAATGCCTGCAACCATGTTGGGGTAATCGGAATAGTCGGCGTAAAATTGCACAAAGTGACCAAGCCCCGTATTTTCGCCAAAAAGTTCAGCCACGGTGAGCATGATGAACGAAAGTCCCATGCCTACGGACAGTCCCGAAAATATCGAGGGAAGGCTTGCTACAAGGGCGATTCTCCACAGGTATTCAAACTTTCCGATTCCGATAACGGCGGCGTTACGCTTGTATTTTTCGGGGATTTCGGCGGCGCCGGCAGCCGTATTCAAGTAGATGGGCCAAAAGGCGGCAATAAAAATGATAAATGTCGAAGACAAATAGAACGTCGGAAGAATCGCTATCGCGTAAGGAATATAAACGTTGGGGGGAATGGGGGCCGCAAACCTGGAAATGGGTTTTAGCATGTTCGATACCCATGGAACGGAACCAGAAACGATTCCGATAGATATTCCGACAATCGATGCCACCAGATAGGCGGGCACCAGTTTTAAAAGAGAGGCTCCTGCGCTGCGCAAAAGTTCTTCGCGAGAATCGAAGAGGGCCTTAAATATCGCCTTAGGAGACGGGAACAGGTATTGACTGTCCCATTCCGGGCCGCAACTGATTAGCACCCAAATTCCTAACAAGAAGAGAAGAAAAAGGATTCCCGAAAACTTGGATAAGTATTTTGTAAAAGTTCTCATATGCTGGCACCTCCTTGTACAATGTGGCCTAGTTTTTCAAGGATGTCCTTGTGGTAGGCGTCTTCAATAGTTGCAATGGTTTCTTGGACTTTTTCGTTGCGGAACCAGTCGCCGCGATTCTTCTTTACCGGGAAATCAAGCGGGATGTCTGCAATGATGCGGCCGGGGGTTGACCCTAAAACGATAATGCGGCTTCCGAGATAAACAGCTTCACGAATGTCGTGCGTTACAAACAATGTTGTAATCGGCCGGTCTTTGATACCGCGGCAAAGTTCCAAAATCAAATCTTGCAAACTCGCCCTGTTTACCGGGTCAAGAGCGCCAAAGGGTTCGTCTAAAAGAAGGGCGTCAGCGCTGACACTTAAGGCGCGTGCTATGGCTCCGCGCTGGCGCATTCCGCCCGAAAGTTCAAAGGGGTATTTATGTAGGCTTCCTGAAAGTCCCACCAAATTCAAGTATTCTTCTGCTAAATTTTTGGCGTAACTTGTCTTCAGTTTTTTTGTCTTTTTAATAGCGAGCGTTACATTTTGGAGAAGGGTAAGCCAAGGGAAAAGGGTGTAGTCCTGAAAGACTACACTCCTTTCTGCAGAAGGCTTTTCGATTTCTTTTCCTTTCCAGTAGACATGCCCCTCGCTCGGCTTGGCAAGCCCAGCGAGAAGGTTTAGCAAAGTGGTCTTGCCACTACCGCTTTCGCCTAGCAGGCATACGAATTCACCTTGATTGATTTTCAAGTTGATGTCTTTCAAGATGGCTCTGCCATCGTACGAAAAACCGAGATTCGATGCTTCAAAACCATTTTGCTTTATTGTCATACTATTCTTAGTTCCTGGATTTGAAAATATTTTCTGCCTTGGCGTAGAATTCGGACTTGGGATTTTCTTTGCGAAGTTCTGCGATGGCGGCCTTGTAGAAATCGGTGCGAACGTATTCGGAAACTTTCTTGTCGGACTTGATGAATTCGGCATCTTTCAAGAAATCCCAGAAGAATTCGACACCCTTCACGTTCGGGTCCGTATCCTGCGTGACGTGCCCGCTGTAGAACGCCTTGTTGACAAGGGCGGTATCGAGCTTGATCCACTTGGCAATAATTTCCACACTCTTCTTGTGGTCATTTTGCACCAGTTCTTCGGCTTCGATCAGTGACTTGACCAGGCGCTTGTAAACATCGTCGCGACCTTCGATTTTGCGGAGCGATGCAATGAGGCGGCAGCAAATATGGCCGGGGTTAATGTCCTTACTGCGGAGCACCACGGAAAGGCCTGCTTCTTCGGCGCGAAGGTCATGGGGTCCCCAAGTAACGCCTGCAAATACGCTTCCGTTCTTGACGGCTTCGATCACTGCAGGCGGATTCTTGAGTTCTACGATGGTAACGTCTTTGCGCCAATCAACGCCCTCCTTCTTGAGGCCGCCGCGAACGATGGCGTCAGCAGTGCCCAAGCGAATGGTGGCAATTTTCTTGCCCTTGAGGTCACTCAACTTTTTGACGGAGCCTGCGTTTTCTTTGCGGGTAATCACCGCCTGGTCGCCGCCCATGATGCCACCAATCACGCGGATGTCGGCACCTTGCGAAATGTGGATAAGCGGAGCGAGTGAACCGAATGCACCTGCATCGAGTTTACCTGCGCGGACAGCGGCAATGCCGTCGCCGGAATTCGAAAATTCAACGAGCGTTACGTCAAGGCCATTTTTCTCGAAAATGCCAGCGTCTTTAGCGATAAAGAATTTTCCTTGACCTGTAGAAGACAGGTAACCGATGGAAATCTTGTCTGCGGCGATTGCAGAAGTAGCGCAGGCGAGGCTAAAGAGGATTGCCAATGCAATCCGAGAATGTTTTTTATGATAATTCTGAGTCATTGTGAAATTCTCCTATGTTAGAAGCCATAAGTTGCGGAAAGGTGATAACGGTTCAAGTCTGCTTCTTTTACGGTGCCTGCGATCAGGTAATCTGTTTGAACGTGGAGGTATTCAATCCCGAGCGAGAAGGCATCAGTCAGGCTGTAGGTGGCGTTTGCGAAAATGGATATGTTCTGCTCGCGGCCGCCCACAGTTTCGATGTCATCGCGGTCCAGTTTGTCAATACCTGCGCCACCATTAATTGCCAGTTTTTGAATCAGTTTAGCCTGCAGAGCGAACCAACCACCGTACGCCTTGATGCTTTTGACACTTTCGGGATCTTCGGTGTTGGCGACAAATCCGCGCCCGATGCCGGCTGCATACGTATCCAGATTCTCGCCGATAAATCCTTCGCCAAGGAGGGTGATGGAACTTGTAACAGGGAGAGTCAAGTCAACGTTAGCAGACCAGGTGGGAATATCCTTGGTTTTGCCGGTTGCGTCCAAGTCGATTTCTTCTTGTCCGTAATGGCCAGAAACACCCAGGCCAGCCTTCTTGTTATCTACCCACAGCGGAAGCGCAATGCCGATGCGGCCCTGGAAAGTAGGAATGTCGGCGTCGGTACCGGTTTCAGAGGCAGAGGAGGAGTTGTACGGTTGGTTTTCACCAATGGTGCGGACAACAGCGGCGGCAATATCCACGGAGCCTTCGCCAACGGGGATTTTCTCGGTGAGTCTCAGCTGAGCCCTACGAAGGCCTGCGTCGCCGGAGTTATTGAGAACGCCTGCGTTAAGCGTCGGGGTTACCAACGGAGAAATCACGTCCCAAGTTTGACCGCCCAAAATAGAGAAGCCAGTCTTGCCGAAAGAAATTTCACCGTAGCCGTGACGGAGACGCGGGTTGGGATTGTTGGCTGAGCCACCACCGTAAAAGTCTACTTCGACTTTACCGTTGGCCTTGAAATAAGTCGTATCGCTACCGCTCGAAAGATTGAAGCCGATTCGAGTCAGGTTAGGAGTCAAGTGCCAGCCACCGTCGTTTTCGTTGGTAAGATCCGAGGCTGCAACGAAGTTGGCAAAGTTACCGTTATTGCTCTTGGAATCTTCGTAGGCGGCGTTGAGAGAAGCAAAACCGTAGAGTGTTGCGGTTACGCCGGTTTTTGTGGTGACCGAAATCGGTTCGGCGGCGAAAGAGGTGATTGCAGACAAAAGAATAATCTTGGCAGCAATATTTTTCGAATTGATATTCATTTACAAATCTCCTGATTGAAAATTTTTATGAGTTGAGCAACCATGCAAAAAAAATTTTGCACGACTTGATTAAATTTTGTTTGGTGGGGTTGAGTGCTTACTGGCGAATGCCTTGAGCAAAATTATAAAGTCTACACATATAGGTATCCTCGTTTTGATTTGTTTGCTCTTCGGAACATAATGTTCTCGAATTTTTGTGCGTAAAAAGTAGAAATAAAAATGTGTTTGTAAAATACTTTTTCTTTATAACTTAATATAGGGTTAAACTTGAACTAAGACAGTGACAAAAAGTGACTTTTACTTTTGAGAAAATGCCGCCTGAAAATCAGGCGACATTTTTGTGTTAGGAGAGTAAATGGATTGAAGTTAATTTATCTTGAAATTATTTACCACCGACAGATGTGCTATAAATCTTTTCGAGTAAATTAAGCGCACCCTTGTAACCGACGAAACTACGATTGATAATCAACGTTTCGCTGGACGGCGGAGTAATTTCGAAAAGCAGCGCATTCTTTTCGTTGGCGATATTGATTTCCCAAGAAGACGCAAGAATCAAAGGCTTGCCCGAAGAGAAATTCACTTCCTTAATGGACTTTTCAATCAGGTAGCCATCTTCTTCAAATTCCACGTCAACATCGACACCTTCGCTAATGTTGTGGAACGCATCTTTGATACCTTTGCGGAATTTTTCTGGCGGATCGTCACTGATGATCGCCTTGCGCGGAATAAGACCGATTTGGTCTACGAGGAACTTGGTGTAGGCAAGCGTGTAGGCGGAATCTGCGGTAATGGCAAATTCGCTGGGCATACCGAACCAGTATTCGGCGAAGAATTCAGAGAAGTGTTCCAGATAGTAGTAATAGATTCTGTTTTCTTCCTTGATGAACTTTTCGCTCTGTTTCTTGTCAATTCCGGCAAATTCGACAACTTTACGGATAAATTCGCTTGTCGCTTCGGCGCCGAGCGGAATTTCAGGAATGTGCAGGAACGGCTGACCGTATTTTTCCTGGAGGTGTTCTGCGTTTCGAACGCCCACCCAGGTCGAAATCACCAAGTTGAATTGGGCCTTCGGAATGCGCAACCAATCCTTAACACCTTCGTTTTCGGGTCCGAAGGGAACATTGACTTCAAAACCGGCACCACGGAGAATACGGGCAATTTCCTGATAGTCTCCACGCCAGTTCTGGTTGTAGTAAGGAGTTTCAAACCAAAGATTGACAAGACCTTTTTTGCGTTTACCCTTGTAATCGCCAACGAACTGGTCGACAATCGCGTTCACGACTTCTTCGTGGCCGAAAAGGTTGTTGCCCTTGAAACCAGCTGTATCGACAGACACAATCGGGTAACCCAAATCGCGGTAGCCACGAACCAGGCTCGAAACATCGTCGCCGATAAGACCTCCCACGCAACCGGTAAGCACAACGTAGAGGTCGCCATTGAACACCTTGAGCGTCGACTTGATCAACTGATCCAAAGTCTTGATGCCGCCAAAGACGATGTCGTTTTCAGTGGAGTTTGCACTCGGCATGTTACCAGCGCCGGCATAAATACTGCCCTGAAAGCCATTTTCGAAGGTGAGAAAAGCCGTTTGCTTAAGCTGGCAACCCGGAGAACAGTTGGCAATGGGAACTGCACCCTTAATCGCTACAACCGTATGAGATGCACCAACCGCACAAGCGTATCGGGGGTCCGAAATGGAATTACTCTTTTTTCTTTTAATTGTAGAATCAGACATTTTGAAACTCCCTAGTTATACATTTTCCGAATTATTTTCTTCGCCGTTATCGTTGTCTTTCTTTTTGCTTTTGCTGAACTTGAGATATCTCGGTTCCGGCAAATCTTCAAGTGCTTCCGGATGGTGCGTCAGGTAGAACGGATCGTCCTGAGCAAGCCACCAGTCAGAATACGGAAGTTTCACGTTGCGTTTAAGCACTTGGTTAAACTTTGTACGTGCAATCACGCCCTTGAGCATTTCGCCAATGCGGAGAATGCCCTGGTAGCCCACCGGGATATGTTCGTCGCCCATGGTAAGGGTCGGGAATCCGAGGTGGCCCGCGACAGAGGCGAGACCCGGATGGCGAATGAGCAAGAAATCCGTCTTGGCGCGTTTCAGAAGCTGCGGAAGCTGGAAGGCGCGGGTCTTACTAACGGTATAGTGCGGAATATCGCCGTAGGTTTCGACCAATTCTTTCAAGGTATCCTGATGTTCGCCACCGCCGTCATAAACGGGGTCGTGGTGGAATACGAGAGCTGCATCGTGACCGATTCCCAGTTCCGAAAGCACGCTGATGAGGCCGTGTGCGTATGCAGAACCCGTCATCACGATGCCATTCTTGCCCTTGAAAAATTCGCGGAGTTCGGCAAGCTTTGGAGCAATGCGCTTGTGTTCGCTTTCGATGTATTCTTCGGCTTCTTTTTCTTTGCCGACCACCTTTGCGATAGCGCGAAGCCATGCATCGGTACCCTTGATGCCGTAAGGCTGCGGAGCATCAATCTGCGGAACGCCGAAAGATTCTTCAAGTGCTGTTGCCATGTAGCCGCCCAACGTATCGCAGAAGGTAGCGGTAGCGACTGCTTCGGAGGCTTGGCGAATTTCTTCGAAAGAGGCGGTATCCAAAAGGTAGTTTACGCGCAGTCCAAGCGGAGCAAGCATTTCGGAGAAATAGTCCGAACCCCAAAGGGCGACGATATTGAGCAAGTCATTCTGTTTCTTGGTCGGGTGGCGTTCCACAATCTGGCGAAGTACACCATGGAACGCGACGTCAAAACCCGTAGACCAGTGCTTGGAACGAAAACCTTCGCAATGCAGCGGAATAATAGGCACGCCAACTTCCGGTTCCATTTCTTCGGCAATAGAATCGATGTCTTCGCCAATGATGGCGGTAGCGCAAGCCATGCCAATGAAGATCGCCTTGGGGTTAAAGCGTTCCTTTGCGTCAAGGATTGTCTGGCGGAGTTTTTCGGAAGCGCCAAAGACCATGTCCTTTTCTTTCAGGTTCGTACTGATGTTTAGCGTATTCTGCAGGGGCTTTCCACGACGGCGAAGTCCGTTATGCATAGAAAGGTTAAACTTGGAATTTTCGCCGCTGCAACCGATAGGAGAATGGTCAATCAGGGCGCAGTCCGTAAGGTTACCCACCTGGCACTGCACAATTGCGTTAGAACACATGGTTTCTTGGTTCAGCGGAGAACTCAATTCGCAAAGTTTGCAGCCCGAGCCCTTGCCTGCGCAGCCGCCATGCTTTTTCGCACTGCGTTCGTCGTAGGCCGATTCCTTAATAAGGTCGCTTGCCTTGCCGTCCCAGCCGATAATCGTACCCAGTCGATATTCGCGGTTTTCGACTGAGGTCATGTTCAAATTAATATTAGTCTTGGCCATGAACCCTCACATTAAATCTGGTAGTCTTTTTCCATCATGCCGTAATCGATGAGAATTTGTTCCAAACGATCCTGCGTCATCGGGGTCGGAATGGTAAAGAGTTCGTTTTCGTCGATATTCTTGGCGAGTTCACGGTAGACGTTTGCCTGGCTGGACTTAGGTTCGAATTCAATTACGGTCTTCTTGCGGATTTCGGCCTGCTGCACAATGTTGTTGCGCGGTACGAACTGAATGAGCTGCGTGTTGAGTTCCTTGGTGAATGCACGGAGCAGGTCAAGTTCGTTATCCACATTACGGCTGTTACAAATGATACCGCCCAAACGAACTTCACCATGCTGGGCGTACTTGGCAATACCCTTACAAATGTTGTTGGCGGCATAGAGAGCCATCATTTCGCCGGAAGCCACGATATAAATTTCCTTGGCCTTGCCTTCACGAATCGGCATAGCGAAACCACCGCACACCACGTCGCCCAACACGTCGTAGAAAACGTAATCAAGGTCTTCGGTATAGGCGCCGAGTTGTTCGAGCATGCTAATGGAAGTGATGATGCCGCGGCCTGCGCAACCCACGCCCGGTTCCGGGCCGCCGGATTCCACGCAGCGCACGCCCTTAAAGCCCACTTTTTCGAGGTCAGAAAGCTGAATTTCGGTTTTGTTATCGCGAATGGTGTCAAGCACCGTCTTTTGATGAAGGCCACCGAGCAAAAGGCGAGTAGAGTCTGCTTTAGGGTCGCAACCAACCACAAGAACGTGCTTTCCCTGTTCTACAAGGCCTGCGGTCAAGTTTTGAGTCGTGGTGGACTTACCGATGCCACCTTTTCCGTAAATAGCGATTTGACGTAAT
Source organism: Fibrobacter sp. UWH4 (assembly GCF_900142475.1). Taxonomy (NCBI): domain Bacteria; kingdom Pseudomonadati; phylum Fibrobacterota; class Fibrobacteria; order Fibrobacterales; family Fibrobacteraceae; genus Fibrobacter; species Fibrobacter sp. UWH4. The sequence goes on from NZ_FRAY01000002.1 coordinate 251,256, forward strand.
TTCTTAGACATGTTATCGTGTCTCCTTATGTTTTCCTACAAAATTACTAGGCAAAGTCAAGTTAGAATTTAAGTCAACTCTTTCCAATACATTTTGAATCCGTTTAGTCAAAAAAATTCTAATTTCCACTTTTGTTATAAAAATCATTTATCGCTCCAATCCGCATAAAACTATAGTTTGTTAAAAAATTGGTTTTGCAATAACGCCCAACTATAACTAGCACCCAAACAGACCTATCACTCCTTTAACAAAATGATTTTTTTTCATTTTCCCCACAGATTCGTATTGAAACTGACTATTCTCTTTTTTTATTTTTCACCCAGACTTCTTTGGCAAAGAAGTCAAGGTATTAACAACGCTACAGAACGCTAGGCAGAACGTTCACAATATTTAATACAAACTAAATCGGTTCTTTGCCGATCATTTTTTGTGCAGGGTTTCTATACCTTGCGAGGTTTTATGGCAACCAGTCAAGAAACAGTTTTTAGAGAACACCCGTGTTTTGGTGCTTGCAAAAACCGAAAGGGGCGCATTCATTTGCCAGTCGCTCCAGGTTGCAACATCGAGTGTCGTTTTTGTGATAGGCGCATTAACGAAGATGCTCAGGTACCGGGGAATACAAGTAAGGTGATTAAGCCCGAAGAGGCATGCGGATACATTCGCAAGGCATTAGAATTCGTGCCGGAACTCACTACGGTGGGAATTGCGGGCCCTGGCGACACCTTGGCAACGCCTTTTGCGCTAGATACATTCCGCCTGGTAAAAAAGGAATTCCCGCAGCTCATTCGTTGCATGAGCACCAATGGACTTTTGCTGAACGATAAGGCAGACGAAGTCATCGATGTCGGCATTGATTCGCTCACGGTTACGGTGAATGCCGTGGACCCTGAAATCGAGGCGATGATTAACGCGAGAATTTTCTACCACGGCAAAACCTATACGGGCGTAGAAGCCGCAAAAATCCTGATTCACAACCAGCTCAAAGGCATTCGCAAGGTGGCGAAAAGCGGAACGCTTATCAAAGTGAATACGGTTCTTTGCCCGGGCATTAACGACAAGCACATCGAAGATGTGGCGGCCACCGTGCGCGAAGCGGGCGCCATCATGTACAATATCATTCCGTTGATTCCGCAAAATGGCTTTAAGGATATTCCGGCCCCGACGCCAAAGACCCTTGCGATTGCGCAGGAGCAGGCGGGAGTGTTCATCAACGTGTTCAAGCATTGCGCCCATTGCCGTGCCGACGCCGTTGGCGTCCCGGGCGTTTACGATGTCGGCGCGCAAATCTACATGGACCGTATCCGTGTAAAGGAGACTTTCTCTCATGGCTAAATATAGAGTTGCAGTCGCCACAAACGATGGCGAAAATGTCAATGTTCACTTTGGACATGCCGCAGCGTTCGATGTCTACGAAGTCGATGAAGAAAGCGGAAAATTTGAAAAAATCGAAGTCCGCGTAAAGCCGGAGCATTGCGATGGTTCGTGCGGAGATGGCACTTGCGGACAACGAGATGTGGAGCGTTCGTCAATGTTTTCGGCAGCAAAAAATCTAGCCGATCTAGATTACGTTCTCTGCTCGCAGCTTGGCCCGCAGGCGGTACAGGCGTTAACGCGCTTTAACGTGCGCGCTTTCGATATCGCACTTCCCATTGCCGAAGCGATTGCAAAAATCAACGTGTACCGTAAAAAGATAGCGGAACGCACCCAAAGACTCAAGGGATTGCAGGACAAATAAAATGATGCTCCAGATTGCAAAATTTTGTTGTATGAACGGCCGATGTTGACGGGCGTTTATTGCGGTATTCATTTTTGTCGCCCGTGTATGGTTAGCCTACGCGGGCGTTTCTTATGGGCTAGGGCCCTCAACTTAAATTTTAAAAAGGAAAAATAAATGGAAAGTTTAACAGCAAAATTATGCGCCTTTGCGCGAGCCTGGCATTCTTTACAATCGGACCATACGATTTTCAACGATTTTCTGGCGTTTGACCTGATGGGTCGCGAGGAGTACGAAAATGTTTCACGCCTGATTCTAAAGCGGTTTCCACAAGAGTCGGAAAATTCGGTCGAATATTTCAACAAAAAATACTTTCTCCCAATTGTACTTTCTCGGAGCCGTTTTGCCGAGGACCGCGTAAAGCTCCTTGCACGTTCGGGTAAGATTCAATACGTGATTTGCGGTGCGGGAGTAGACACGTTCTCGTTCCGCAATAAAGACCCGAATGTCGAAGTTTTTGAACTGGATTTGCTGCCGACGCAAAGCTACAAGAAAAATCGCATTCGCGAACTCAAGTGGAGCGTTTCGGAGAATGTTCATTTTGTCGCAGTCGACTTCAGCAAAGACAGCATTGTCGAAAGACTCGTCGCAAACGGCTTTGACCGCAAAAAGCCAACGGTTATCAGTATTCTGGGCGTTTCGTATTATCTTCCGCTTTCTGTTTTCGCAGAAACGGTGCGACAGTTTTCGGGAATCGCGTCTACAGACATTTCGATTGTATTTGATTACCTGCAAAAAGATGCCTATTCGAATTCTGTACAAGAATTGCGAAAAATCGTTGCCGATTGCGGCGAAACCATGGCCGAAGGCTACCTGGACCGCGAGGTTTTCGAGGTGCTTGAGCGTTACGGATTCAAGGTCGACGAATTCCTTGGCGAAAATGCACTACAGCAACGATATTTTTTGACGGATAATCTAAAACCTTTTGATTCAGTGCGTTTGATTGCGGCAAAAAAGTAGGCAAAACGGCAATAACGATTTGCGGAGCCTTTGTTTTTATACTATTTTTGTAGGAAAGAAAAAGGACTTCATAAATGCATTACTTAATTGTTCCCGGTTTGAATAATTCTGGCCCGAGCCATTGGCAGACTTTTTGGACCAAGAGTCTGCCAAGCGCAAGTCGCGTTTACCAGCATTGTTGGGATAAGCCGCAAAAAGAAGATTGGATCGCAACTCTTGACGAGGCCATTCGTCAGTTGAAAGACGACACAATTCTTGTTTCGCACAGTCTAGGCGTCGTTACGACAGCCCTTTGGCTTTTGCGTGCGAAGCAGCAAGGGAATCTTCCGGCAAATATCAAGGGGGCCTTCCTTGTGGCACCTGCCGATGCCGACTCTGTTGATGTCATCAAGAACTTTGCTCCGATGCCTACCGAAAGGCTCCCGGTGCAAGCTTGCATCGTCGGTAGCGAAAACGACCCGTACATGACACCCGAGCGCACGAAGTTCTTTGCTGAGGCGTGGGGCGCAAAGCTGTTTAACGCGGGTGCGCTGGGACACATCAATTCCGACTCGAATCTAGGTGAATGGGAACAGGGCCGTGCATTCTTGGCAGAATTTGAGAAAGGTTTGTCGCAATAATCGTAAGGTAAATAATGAAGCGTGTGGCAGTAGGACTTTCAGGCGGTGTAGATTCAGCCCTTTCGGCGTACTTGTTGCAAAAGCAAGGGTACGATGTGGTAGGACTCACCATGGCTACGTGGGACGGTTCGGTGAATATGCCCGCGGTAGAAGGCCGCGAAGGCTGTTACGGTCCGAGTGAGGACAAGAATATCGAAGAAGCGAAACTGGTGGCAGACCGTCTGGGAATCCCGCATTATGTAGTTCCCGTCGCAGGTGAATACAAAACAAAGGTGTTGGATTATTTCCGCGCCGAATACCGTGCTGGCCGTACGCCGAACCCGTGCGTGCGTTGCAATCAGTCCATCAAGTTTGGCGCATTGCATTTGGCAGCACGCAAAATGGGAATCGAGTTTGATTATTTTGCTACAGGGCATTATGCACGCCTCGATTTCAAAAACGAGAATGAACCCTTTTTGTACCGCGCCTTAGATACGGGCAAAGACCAGACTTATTTTTTGTCGAGACTTTCGGCGGAACAACTTTCGACGGTGTTGTTCCCGCTGGGAAACATGCGTAAGCAAGACGTCAAGGCGCTCGCCGCTGAAATCGGCTGGGAAGATTTTGCGACCAAGCGAGAAAGCCAGGATTTTATTGAATGCGGCGATTACTCGGTGCTGTTCGAAGAATCGGACCAGGTGCCGGGTGACTTTGTCGATGTGAGCGGCAAGGTGCTGGGTAAGCACAAGGGAATCGTGAATTATACGGTGGGCCAGCGCAAGGGCCTGAACATTGGCGGCCAAAAGGAACCGCTTTTTGTGGTGGCTATTGATGCTGCCAAGAATCAGGTGGTTCTCGGACCCCGCAGCGCTCTTTCCTGCATTCAAGTTTCTGCCATTGACTTAAACTTGATGGTCGACGAAAACTCGCCACTGCTTAGGGAGCCGCTAGATGCCCACATTCGCTTGGGCCACAAGGGCTCTCCGGCAAAGATTCTGGATTTGGAACCGGGCCGCATTCGCGTTGAATTCGAAACTCCACAATTTGCAGCCGCCCCCGGCCAAGTTTTGGTGCTTTACGCGGGCGATGGCGTCGTCGCTTCGGCAATTATTGACAAGTAATTTATTTGCAGTGTCGCAAAAGTGCGGCAATATATGCTTTGGCGTAGCGCGAAGGCGTTACGCCTTTTCGCATCACGTAGCCGATAGTCATTTTGTCGTGAACGTCGAGGTGCCTCGCGATAATGTTTCGACCATTGAGCTTGTGGCTAATGACGCCTGAGCAAATGGTGTAGCCATTCAGGCCGATGAGCAAGTTGAAAAGTGTCGCGCGGTCGCGAACCTTGATATTGCGTGGACAATCGAAATCGATGGCAGTGAGCGGTTCTTCGGCGAAGTAGAACGAATTGAAATCGCCTTGTTCGTAGGTCAGGTACGGGTATGGCTTCAGGTCCTCCAGCGTGATTTTTTCTTTTCGAGCGAGAGGGTTCCTGGACGACATAAATACGTGCAAAGGGGTCGCAAAGAGCGGTTCAAAGACCAAATTGTTCTTTTGAATGAGTTTTTTGATGACTTTTTCGTTCTTGTCGCTCAAATAAAGTACGCCTATTTCGCTTTTTAGCTTGGCGATATCGTCAATAATTTCATTAGTTTGTGTTTCCCGGAGCGTGAAATCGTAGCTCGGACCGCCGAATTTTCGAATGACATCGACGAATGCGTTGACCGCAAAAGAGTAATGCTGACAGCTTACGGAGAAGATGGTGTTACCGCCTTTGCCGCCTTTGTAGCGGTCTTCCATGAGGGTTGCTTGCTCCAAGACTTGCCTTGCGTAAGAGAGAAATTCGTCGCCCTCGTTAGTGATCGTGACGCCTTTATTGGAGCGGTTAAAGATGGTAACGCCCATTTCTTCTTCAAGCTCGTGAATGGCGGCCGTAAGGCTCGGCTGTGATATGAATACCCGCTTGGATGCTTCGGTAATGTTGCGTGTGTCGGCGATGGCGATAGCGTATTTAAGTTGTTGTAAAGTCATGGTAATTCGGATTTCAGATTTCGGAATTCGGAGTTGTGGAATAAAATAGAAAATCGTTGATAGAAATAGAAATTTTTTATGACTGGTTATAAGAATTTCTTTTATTCGCTCCATAGGAAAAATCTATGGTGAATGCCTAAAAAATAGTATTTTACCGATGATAAAAAAGGAGATATATTTGGCGGCGTAATCGAAAAACAAACAAAAAAGGTAGGTTAAACACTATGAGCAATAAAAAAACATCTGTAATCGGTTTCCCGCGTATTGGTAAGGCCCGTGAACTCAAGTTCGCAAGCGAAAAGTTCTTCAAGGGCGAAATCTCCGAAGCGGAGCTCCAGAACATCGCCGCCGAAATCCGTCAGTACGGTTGGGCGAAGCAGAAGGCCGCCGGCATCGACTTTATTCCTTCGAACGATTTCTCGTTCTACGACAACATGCTCGATACGGCGTTCTTGTTCGGCATTGTTCCGGAACGTTACAAGAAACTCGAGCTTAGCGATCTCGAAAAGTATTTTGCCGCGGCGCACGGCTACCAGGGAGAAAAGGGCGACGTAAAGGCCCTCCCCATGAAAAAGTGGTTCAATACGAACTACCACTACATTGTTCCGGAAATCAATGACGCTTCTGAATTCAAGGTGAATGATTCCAAGCCGGTGCAGGAATACAACGAAGCAAAAGCTGCTGGAATCCAGACCGTGCCGACTTTGATTGGCGCTTATACGTTCCTCCGCTTGGCCCGCTACAACGGTCAAAAGAAGGCCAAGGATTTTGTTGCCTCTGCAGTCGCTGCTTACACGAAGGTTGCCGAACTGCTCGCTGCTGCCGGTGCCGAATGGATCAGCTTTGCCGAACCCGCTTTGGTGTTTGACGTGACCGCCGAAGAAAAGGAACTTTTTAAATCTATTTATGTGGAACTCGTCAAGAAGGTGCGTGCCGCAGGCCTCAAGATTGCCTTGCAGACTTATTTTGGCGATATCCGCGATGTGTACCAGGACGTGGTTGCTCTCGGTTTCGATGCCATCGGTCTCGATTTTGTGGAAGGACTCAAGTCGCTGGAACTGGTCAAGTCCGGTTTCCCGAAGAACACGCTCTTGCTCGCCGGTATCGTGAACGGCAAGAACATCTGGCATGCCGATTACTCGCAGAAGAATGCTCTGCTCGCCGAAATCGCGAGTGCTGTCGGTGCCGAAAACGTGGTGGTCGGAACTTCTTGCTCGCTGTTGCATGTGCCGTACACGGTTGCCGCCGAACAGAAACTCCCCGCCGAGACGCTCCGTCACTTTGCTTTCGCCGAGGAAAAGCTTGTAGAACTTGCCGAGATCGCAAGCGGTGACGCTGCCGCGCTCGAAAAGAACAAGGCCTTGTTTGCAACTCCGCGTGTGCAGGCGAATGCCAAGGTACAGGCCGAACTGGGCGCTCTCACCGCCGCTGATTTCGAACGCAAGCCGAGCCGCCTCAAGCGCCGCGAAGTGCAGAAGGCTGAATTCAAGCTGCCCGCGTTCCCCACGACTACCATCGGATCTTTCCCGCAGACCGCTGAAGTCCGCGCGAACCGCGCCGCATTCCGCAAGGGTGAAATTTCCAAGGAACAGTACGTGGAATTCAACCGCAAGAAGATTGCCGAATGCATCAAGTTGCAAGAAGAAATCGGCCTCGACGTGATTGTGCACGGCGAATTCGAACGCAACGACATGGTGGAATATTTCGGCTCGAAGATTGACGGATTCGTGTTTACGCAGAATGCCTGGGTGCAGAGCTACGGTACACGTTGCGTGAAGCCGCCTGTAGTCTGGGGCGACGTGAGCCGCAGCGCCACGATTACGGTCGAATGGTCCGTATACGCCCAGAGCTGCACCAAGAAGCCGGTGAAGGGCATGCTCACGGGCCCGGTGACGATTCTCAACTGGTCGTTCCCGCGCGAAGACGTTTCGCTGAAGGTGCAGGCGCAGGAAATCGGCTTTGCCATCCGTGACGAAGTCCTTGACCTCGAAAAGAACGGCATTCGCATTATCCAGATTGACGAAGCCGCCCTTCGCGAGAAGTTGCCGCTCCGCAAGAGCGACTGGCACAAGGAATACCTCGACTGGGCAATTCCCGCATTCCGCCTGGTACATGCGAAGGTCAAGCCCGAAACGCAGATCCACACGCACATGTGCTACAGCGAATTCAACGACATCGTGCGCGATATCGACAACATGGATGCTGACGTGATCACCTTCGAAGCGAGCCGTTCTGACCTCAAGTTGCTTGACGCCCTGAACGAAGCCAAGTTCGAAACGCAGGTGGGGCCGGGCGTGTATGACATTCACTCTCCGCGCGTGCCCTCGGAACAGGAAATTGTGGATGCGCTCCACAAGATCATCGCGAAGGTCCCGCAGCAGAACGTGTGGGTGAACCCCGATTGCGGTCTCAAGACCCGTGGCGAAACCGAGACCACGGCAAGCCTCAAGAACCTCGTGGCAGCAGCCCAAAAACTGCGCGCCGAAAAATAAAGTTTTCCGCCTATTTATTTGACGAAAAGCACACTTTAGAAGTATGTTCTTGAATTCCAGGAACTAATAAATTATATTAGTTCTCATGAATACCATTTGCAGACTTTTCCCTCTCGCGTTTGCGGCATCCACCTTTGCCGCAAACACTTTCTTTTTTAACGAGGCGGGCTACGACCAGGGCAAGCCCATTTCTATCGTTGTGCAAAGCACCGACAACCTCGAAGGTACCGACTGGACGCTTTTCTATGCCCCCGATGGCGAAATAACCGGAGCCACAGTTGCTAACGGAACATTCGGTAAAGGCGAGGATCCTGACAAATGGGCCAAGACAGGCAAATACTACACAATCGATCTTGGATCTATACGTTTGCCCTATTCCGGCAAATTCTATGTAAGTGTCAGCACCGGAAGTCCCTCCACATCCGGAGAATTTTACATTCGCGAGGACGCCCTTGCGGTCAGCACGCTCGGCATGGTCATGAACTATTTCTTCAATGACCGAGCCACCAACGCGCAAATTGTGAGCTGGGACCAAAAAGCCCCCGTTTACGGTAAAACCGGTGTCACGCGAGATGTCCACGGCGGTTGGTACGATGCAAGTGGCGACGTGAGTAAGTACCTTTCACACCTTTCTTACGCCAATTACCTGAGTCCTCAGCAGATTCCCCTGACAGTATGGTCGCTCGCCTTTGCTGCAGAACACATTCCCGCCCTGCTGGCATCAACTAAAACAACAGCGACGGCCGTAGAAGAAGCCGCCTACGGCGCAGACTTCCTGGTTCGTATGTTCGACGAGCAGGGATTTTTCTACATGACCGTATTCGACAACTGGGGAATGGGCTCCAGCCGTTATCTCTGCGCCTTTAGCGGAGAAGACGGCATCAAGAGCAGCGACTACCAGACGGCCTTCCGCGAAGGTGGCGGCATGGCGATTGCAGGCCTCGCCCGCGTTGCCGCCCTCAAGGCAAACGGCGATTTCACCAGCGAACAGTACCTTGCTACAGCCGAGGCCGCTTACGCCCATCTTTCCGCCAAACAGGGTATCGGCCAGCCGTGCGCCTATTGCGACGACGGCAAGGAAAACATTATCGATGACTACACGGCCCTTCTTGCCGCCACGGAACTCTACGCAGCCACAAAAAATACATCCTATCTGAACGACGCCAGAACCCGAGCAGTCAATCTCGCGAACCGTCTCAGCGACGCGGGATACTTCTGGAGCGACGATGCCAAGAAGCGCCCCTTCTGGCACGCCAGCGACGCAGGTCTTCCGCTGATCGCTCTCATCCGTTATGCCGAAATTGAAAACGCCGAATCCAAGAATCAATGGACATGCACAACATCCCTCAATGGATCTACCTGCATGCACCCGTTCTTATCTACGGTAAACAACGCCATCGAGAAGCACTACAACTGGCTCATCAGTATCACGAACAGCGTCGAGAACCCCTTCGGGTACGCCCGTCAAACCTACATTACCGGAAACAATATTAAGGACGGTTTCTTCATACCGCACGACAACGAAAGCAACTACTGGTGGCAAGGAGAAGACGCTAGAATCGCAAGTCTCGCCGCCGCTGTCACTTACGCCGCCCACGCCCTTAAAATTAACGACACCAGGGATGCCGACAAATACGCCACCGACCAGCTTGACTGGATTCTCGGCAAAAACCCCTACGGCACCAGCATGATGTACGGCATCGGCAAAAAGAACCCCGCCAAGTACGACGGACAATCGAAATACGACGCCACACTCGAAGGCGGTATCGCAAACGGCATTACCGGCAAGAACAGCGACGGTTCCGGAATCGCCTGGGACGACGACGGCGTTTCTGCAGTCGGTTTCCCCTACGACGAACATTGGCACAACTGGCGTTGGATCGAGCAATGGCTCCCCCACACGACCTGGTTCCTGAACGCTCTCGTCGCCCGCTACGACGAAGCTCCCGCATCCATCATTTCCGACATTACGGCAATCCAGCCCAAGGCACGCGAATACGCCAAGTTTAACGTACAGACACAGAACCGGACAATCATCGTAAACGCTCAAGGGAACGCGCCTGTCAGTGTCATCCAGCTTGACGGAACCAAGGTCGCCTCAACCCACCTAAACAAGGGCAAGGCAACCTTCAACCTCGACAAGGTTCAGAGCGGAATCTACCTGGTAAAGGTCGACGGCCTCGGGGCAAAGAAAATCGCCCTGAAATAAAACGGACGCACTTAGAGCTACTTCAAAAGCATCGGCACGCACCGGTGCTTTTTTCTTTGCCTTTTTCGGCACTTTTGACATTCTTCAAAATGCACAAAACACCGCCAAGGGAAACCTTGGCGGCCTTTAAAGCAAATTCGTTATCTAAAATTAGATGCCGAGTTCCTGAGCAACAGCCTGGATGCCAAGCTTGTTGATCGTGCGGAGACCAGCGGCGCTCACGCGAAGCGTGACCCAACGGTCTTCTTCAGGAATGTAGAAGCGCTTCTTCTGGAGGTTCGGCAGCTGCTTCATCAACTTCTTGCGGTTAGAGTGGGAAACCATGTTGCCCACGAGGCCGGCCTTGCCGGTAACTTCACAAATGCGGCTCATAATAAACTCCGTTGTTTTATAACGGACGCAATTTTAGAAAAAAAACGGCGTTCCGTCAAGGTTAAATTATCAATCTTGCAATGCCTTTGGCAAATTAAACTTGGTCGATTCCACTAATTTTACAAAATTTTCGATTTCCACTGGGGCAAATTTCGCCTTGATCCAGTCGACAACCCCCTGAACAAGCACTTCAGGCGCGCTGGCTCCGCTCGAAATGCCGACCGATTCAATATTTTCGAACCATTCCGCTTGCAGGTCGTCAACCGAGGCAATTAAATGACTCTGGATCCCCTGTTCAAGTCCAAGCTCCATCAGACGGCTCGAATTGGAGGAATTCTTGGCGCCAACGACCAAAAGCATATTCACCTTGGAGCAGAGATCGAGGACCGCCGCCTGGCGGTTACCCGTCGCATAGCAGAGATCCCCCGCATCGGGTCCGATAATTTTAGGGAAACGTTCCTTGAGAGCCTCGATAATCTTGCGAGTCTCGGCTACGGAAAGAGTCGTCTGCGTAATGTAGGCGAGTTCCTTTCCTTCGGGGACTTGCACCGTCCGTGCATCTTTTTCGTTCTTGATCAGCGTAATCGCCCCCGGCGGAAGCTGTCCCAAGGTGCCAATTACCTCGGCATGTCCCGCATGACCAATCAAGATGATATGACGACCGGCGGCATAATGACGCTTAGCACTGAAATGGACCTTGAGCACCAGCGGACAGCTCGCATCCAGCACCTGCAGTCCGCGTTTTTCGGCATCGGCATAAATTTCTTCGGCAACTCCATGGGCCGAAAAAATCACCACCGAACCGGCAGGGACCTCATCCAGTTCATCGACAAAAACGACGCCTTTCGACTTGAGCGTATCGACCACGAACTTGTTATGCACTATCTCGTGACGCACATAAATAGGAGTCCCGAATTTTTCGATGGCGCGTTCCACCACATGAATAGCTCGGTCTACGCCGGCACAGAATCCTCTGGGGGTCGCAAGAATCACTTTTTTCATTTAAGGCCCTTTATAAAATTCAGCAACAAAAAATAGGAATCTAAAACCTTCTTCTTTTCCTGCGCAAGGCTCAAGCGCACCGCATCGACCGACGGAAACCGACGGCGCAAGAAATCAACCGGCGAATGGATCTGTGCCAGCACATGCGCCGACACGAGTTTTGCCACGATATCTTCGTGCCCCTTGGCGTAAGGCCCCACGCAAGTCGCAACACCCATCCGTACCGGCTCCCAAAAATCATGGACGCCAAGCGTCCGCACAAACGACCCTCCAACGACAGCACTCCTGCTTTTCAACAGAATTTCTCGGGAAAGTCCAAAACGAGACACCAGCGAAACGCACCCCTTCCGCACGACAGGATAGTCCACCACAGGCAGTCCAGCATCCAGCAACAACCTACGGAACTGGTTCAGTTCGGCTAGTCGACGGGGCATCAGCACCGGAGCTTCCCCCTTGTCGACAGAATCCTTCGCCATGCGCAAAAGCGCCTCGGATTCTTCCAGATGAAACGAGAGAAAGACCACGTCAACGACAGGGTTTTCAGGAGCACAGACAAGTCCACCGTCGCGCGCCCAGTTCAAGAGTTTCCAGTCGCCACCCATGGTACAGGGAACGGCGCCCTTGCTCGCATAGGAAAAACGCCCCAGGTCGGCAGCAGTCTGCAGGCACGCAATTCCCATTCCCGAAAAATCAAGGAACGGTAACGAGCGTCGATAACGCCCCGACACAAGCGCAATATTTTTCCTTGTCGAAATCCTAGAAAGGGTCGAAAGATAACCCGGCCAAAGCTCATTTTCTGCAAGAACCAGCCCCAGGGGTTGCACCGCCTTCACGAAAGAATCCAACGTAGAAGGAATGTCCGCCGGCGCAATTGACACATCCGCGATGCCGGCGCAGGCCTCGTTCAAATAAGAGACGACCTCGGCTTTCTGAGACGTAATCAAGATTTTCGGACAATCGGCCAAGTCCTCGCGAAGGGCACAGGCCAGATTCAGCAACATGCGGCACTCACCCAAGCTCGCTCCGTGCAGCCACAGATAAGGGCCGACAGGCCACGGTCCCGATAAGCGTTCCTCTATTCGATATTCCTGGTCTATACCCGGCAACAAGCAAGCGGCACGAGCCACCGAACCGGCGGCAACATTCCACACCATCTTGCCAAAGCGTATGCCTAAGCCCATATCAAGAAATCAACCTTCCTGAACAAGGCAAGCCCCACCATCAGCGCAAGGCTAACCCACGAGGCCATGTCGGCAAGAATCGCTTCCTTTCCGCTGCGCCTCGGTCCCGGGACATGAATTTCGCGAGGAATAAAAGCAGGAGTATGCATCGCCCAGAGTTTCCACTGATCACCGTAGCGTTTTTCGAGATAACGGTCATCCAGTTTCGCAAGCCTGAATCCGATTGCAAGCAAAATCGCCACGAACGGAAGAACGAACAGGCTGAGTCCAAAATGAAGAACAATCAGGGATACACCAATGGCCATGTTGGACACGTAAAGCGGATGACGCATCCGGCCATAAGCCCCCCAGGTAACATGCACAGGAGCGTCCTGCGCATTGCCACGGGTATGCTCTCCAATGCAGCATCGCGCCTTGACTCGCAGATAGACGGCAATGATAAAGATGTTGATAAAAATCAAGAACGGGACAATCTCGAGATCTCCCGCCGGGAAAGCCAGAGCCACCACGGCAAGAACAGCGAGTATAATTCCACGGTAGCGGTAAAGGAATGGACGCGGAGGACGATCATCCACTTCGGGGAAATTAACCGTTTTCGCCTCGGCTTGAGGCGCAGGATTCTGCGGAGCCTGCTCCGAAGCGGAACAATTCTCCTTGACGGATTCTACTTGACTCTTAGATTCATTCGGTTGAGAATTCAACTGTTCTTCCATAAAAGCCTCCGCAAAAAAACACCCTGCTTTTAAAAACACTCTGTTTTAAATATACATTCAACTTCAGCAGAAAGTACATCGTGACTCACAATTATTGTCCATTTCCCCAATTTTTTCGCCGCATCTAGATAGGCAACAAGCAACGGTTCCCTGTCGTCCAGCGATACCGAGGCAAACGGTTCATCCAAGAGCACCGTCGAAGCCGCCGAGGCTAGCGCCCATAGCAAAGCCACCCGCGCCCGCTCGCCCCCGGACAGCCCCGGTTTTTCAAGCAACGGAGCAGTCCCCGCCGCAGTCATAAACTTTTCGAGAACAATCAATTTATCCTTTTCATCCGCCTTTAACCGATTCATCAAACGCAAAAGCATCCACCGAGGCGGAAGTTCCAAATCCTGCGCCACGAAAAAAACATCGCGGGGAGCAGACACCTTGGCCGAGTTCCACCGCTCAAGCCCCGCCAGCAAGCGTAAAAAAGTAGACTTGCCGACACCGTTCCTGCCCCGGACAAGCACAGGCTTTTCACGAGACCAGCGGACTTCAAGGTCACTAAACACGTCTTGATCCGCCCCCTCGTAACGGAAACGCCCATCGCGGACCATGACTTCATCTCCCGCAGGCATCACAGAAACGAAGCCTCTTGCAGGAACGCTCCCCTCAACTCCGAGCGATTCAAATTTTTCCAGGATATCCAGCGCGCTCATCGCCGCACGGAACTGCGGCATAACTCTAGCACACTCCTTGACCGGCTTGTAGCAAAGCAAAACCGCCGAAGCAAAGAGGACGAGCCCCGAAGCATCCATGTAACCGCGCCCCATCAGGAGTGCGCAGAAGGCAAGAACAAACACCATCGCGGTAACCGAGACCGTTTCGGCCCATAGCGAAAGTTGCGATTTCTTGATTGCCGCCGAAGCCCCTTCGTCTCGCATACGACGTACACACTTCAGCAGTCCATCCGAAATGCCGCTCCGTTCATCGCGACTACTCCACTGCCTAAACAGCCGCCGGGCAAGCGTCAGGTCTCCCCGAAAATCGGAACGCAGACGCATCAGGGATTCCTCGGCAGGACCGAGCCTGTGCAATCTCCGCTGCAGTAACGCCACGAAGGGAACGATCACCACAAAAAGAAACAACGTCAGCGGCCACGAAATGTAGAACAGCACCGGCAAAAACACCATCAGCTGGAGCACTGCCTGCACCGCCTGAAAAAAGACACCGCCGTTATTCTGCAACACGACAGTCGCCTCGTAAGCAGATTCAACCTCGCGCTCCCCCTTCGGCGTATGGAATACCCTCGGAGGCAAACTACGCAGTCGGTGCAGGAAGAAAGCCTGCACCCGCGACGACACCCCGTAAAGCCAATTTTCCGAAATTCTTGACTTGCCCAACAGAAAAAAAAGTCGCAGTAGCGCAAGCGCGACCATCCCGGCGAGCCAAGCCAGCAACGGGATATCCGTTTTGCCCCCGATAATCTCGATGAAGGAGCGCACACCACACAATACCCCCGCATCGGCGGCACTTGCAAGAATAGCCACCGGTAAAAAGCGGGCGATACCCCCCTTAAGGGACTTTTTTAGCCATTTCTTCAAAGTCACGAAGAAAAATTAACTTTTTTCATCAACCACCCTTGACGGATTTTAAATATTAACCTATATTTGGCCCTACTAAACGCCCCTATCGTCTAGTGGCCCAGGACTCGGGATTTTCATTCCCGCAACAGCGGTTCGAAACCGCTTGGGGGTATAAAAGATGCTTCGTTAGAAGCATCTTTTTTTTATACTTCCAAGCCAACCCGATCCCTCTTTTTTTCACAAAAATAC
This sequence comes from Fibrobacter sp. UWH4, assembly GCF_900142475.1. NCBI lineage: Bacteria > Pseudomonadati > Fibrobacterota > Fibrobacteria > Fibrobacterales > Fibrobacteraceae > Fibrobacter > Fibrobacter sp. UWH4. The sequence continues at coordinate 266,403 of NZ_FRAY01000002.1, forward strand.
CCTTGACGAAATCAAAAACTTTCTTATATTTGGTCTCACAAATCGCCCCTATCGTCTAGTGGCCCAGGACTCGGGATTTTCATTCCCGCAACAGCGGTTCGAAACCGCTTGGGGGTATAAAAGATGCTTCGTTAGAAGCATCTTTTTTTTATACTTCCAAGCCAACCGCGTCAAAGGGTATAAGGAACTCATCTAAGGATGAGTTCTTTTTTTATACCCTCAAGCCAACCGGCTCCACCCATTCCTACATACCTACGGTACAGCCAAGGGCACTCAGCACATACGTCTCGCTTTCGCCCATACGGTAAAAGGGCAGCAACGTTTCGTCATCCACCATCGAACCGTCAAATCCATTCAGCTGGAGCTGTTCATCGATACGGCGCTTGAACGAGGAAAATCCCGAATTCCAGAGATTGCATTTTTCCGGTTCCACCGCATAACTGGCGCTTTTATAATCATGCTTATACGACATATTTACCTCTTTTCTAAAAAAGCACACAAACAAACAAGTGCTTTTCCGTTCAGTGATAAATATAGGTATATTCAGATGTCAAAAGATGACATTTTCATTCTATGACAGTAGCCGTCACAGTGGCATGCCCCACCTTGTCTAGACCAATCTTCTTGCCCGCGGCAACACTCAGGTCCAAAATTCGGTCACCCACATAAGGGCCACGATCATTGACGCGGACTTCAACACTTTCGCCATTGTCCTTGCGAACCACCTTCAGCTTGGTACCAAACGGTAGCGTCTTATGGGCACAGGTATAATCATCCTGGTCAAAAATTTCACCACTGGCGGTCTGCTTACCATCGAAACCGGGGCCATAGTAGCTAGCCTCGCCTTCAATTTTAGTCCCGATTTCAGCTTTTTCACCCGAAGCATAATGTTTGCCCGGAAATCGCACATACCCCTTACGCGAGGCAATCTTTGCGTTTGCAGCGGCACATCCAGACAACAGCATGGCGGCAGACAACACCGCAACAACGGCAAGTTTTCCCTTACTCAAAATCATACATGCTGTTGTAGGTGTTTTCAAGGATTTCATCTTCCTTGCTCTTGACTTCAGCCTGTTTTTCTTCGGGAGCCTTGTTCAACGCTTCATAGTACTGCGCCGACTGTTTGTTGATATGTTCCTCGCTGGACTTCACTCGTTTTCTCAAGCGTTCCAGATCCTTATCCGACATCGTCAAGCGGGAATTCATCATTTTTGCCGCCTGTTTTCCCCACGGAGTCTGACCATACTGGTCACGGAGTTGCTTGTAGGTAGCAAAGGCGCTGTCAACACGTTCAGGATTCATCTGGAAATAGATTGCCTTCATGTAAAGCGCCTGTATTCCAGCCTGGGTTTCCGGGAATTCCCGATACAAACTATCAAAGTACACGAAGGCGTGCGTATATGCGGAATCCACCAATTCCATCTGATCCAAAGGCATTTCTGAGGCGACCGTCCAAAGGCTTTCCGCTTCCATGTAGCGGTCCTTCGCAACATCTTCGCGCGTCTTCAAGGTTACCCGCATGCCGAGGTTCGCCTGCGCCTGCTTGGCATATTCGGTGTCCGGGTACTTTTCGATAATTTCCTTGTAGATTTCTTCGGCAGCATCGGGATCGTGCAGATATTCGTCGTAGACAAAAGCCTTCGCATAAATAGCGCGCAAGACCTTGGCGCTGTCCCCGGATTCCTTGATTACGTTATCGAGGCGCGTAATGGCGCTATCCACCTCAGATAACTTGAACAGGAACAATTCCGCTATCAGGAACTCGGACCGGAAAAAATTATCCACATTGGGAATGGAATCCTTGCGTTCCTTATCATTCTGGTTGCGCATGGCGATCAGACGCTTCAACGCATCACGGCGTTCACGGCTTTCCTGACCCCACTTACAGATCGTGCGAGAAATAAAGCTGCTGTCGTAATAGACGACCGCCTTGTCGTAATCAATTTTTTGGTGCTGTTCGTAATCTCCTAGGCAGAAATAACTTCGAGACGCCACTTCGGTACGCGGATACTCCGTATTCACCTTCTGCAAGATGACAATCGCATCGGCATGTCGACCGGCGAGCATCGTCAGTTCTCCGATACGCACCAGGTAATCCGGCTGTTTGGATTCATAATCGGGATTCTTGTAAAGTTCCTTGTATTCATCCGCCGCCTGCAGATACTCCTTACGGTTCACAAGGCATTCCGCGGCCTGCTCCCCCGCCGTCTGCTGTTCTCGCGGATTCAGTTCCTTGATTTCCTTGGCCGTATAATGCTCTCGGGACTTGTCCCAGTTTTCTTTCTTGAAATAAAGCCCGGCAAGTCTAAAGTGAGCCTTGCCCCGCATAAAAGGAGTTCCCGCCGTATCGGCAAGCAAGGCTTCCAAAGAAGCAATCGCCTGATCCGGAGCCTCGGACTGTTCGTCCAAAAGCGAGAGTAGGTTCAGTCCCTGGAAATAATAAGGATGTTCCTTGGACGCCACCACCGGTTCCAATGCAAATCGGCTAATGTTATACTCATGGTTCCTATACAGACAGTAGGCCCGCTGATATTCCACTGCCTTCATTGAATCATGGTCGGCAAAGTAGCGTTCAAATTCATCGTACTTGGTAATCGCCTTGCCCCACTCATGCTTGTGGCGGAACGACTCTCCAATCAAAAAAACCGCTTCGGCAGTACGTTTCTTGTTGTCAGGGAAACGTTCCAAGACTCGGGAGCCCTTCTCGATAATCTTGTCGTATTTTTGGCGTTCCTCGGTTCCGGGCAGGGAATTTTCACTATCGGAAATACTGTCCAGTCGGGCGGCGCGCATTTCACCGGCCTGCTCATCCAACCGTTCCGCATTGAACATGTGATTCAAGTAGGCACAGCAGGTACACCCCTCAAATACGAGGGCAACAATAGCTAATGCCAGAAAACGGAACATCATAGTGTAAAGATACAAAAAAAGAGTTTAGAACTTAGAGCTTAGAACCTAGAATTTAGAGCATAGATATATTCTGCTAAGTTCTAAGAGCGAAGCGGTATAAGCTCGACCAACTAAAATCTAGAACTCATTCAGGTATTTCGTGTAATCGCAGAGCTTGAGTCCCGCCGGGAGCACGCTCTTGTCGAAACGCACCATGCGCACTTCGGCCGGTTTTCCGACCACGCGGGCAAGCATCTCGAAGTTGTCCTGGGTTTCCCAGACGGCGGCATCCAAAACGATACCATCGCCGCAATCCGTTTCACCCGTACTATTGCCTATGCCGGAAATTCTCGAATTCTGCTTGAGCAGCCTCGTATAAATTTCAGGAGCCATCCCCATATGATTCGAAGAAGAGGTCGAATCGTAAACCACCACATGAACTTCGCGGAAATGGCTGAGGGAATCAAAGATGACTGTATAAGTATGCATGTAGGGCGCAATGTAGAACGATTCCTGCCAGACATTGTTGGCTACAGGCCTGAAATTGCCGATGGAATACTTCTTGAAGAATTCACGCGGAGTCGCCCCATAACGAACAACATAATGACCAAGCATCGTCGTAAAGTCATGCGTCGTCGCAGGTTCAATGGATTCGCGCAAACTGTCGACCGCACGGTTCAAGTTCGCCGTCAGGCCATCCCCCTTTGAAATCGGAGCGGGTCTCGTGACATTTGCTTCCTGGATACGCTGCTGGATATCAGGATATTCAGGATCCACCTTCTGAATGTCCTGGAACTGAGAACGGGCACGATCAAACTGGCGTCCCTTCAAGTAAGCGCGTCCAAGAGCTTCTTTCAAGGGCAAATTTTCCGGATACTTTTCGACCAGCGGCTCCAGGATGTCGCATGCTGTCTGCGCACGGTCCTGCGGAGAAAGGACTACACCAGAACCGGAACCCGGAGGAGACTTTTCGCCCAAGGTCGATATGGCTTCGCGAGCCTGGACAAAATCGGGATTAAACGCAAGAATGCGCTGGTAAAGTTTCTCCGCCGCATCAAAATGCCCCTGGTATTCATTCAGGTATCCCTGCAACAATAGCAGGTTTGCATTGACCGGAAACTGAGAAAGGGCGTATTCCACCAAGGCAGAGCAACTGTCCAACTGGCCACTGCGGCGGTACAGTTCCGCCAGCAATTCATAGGCTCTCGGCTCGTCCCCGTTCGAAAGGCTCACGACCGTCTTCAGTTCGTTCGTCGCCTGGATCGAGCGGCCGCCGTCCATCAGCAGGCGGCCATACCACAACCTCGTCTGGTAAAAGGCGGGAGCCTTTTCCGATGCAATTCGCGCCAATTCCAATGCTGCCGTGGAGTTTCCCTCTCTATAAATCTTGCAACTTTCCAAATAGGCCGACAGGCCAGAACCGGGGTAACGCCCCTGAAGTTTTTCAGTGAGTAGAGAAAGACGGTCCTGTTGCAGGCTCGAAAGCGAATCAAGTTCGAACAAAGTATTCAACTGTCCCAGGAGGGCAGGCAGCAAATCCGGATACAGCACCACGATTCCATCGTAGATGTCATAAGCGGAACTATAGGCGCCCGAACGGAACAGTTCCATCGCACGGCGAAGTTCCGTCTGCACCTGGGCAGGCACGGTGGCCAGGGCCTCGGTCATATCGGGAGTATCGCCACGGATGACCGTCGATCCGGCTGGCAGACCATAAGGGTCTCCCCCCACTACAATCTTGTTGGGACCGTGAACATCATAAAGGCGAAAGCCCACAAAAGCAAGCAATGCCCCACAACACAAAGCCAAAAAGAGGTATGCCGCCCTACGGGCCGCCGAAGACGAATTCGTCATTATTTTTCCAAAAAATCAGCCAGTTTTTCTTTATGTTCTTTACTCTTCTGCAAACGGCGGAGCGTCTTGTTCTTAATCTGGCGCACACGTTCACGGCTGAGTTTCAAGTCTTCGCCAATGTCCTTGAGCGTGGTATCTTCCACGGTATCCAGTCCATAGAACATACGAAGGATTTCTTCTTCGCGCTGCGGAAGAGCCGACAAAGTTTCCTGGATGAGCTTACGGCGTTCATCCTTTTCCATGTCCTCGTCCTGGTTTCCATCGGAACCAAGAACATCCATCAGGGTGCTGACCGTATCGCCGTTTCCAGAGACATTCGTCGAATCGCCAATGGGAGCGTCGAGCGAAATGTCCACGATCTTTTCCATGACCTCGACAATGTCCTTTTCGAATGGAGCGAATTCGTCCATCGCTATGGTACGATCGTAGTCACCGTCGTTCTGCATCAAGGCTCGCTTGAAGCGGTTGACCAGGGCAAGTTTGTTGGGAGGAATCCGGACCGCCCCCACCTGTTCAAACAACGCCTTCTGGATCGACTGGCGAATCCACCACACGGCATAGGAGATAAACTTGACGTCTTTACCCATGTCAAAGCGTTTTGCCGCCTTGAACAAGCCGATATTTCCTTCATTGATCAAATCCAACAAAGAAAGTCCACGGCCCTGGTACTTACGCGCAACACTCACGACAAAGCGGAGGTTGCCTCGAATCAGGCGCTGTAAGGCCGACTTGCGAATCTCTTCCGACTGTTCACTCTTGATAATCGCAAGAAGAGCCTCCTCTTCCTGAGGACTCAGGGTAGGAAACCTGTTCAGGTCCCTGAAATAAAGCGCTTCGTTTGCATCACTCATAGAAACACATACCTTCGATCCTTCAAGGAACATTTCCAAGAAGACAATCCAAATATGTCTTTTTACTTTATTTTCGTCAAGTTATACAACTTGTCGTAAGGGTAAATTCCTGAATTGTGTCCGTCATCAAACGAAAGGCCCGCTGCATAGCGACCGATAGACTGCACACGGACAAGCTTGATATCCGCCGATACAGAAGAATCGTCCAGCAACTTTTCGCCCGTATGTTCATCGACGCACAACGCACAGGGACACGCAAGTCTCAAGTCGCGAATGGCGCACGCACCACGCGTACCATCGTTCCATTCAAATCCGAGACGGCCATCCTTTGTCCTAAATACTTTCTTGGGCTGGATCATACATCCTCCTCGGGAAGTTCTGCAAATTCATAATTGAATGTCTTGAGCACTCCATCGCCTTCGGTCTTGAATACCGAGAGTGTACGCACCATGACATCGGCCGCCTGCATGAACGATTTTGCCGATTCCGAATTCGGGTAACGGAGTACTGCAGGTATTCCCTGGTCACCGCAATCGGCAACGGCAGGTTCGAGAGGCACCTTCGCAATCACCGGGACGCCCCAGCTTTTCGCGATGCGGTCACCACCACCTTCACGGAAAATATGATGCGCCTTGCCGCACTGGTCGCAAATAAAGTAACTCATGTTTTCGACGACGCCTACCACGGGTACCCCCACGGAATCGAACATAGCAAGGCCCTTGCGGCAGTCAGCGAGGGCAACTTCCTGCGGAGTCGTCACCACCACGGCACCGGCCATCGGGCAGTTCTGCGTAAGCGTCAGTTGAATGTCGCCCGTTCCTGGAGGAAAGTCTACCAGCAGGTAATCAAGTTTGCCCCAGCGCACGTGGTGAATAAAATGCTGGATCATCTGCGAAACCATCGGACCGCGCCAGATGGTCGCCTTATCGCTATCAGCGAACATACACATACTGACAATGCTGATGCCGCCCTTTGCCTCGACCGGAGCAATCGTATTGTCCTCGAAAACCTCGGGAGCCTTGTCAATACCGAACATGAGTCCCATCGAAGGGCCGTAAATATCGGCATCCAGAATACCCACGCGGGCACCGGACAGGCTGAGCGCCATCGCGAGGTTCGCCGTCACAGTCGATTTACCGACACCCCCCTTGCCACTAGCAACCGCAACCACATGCGCCACATCGCCAATGTAAGAAACCTTCGGAGCCTGCGCCGCCGTATTGGTGTTATCCACACGACCTTGTGCGGTAAACGTCACCTGCACATCGGAAGCTCCGAGCGACTTTACGATTGCGATGCACTGGTCCTTGAACTTGTCGCGAATCGGGCAAGCCGGAGTTGTCAGGCGCAAATCAAAACTCACCTTGTCACCATCGATCTTTAAATTCTGGACAAAGTTCAGTTCGACAATATTCTTGTGCAGGTCGGGGTCTTGAACCGCCTGCAAGGATTTGAGAATCGTTTGTTCGTTCAGTTGCATAATATGTTTATGATCCTACATCGAGAATTTCGGCATACGGAGAAGGTGCGTCATACAAGGCGGCCATTCCTCTTCGTAATGGCTCACCAAGATAATCGTCGTCTCCTTCGAAAGAAGTTGCAACAAGTTGAATATCTTTTCGCGGTATTCGCCCTTGAGACCTTGCGTCGGTTCATCGAGCAGCAGAACCTTGGGAGGCCGAATCGCCGCACGCGCCATGAGAACAACGCGCTTATCGATCGGCGACAAACTACGGTAGCGAGCGTCAACATCATCGAAACCAAGATAATTGAGCCATTCCTTCGCCTTCGCACGTTCTTCCCAGGTGGTATTTTCCGCCTTGCAGAGATTCGACGTAAAGCCCGTACACAGCACCTCGGACAAGCTCAAGTCCTCGCGATACTGGAGAGCCAGTTCCGGCGAGAAGAATCCGAGTTCCGCCTTGTGTTCCCAGATATTCAGGCCATGCCCCGGGCGCTTTCCCAAAAGTGTGATATCGTTCTTGTAAATCTGGGGGTGGTCCGCCGTGAGCATGCCGAGGAGGGTACTCTTACCCGCCCCATTCTCGCCCATAACCGCCCAATGTTCGCCCTTACGGACAGTCCAGTTCAGATTCTTGAGCACATCGGTTTCGCCAAAGCGGACATTCACGTTCTTGAGATCGAAAAGGATTTCAGAAGAGGTTTGAGCGACGGGATCGCTCGCAAGCTCGCTTTGAGGTTTGAGCAAAACTATCTCGTAATCCTTGAGTTCGGCCTTCGTAAACTTCGGCTTCGCGACTTCTGTTGGCAATTCGCCTGCATACGGCGAGAAGGTCTTGTCGGCATAAACGAACGCAGGGATTTCTGGGAGCAGTTCATCTTCGCGGGCGAGGCGCACGGCCACCTTCAGGCCACTGCGTTTCGAAAGCTGAACCACGCTCGAAGCCAGATGCCGGCGGTATTCCGGGTCAAGTCCGCCAAACAGGTCGTTAAAGTAGACCCATTGCGGATTTTCCATCCACATGCGCGCCAACAGGACGCGGCGCAATTCCCCGTTCGAAAGGCTTAGAAGCTTACGGTCCAGGACTTCTTCGGACAAGTCGGCAATCTTTAGCGCCTCATCCAATTTATCGGGATCGGTCTCCGGCCACGCCATGTCGTCGATATAACGGTCCGTCTGCAAGAAAAACTTCTTTTTCAGCAGGAGATGACGAACCAGCGGAGCTTCTTCATCGTGCAGGCTGATAAAGCGCTGCTGGAAAAACGGAGCTAGCGCATGCTGAATTTTACGCTGCATCGCTTCCGACATCGTGGAGACATTCTTCTGTTGGTTCAAAAAATGGGTAATGACCCGGTCCAGGTCCTCGCCCTCGGTGCTAAAAATCTGCACCTGCGGGAACATTTCGATCAAGGCCTCAAAACGCTTAAATTCCATGTCCATAAAGATAGAAAAGTGAGCCTAAACTTGGCAAAGAAACAATTTTTTCTACATTTAGCCCCGTAAAACAGAAAGGTTAAAACCATGGATATTCCCGAATCCTCGAATTTTGTACAGGACATTATCGTTAACGACCTCAAGACGGGCAAGCGCAAGAGCGTGCACACCCGTTTTCCGCCCGAACCGAACGGTTACATCCACATCGGACACGCCAAGTCCATCTGCCTGAATTTCGGTACGGCAAACAAGTATAAGGACTTCGGCGGCATCACGAACCTCCGTTTCGACGACACGAACCCCACTAAAGAAGACGTGGAATACGTGGATTCCATCCGTGAAGACGTGAAGTGGCTCGGCTTTGAATGGAAGGGCGGCGAATACTTCGCGAGCGACTACTACGACCAGATTTACGCCTTTGCCGAAAAACTGATTGAAATGGGCAAGGCCTATGTAGAAGACCTGACCCGCGACGAGATGCAGGAATACCGCGGCAACGATGCCGGTAAGCCGAGCCGCCCGAGCCCTTACCGCGACCGCAGCGTCGAAGAGAACATGAAGCTCTTCCGTGAAATGCGCGACGGCAAGTATGCCGACGGCGAAAAGTGCCTGCGCGCGAAGGTGGACCTTTCGAGCCCGAACATGAACATGCGCGATCCGGTCATTTACCGTATTAAGCACTGCACCCACCACCGCACCGGTGACAAGTGGTGCATCTACCCGATGTACGACTTTGCTCACCCGCTCAGCGACTGGATCGAAGGCATTACCCACTCCATCTGTACGCTGGAATTCGAAGCCCACCGCCCGCTGTACGACTGGTTCCTGATTGAACTGGGTCTGGACAATCGCCCGCAGCAGATTGAATTTGCCCGCCTGAACCTGACCTACACCATGATGAGCAAGCGTAAGCTCCTGGAACTGGTGCAGACGAAGGCCGTAATGGGCTGGAACGACCCGCGTATGCCGACGGTCTGCGGTTACCGCCGCCGCGGATTTACCCCGAGTTCCATCCGCGAATTTTGCGACCGCATCGGCGTGTCGAAGGCCGACTCCATGGTCGATGTGAACCTGCTCTACTTCTGCATCCGCGAAGAATTGAACCAGACCGCGAACCGCGTGATGGCCGTGATTGATCCGGTCAAGCTCGTGATTGACAACTGGGAAGCGGGCAAGGTCGAAATGATTGAAGTCGAGAACAACCCGAACGACCCGAATGCAGGTACGCGCCAGGTTCCGTTCAGCGGCGAACTCTACATCGAAGCCGACGACTTTATGGAAGAACCGCCGAAGAAGTACTTCCGCTTGAAGCCGGAAGGCGAAGTCCGCCTGAAGGGCGCTTACTTCGTGACCTGCAAGAGCGTTGAAAAGGACGCCGACGGCAAGGTGAAGGTGATTCACTGCGTTTACGACCCGCTGAGCAAGGGTGGCGAAACGCCTGACGGCCGTAAGGTCAAGGGCACCATCCACTGGGTTTCCGCCGCTCACGCCGTGGATGCCGAAGTGCGCCTGATCGACAACCTGTTCACGCTCGAAGACCCCTCGGCAGTTCCCGAAGGCGAAGACTGGCACGACTACCTGAACCCGGAATCCATGGTCATTAAGCAGGCCAAGGTGGAACCGAGCCTTGCAAACGCAAAACTCGAAGACCGCTTCCAGTTTATGCGCCAGGGTTACTTCTGCCTCGACAGCGAAGATTCCAAGCCGGGCCACCTGGTGTTCAACAGAACGGTGGGCTTGAAGGATAGTTTCAATCCGACAAAATAATGTGAGGTGAGAGATGTGAAAGGCGAGGTTAAACGATCCTCATTTCACATTCCACATTACATTTCGAGTTTAGAAAATATTTTAGACAAATTAAAATTCAACATCCTAGAGACTTTTCTGGGGTGTTTTTTCATATTTATCGCCTTTTTTTTACAATTTTTCATTTTTAATTATTCGTTTTTGATTTAAAAAGCTACATTCAATACGCTAAAGCATTCGAGGCGCTTATGGAAAACGCAAAAAAGACCATCAACCTGTTCCTGAAGAACAAGTATAGTCCGAACGAACTCAAAGCCGAGCTCTACAAGGCGGGTGTCGCCGCTATGGAAGAAGGCTGGACCTTCATGGACGCCAGTTTCCAGCTCGGCGGCAAGGCCCGCGACGACGGCATGGACGGCGAAGAGGTCGAACAGACTCTTCGCCGCGCGTTCTCCGCCGAAAAGCGCTCCTCGGAACGCCCCGAAGAAAAACCCGCACCAGCGGCGCAGAACGCGGCACCGTCTGCGGAGGGGTTCCCTGCACAGCCCCAGACCACCGCCCCTCCGCAGACGGTGGCCATGCCGATTATCAACCCCCTTTCGGCCGGTATGATTTCCATGGAGCAGATGCTTGCCATGGGCCTCGACACACAGTCCCTGGAACTGTTGCAGAACTTCAAGATTGACCCCGAAGCGCTCTCCATTCCCTGGCCCGCCGCAGACTGGCGCAAGGACCTCGCCAAACTTTTGGAAGCCACCTTCGACCCCGACGAGACAATCGCATTCAAGGTATCGAACACCCCCGAAAGCAGCGAGGAACTCGTCTCGAACATCATCGGGCAGGACGACTCCATCAAGAAAATCATGAAGAGCCTCGACAGCCCCGAAGGCGCCCTTCTCTGCATCAACGCCGTCAAGGGCGGCGAAGACGCCTCGGACGAATCCTGGCACTACCGCTACGTGGTGGTAGACAATCCCAAGATGTCCTTGGCCAAGCAGCTCGCCTACTACAAGGCTCTTAACCTCCCCTGCGCCGCCCTCGTGAACACGGGCGCGAACTCCGTGCAGGCGTGGGTCAAGATTTTTGCAAACGACGAAGAGGAATACAACGAACGCGTAGACTTCCTTTTCAAGACACTCGACTCCCAGGGATTCAAGGTCGACCCGAGCAACCGAAACGCCCACATGATGGTGCGTATGCCCGGCGTTCTCCGTGGCGGAAAACAACAGTACCTAATTGGCCTTGAACAAGGCGCCAAGAACTTCAAGGAATGGCAGGAATGGGTGGAATATTCCCTGGACGGCAAGCCGCTCATCGAACTTGCAAGCGATACCGAGGAAGCCCCCAAGAAAGACCAGACCATCGTCGAGAATATGCTCCGCGCAGGAGAATTTTTCCTGTTCACGGCACCACCGAAGAGCGGAAAGTCCCTTGCACTCATGGACCTCGGCCTTTCCATCTGTTACGGTGAGGACTGGTTCGGCAACGCCACTTCTTCGAGCGATGTGCTATTCATCAATTTCGAATTCACCAAGTCCGTATTCCTGAACCGCCTTTACCTGCTGGGCGCCAAGCGCAACCTGAACGCGAGCTCCCCCAAGTTCGGCTTCCTGAACCTGCGCGGAACGGCACTTTCGCCGATTGAAACCGCACAACTGATCGCAAAACGTATTCAAGGTGCCAAGCGACTGGAAAACCACGACTATCGAGTCGTCGTCATCGACCCGATTTCCGCCGTGCTTCACAACCCCAAGTCCACCCGACTGAACGGGGCTCCGCACCAGATTCTGATGCAGATGATCGATACCATTATCGCCCTGACAGGCTGCGCAGTCGTGTCGTCCTGTAACCTCGATGAATATCCTTACCTGGAATCGAGAGCGGACTCCGTCATTAAGCTGTTGCCCGTCGAAGGTAGCCTGAACCTGTACCAGATTAACGGAAACTTCCGCGAGTTCCCGAAAACTCTTGCACGCGAATGTTCGTGGATTTACCCGAGATTCCTTGTTTAATTCAGAATTCGGATTTCGGAATTACTCAAGTAGGAAGTTGCCTAGCCACGAATGAGTCGTCCTGAGCAAAGGGCTATGCCCGAAGTCGAAGGATCCAAAGATAAAGTAAAAGTAAAGAATTAAAAATGAAGAACAATTTTAGAAGTACAAACAATCGCGCACGCGGAAATTCCGTACGTCGCGGCAAGGAACAAACGGAAGCACCGAAAGCCGAAAAGCCGGTGAAGCCGGTCGTACGCACGATTCCGACTTTCGACGACATCAAGAAACAACTTGAAGCCTGGGCAGAAACGAACCGCATTCCCGGAAAGATCCAAGCCTGGTACACGGCCGAAACCCTTCCCGAACACTCAGACTGGCGCATTATCAAGACCTACCGCGGCAAGCAGGAATCACTTACGATAGATGCACCCGCCCGCGACATGAAGGCTCCGGAACTTGTCACTCGTGTCTTTGAACAACTCAAGAAAGAACACCTGCATATCTTTAGCAAGGCGCTCCGCGAAATCTGGTTCCGTGCCGTAGGCGACGGCAACTACGCCCTGCTCGTCCAGGTCAACCTCAAGGGAAAAATTTCCGCTCACGGCTACAAGACTTTCGTTGAATTTATCCAGAGGAATTTCCCCGAAGTCATCAGCTGCCATCACATCCAGTGCCTGCCGGACCAGCCGTTTGACCCCGCCGGAACAACGCCCATGAAGGTCGAGGCAAAATGCGCCTTCGGTAGCGACTTCATGCCGATTGGAGATTCCGGTATCAGCATGCACGTCTTGGACTGGGCCCCCCGCATGCGCGATTCCTGGCTTGGACTTCCCGGACGTATCGAAAAGGCGATCCACCCCAACCGCGAAGACTGTTTCTTTGAATTCTACTCCGGCAGTTCCTTCGTCAGCGCCTCGCTCGCTAATTTATTCAAAAAAGTCGTATCGATGGACTGTCGCGAATACGCTATGCAGTCTTCGCGACTGAACGCCCGCAACGCCATCGACGAAAACATGAAATTCATCCGCAGCCACGTGGACCAGGAATTCTTCGGCAAGTTCTTCGCCAAAGACGAAAACGAAGGCCGGTGGACATTCTATTTCAACCTGCCCGGCGATGAACCGCTCGCCCAGGGAGTCGCCCAGGCGGCTGCGCTTTCGAGACCCGAAAGAATTTTGCTGCAGACCTCCAACCTCGAGGTTGCCGCACGCACCATCAAACAGTTCCGCAACGAGAACTACATGCTCCGCAAGAGCATCCCGCTTTACCTGGAACCCGGTAGCGGCAAGTTCGAAGTGCTGTTCCTTTTCGTGCCTGACCGCGCTGGTATTTTAGGCCAGAATCCGGTGCAGAAGTCCCGTTCCCGCAACGTCCAGCGCCCCCAGGAGCGCATCTCTAGGCAAAAAACAAGCGAAATTCCGCATTTTAGCCAGGGTAGCCCGACTTTCAGGCAAAGAAAAGGTTAAATTATTGACGTAATCAGCCTGTAAAGGATTATTATGCGATTTTTAAAGTGTGCATCCATCTGTCTTGGACTTTCCGCCTTGTTGGCATCCGCCTACATCGTCAAGGAAGGAGATACCCTCTGGGACCTGAGTGACGAATTCCTTAAGGACCCCTTTGCCTGGCCGGACCTTTGGGAAAATAACCGCCACATCCAGGACCCGCATTGGATTTATCCGGGCGATTCCATCTATCTGGGAGATAGCATCCAAGAAGGGAACGGGAACGTTATCGCGGTCGAAAAGACCAAGTATCCCTGTAACGCAGCCATTTCGGATTCAGCACTCCCCAAGGGCAAAGGCTATTATGTAAAGAACGCCGGTTGCGACGAGAACGACGAACGCAACGCCGAATTCGAGAACCTCCTCGGCAACCTTCGCGACAAGGACAAGAAGAGCCAAAAGAAACGCAAGCCGGAAGACTCCTATTATTACCAGCAGCGTCCGGCTCCGAAGATTTTCAACGGTTACTACCAGTTGCACGCCCCCGAAATCTACACGCTGGATTCCCTCAAGAAAGACGAGCGCTTCATTTCGATCCGCTCCGGCGAAAAGAAGGAACCCATTATCCACATGCCCGAAAACGAAGTCGTTGTCGGCGTGGGTAAAAAGACCAACAGCAAGCTCAAGAGAGGCGACCTCGTCGAAATCATCGACGCAAAACCCATTAACGTTCCTGCAACAAACGGAACCGATTTTACCAAGTACGCCCTGCTCCGCCTGAGCGGCATTGCCAAGATTACCGCCATCGGCGATACGCTTTCCCGAGCCAAGGTCGTGACGGCCTTCCGCGAAATCAAGATTAACCAATCCAAGGCTAGAATGAAACAGCCACTACAGGCCATCAACGTTTCGGGTTACACCCCCGACAGCGTGGCCAGGATGGATTCCCTTGCCAGGATCCGTTACGCCATGGATCCCATGTTGCTGATCGGAGCCTACTCCTATGTCCTGATCGACAAGGGTTCTGCCCAGGCCTACAACACCGGTGACGGCGTTGCCATTTGGGCAGAAGACCACTCCGATGCGACCCTTCCGCCCCGCCTCCTCGGACGCGGCCTGATCGTCAGGGCGACCAAAAACGAGTCGTCCGTCTTGATTCGCGAGCTTTACTCCAATAGCCGCCATATCGAAATCGGTCACAAGGTGTCGGTCACCCACCGAGCCCAAATCGTAAAGTAGGCAAACGGACCGGCAATGCAGGTTTCACGAAATAATCTGCTGTTCGTCCTATTATTTGCGGGGGGTATCATTCTACCCACCGCTATTTTGTCTTACCTGAGTTTCAGGAACATCCAGAACGAAGTTTACCTGGCACAGAAGAACTTCGACGAGAACCTCTCCGCGTTTCAAAACGAAGTCGAAGACGCTATAGAAAAAGAGCAAGCCAAGATTTACCAGGAAACAAAAGCGGCGTCGCTTTTCCTATATGAACAACCGCAGGGCCTCCTTGACTTTGGACACGCCACCGAATTCAAGTCCGTCGAAGGCATCGAAGCTATTTTCCTATTTAACAAGGGGACTCTCATCTACCCCGACCTGTCGTCGAGGAACTTCTTCAAGTCCCCCGATTTTTCGAGCAGCGTAGCAACCCCGCAATCCATCAATCTCTACCAGGAAGAAACAGCCGGTTTCAAGGATAGCCTTTCGCAGAGGATTTACCTCGCCAAGCGTTCCAAGAGTCTGAAGCCCACCAGTTTCTTTTTCGAAACCCACGACGACCAGATACAGAATTTGCTAGGACTCATCCGGTTCTACTACAAGCAGAAGAACTATGACGAAGCCCTAAAACTGCTATCGATTCTAGAAAATTCGCCCCACCAGCAAGGCTACCTGCACGCCGACCTGACCAGAGCGGTCAACCTGCTCCATTTCGAAATTCTCGTAAAGCAGCGCAAGCACCAGGAAGCGCAGGACTACTGTCTTTCTGTACTGGTCCAGTTCCTGGAGAAACAGGACATCGACGACGTATCCTCATCCAAGTTCTTCTTCGAAACAGCCTTTACACAAATCCTCTCCTTCGAAAAATTGGCCCAAGACAAACGTGAAGCCTTCTGGAACCTGCGCGAGAACTTCAACCGACAGCTGGGCTATATGGACATTCTGCACCACCACAAGGACCAGTTCCAAGAAATCCTGAATGATGTTGTATCTTCCAAGGAAGGCATTCTCTACCGCAACACCGATGACGCGACCCTATTCAAGATGTCTTACCCCTACTTGTCTGGTGACCAGGTCGTCATTGCTAAACTGGACCGCAATGCCTACAGGACTCGACTCCTGAACCGCCTCAAGACCGTCACCCAAAGTTTCAAGAATATTCCCTTCTCCATCACCGAGAAAAACGACAGCCTCATTTTAGGAAGCATTCCGAAGGACGCCCCCATTATCGGCCAGCACGAAATTTCAGAAGCCCTTGACTGGGAATTTACCTTGTACGAAAAAGACATGCAGGATATTCGCAAGGAAACTCGCCACCGGATGTTCCTGATGTACGGACTGATGCTGTTCGCGCTCATCACCGTCATTTTCGGATCCTTCTTCATGTTCCGATTCATCACGCAGGAACGCAAATTGCTCGCCATGAAGGCGAACTTCTTGTCGAGTGTGTCGCACGAGCTGAAGACGCCCCTGACCTCCATCAAGATGTTCGCCGAGATGATGGCCCGCGGAAGGCTCCAGAAAGCGGAAAAAGTACAAGAATACTCCACCCTCATCGGCAAGGAAGCATCGAGACTTGAAAACCTGATCGGCGCCATTCTCAACTACACACGTATGGAACACGGAACGGGAGCCTTCAAGTGGGAACGGCTGGATTTCTCCATTTGCGCCAAGAAAGTTTTTGACGCGGTCGAAGACATCGGTGTCGAAAAGGGCCTCACCTTCTACACGCACTTCGAGCCGAACGTTTTCGTGATGGGCGACTATACAGCCCTTTACAGCCTTGTCCAGAACCTGATCGACAACGCCATCAAATACACCGAAGCCCCGGGCGATATCACCATCGATGTCAAGAGCGAAGACGACTGGATTGTTTTCTCCGTTGCTGACACGGGTATTGGCATCGCCTCTTCGGAACAAAAAAATATATTTAATGATTTTTATAGAGTCGGTGACGAAATGACCCGAAGCACCAAGGGATCCGGGCTCGGACTTGCCACCGTCAAGAGAGTTGCAGAGACGCACAAGGCGACAATTTCACTTGTCAGCAAACCAGGAAAAGGATCGACATTCACCGTCAAGTTTAAAAGGGCAGAATAACTCATGGCACAAAACTTCAAAATACTGATCGTAGAGGATGAAGAAATCATCCGCCTCGGCCTCCAGGACAACTTCGAAATGGAAGGCTACGAAGTGGAAACGGCCTGCGACGGCGAGGAAGCCATTGCGAAATCCGACTCCTACCAGCCGCACCTGGTGCTTCTGGATTTGATGATTCCGAAAAAGAGCGGATTCGAAGTCTGCCGTTACATCAGGAACAAGCATCCCGAAACCTACATCATCATGCTCACGGCAAAAACCGAAGAAACAAGCAAGGTGGCAGGGCTTGAAATGGGTGCCGACGACTACGTGACCAAGCCGTTCTCTATCCTGGAACTGCTCGCCCGCGTGAAGGCTTTCAAGCGCCGAATAGAACCGCAGGCCAGCGCAAACACCGCCGCGGTTCCCGACGTTTTGGAATTTGCGAACATAAAGGTCGATGTCAAGAAGTTCGAGGCGACCAAGGGCGGAGTCCCGCTCGACCTCACGACCCGCGAATACCTGATACTCAAGTACTTTTGGGCCCACCGCGGGGAAGTCGTCTTGCGCGAAGACATTCTCAAGGAAATCTGGGGTTACACTGACGAAAACATGCCCTCGACCCGCACCGTAGACAACCACATCGCGAACTTGCGTCGCAAAATCGAAGACGATCTCGCCGACCCGAAAATAATCATTTCAGTCCGAGGTGCAGGATACAAGTTCGACGCATAGATATTCGGAATCCAAATTTCAGAATGAAAAGAAGAATGTTGGAAATAGGTTCTCTCGGTAATAAAATCCGCGCGGTGCTTGCAATCGTGTGGTTATGCGGCCTTGTATCCACCGCGAACGCCGAGAAGATGGAGACATCCATCCAGGAAGCCATCTACATCTTTGAGATGAAGGGGGAATCCTCGACAGCAATCAAATTGCTTGAAGACGCAGCCAACAACGGTGACGAAGACGACAAGGAAAGAGCCTATTTCTATCTCGGGAAAATCCAGGAACTCTCGGGCAACAAAGCCTCAGCCAATTTTTACTACAACCAGAGCCTGAATCGCACCACCGAAACAGGCAAGGCCTACTGGCTATCGGAACGCGAGAGCGCTACCAGCAGCCAAGCCGAGAACCTGCTCCGTACCCCGATTTCGCTAAAGACTTCCATCAGCAGGACTTTCGGCGAATCCCCGACGTTCATCCAACTTCGCGACGGAACCATCCACAAAATCGAAGACGATCGATTAGTCAAAGTTTCTCAGGAGCTCCCCGCAAACGCACAGGTCCTGACAGTAACGCCGCAGGGAGTCTGGTACCAGTCCCCCGAAAATGACAGCCTCGTTTTCAAGTCCTTCTACGCGAACAGACCTGACCGCAAATACCTCCTGGGTGGGATTATCCAATTCCTTGTCCACGAGGACAAGGCACTCGCCCAAGGAAACAACCAACTCACGCTCCTGAACAGCAAGGGGATCAAGGCGCAAATTTCGGACAAGTACAGCGGTTGCATCGCCGAAGGGTTCTACGCGCCTACAGCCGAGTTCGTTCTCAACTGTACCGACAATGCGCTCCATTTCATTTCTCCCGAAAACGGTTCTGACCGCAAGACCATCGCCCAGTTCGATGTCATCAAGAAGGTCCTTGTCGACAAGTCGCTGATATACCTGGTTTCGGGAAACTACCTCTATGGATACAATCCCAAGCAACGGACATCCCCCCTGTGGAAAGTTTCCGTCAACAATGTCGAAAGCATTGAGCCCTTCGAAAAGAACATTGCGATTCTCGAGGCTTCGGGCAAGATTACCTTCATAAGCAAGAAGAACGGTTACCCACTAGTTTCTGCACAGAGCGACGCCACGGCCATTCACCCCCTCGCCAAGGGAACCCTCGGCCTATTTTCCAGCGAAGGAACAATTATCGCGGTTGACACGATGCTTGTGCCCCTGTGGCATTTCAATTTCACCAAGCCTATCGAGCACGCCCCCATTCATACCAATGGCAATATTTACCTGGATTTCGGCGAACATAAGCTGACCGCCCTTTCGCCCCACTATTACGGCAAGAAAATCCTTCAATCGGAACTCACGGCAAGACAGGCCGGCAAACTCGTTGAAGAAGAAAACTGGGAAGAACTGCAAACTCTCCTGACCACCCTATTCAAGCAGGAACCGGGTAATGCCGAAGGTTGGTTTTTCAAGGCCCTATACCTCGAGAACCAAAACGGCAACACCCGCGACAAGCAAAAGGCCTGGTCCGAAGCGGTCCGTCTCTCGGCAAGCAACCCTCAAGTCACCCGCCTGATCCTGAGCCGCTACAGTAAAGCCATCGGGGCTAAGTTCGTCAACCAGCTACCCATTTCGCCCAAGACGCTTTACCCCCAATTCTTCAGTAGCAAGAAAAACCTCTACACCATCGATCCCGCCGCAGAGAAGCTATTTTGTTTCAACGCCGAAAATGGGGATCTCCGTTGGTCCAAGAGTATCGGAAATTTCAACAACAATCACGCCATCGACAATGACGAAAACACGCTCGTTATCGCTTCGGGCTACAACTTGTCCGTCTACGACCTAGTTCACGAAAACACGGCCCTCACGCTACAACTTCCGGGCAAGGCATTCGAAACGATGGTGACCGACAAGGCGATTTACGTATCGACCTGGAACGGATTCCTGCTTAAGATTCTGAAATCCGACTACAAGCTCACCTGGTCCCGCAAGATTTTTGCCGTTCCATTCCTACTCTCCGCTAATTCCAAGGAACTTTACGCCTGTAACTTGGAAGGGGAAATCGTATCGCTAAACGACGATTCAGGACAAACTAAAGAAGGCTCTACACGAAAGATTCCCGGACAGATTACGCACATTCTCAGCAGCGATTCCATTACAGCCGTTGCCTCCAGCGGGAACCGTCTCTACCTTATCAACCAAAACCATAAGGACACTCCCCCGCTCCAGATTTTGATGGACGACGCCATATCTTCGCTGCAACTCGTTAACGATCAAGGCGACAGAAAATTCCTGATTGGACTTGCGAACCAATCCGTGTTACTTTATACCGAATCCGGTGCTCCCCTCTGGAAATTCCACGGAGCAAATTCCGTATTCATGAAGCCCTTCGTCAAAGACGATTTGGTCTGGCTTGACCAAGGAAACGAGATTGTCGCCATTTCCCTTAAAAATGGAAAAGTAGAGCGCAAGTTCAGCACTCCTGGCGGAGCGGGACCCCCGTTCATCATGAACAAAATTCTATATAGCGCCTCGCCCAAGCGTCTTTTGTACGGATTTTCATTATAAATTCACAAAAAACGCCCTTTTTCTGTACATTTTTCTCTCTTGTAAATAATTGTTGGTGGTTTTTTTATTAAAAACACACTAAATTTAGATGTTGTACCCCAAGGGAAGGACAAGGATGAATTTGGTAACAAATAAGAATCGTTTTTCAAGAATCGCGGCAGCCTGTTTCGCTGCGGCAGGTGTACTCACACTCGCCGCCTGCAACGAAGAAAACAAGGCTACCGAGGGCAAGACCGCCACGGACTACGACCGCAGCGAAACGCTGTATATCGGAGGCTTCGACTGGGCTCCCCCGTCGACATTCAACCCCTTGGACTACGATCCGAACTTTCCTATTGACGGAAATTGCAGAATCGCTTACGAAGCGCTCTTGGCCTACAACCAGTTGAACGGTGAACTCGAACCGATGCTCGCCGACAGCTACACCAGTTCCGAGAACAGCATCACGGTTCATCTGGACCCGCGCGCCAAGTGGAACAACGGCAATCCCGTTACCGTTGACGACGTCCTTTACACCTTTAAAATTGATTCCCTGCTGCCGACTCCACGTCACGGCAACTGGAATTTCTTAAGCCAGGTCACCGACGACGGCAACAACAACATTACCTTCCACTTCGGCAAGAACAAGAACCCGCTCATCATCCTGAACGCACTTGCCGAAACCTCCATTTTGCCCAAGGCCGTATTCGAGCCGCTCATCCAGGGGGCCAAGTCCGGCAAGGGTTACAACATGAACAAGATTACCGAGTTCAAGAACGATTCCATGCCGGTATTCTCTGGTCCGTACACGCTGAAGACTTATTCTCCCGACCAGATTGTCCTGGAACGCAACGATAACTACTGGGGCAACGTCAAGTATAACGGACAAAAACCGTCGCCGAAATATATCATCCATTCCCTTTACAACGGCAACAACCACTTCAACAGTGCCATGACCAAGGGAAACCTCGACATCTCGTCCGTATTCCTGCCGCGCATTTGGGATAAGGCCCGCGATAGCATCCGCGCCTGGAGCCGCAACGAGCCCTACCACCAGCCGGGGTCCATTACAACCTTGCTGATTGCCCAGCAGCAGGCCCCCTTTAACGACGTAGCCCTACGCCGCGCCATGATGCACGCCATCAACTTCGAAAAGATCAAGGCACGCGCCGTATCCAACTACACTCCCGTGATCCAGCCGGGGTTCATTCTCCCCTTCGGAACCGAGTCCAAGTATTTCAACAAGGAAGATGCCGAGAAATACGGCTATGTCTATGACATCGAGAAAGCGAAGTCCATTTTGTCCGATGCAGGTTACAGCTGGGATGAAAGCGGTCACCTGCTCGACAAGAAGGGCAAACCCGTCCGCAGTTTTACCATCGAGTGTCCGCAAGGATGGACCGACTGGGAAGACGCCATTAAGGTTGTCGTAGGTTCCCTGAATGACATCGGACTTGCCGCCGAAGAGAAGTTCGTCGACTACAGCGTCTGGGACAAGAACCTGCGTCTGGGCACCTTCGACCTCGCTATGAAGACGCAAACCGCCGAACTTTCTGCGGCATCGCCGTGGAACCGTTTCGAGCAGGTGATGGGATCGGCCGCCTACAAGCCCGTCGGTGAAGAATCTTTCGCCAACCAGGGCCGCTACAAGAACGATGATGCAGACAAATTAATTCAGAAGATTCCCGCCATCACCGACGAGAAGGAACTGACTGAAGCCTACCGCGCCCTGAACCGCATCTTTATGGAAACGATTCCGGTTCTCCCGGTCATGTACCGCCCCACGCAGTATTACCAGTTCTCTACCAGACATTGGGAAAACTTCCCCACCGAAGAAAACCCCTACGCACCTCCGCAGAGCCTGGTTGTCGCCGCCGGCGTAAAAGCGCTCTGGTACATCAAGCCCGCGAAGTAAATTTAAATTTCGGAATTCAGAATTCGGAGTAGATTCTCTAGAATTTAATTCCGAAATTCGAGCTCGTAATTCCGAATTAAACTATATTTCTCGCGACACTTTTTAGTGGAGGTTTTTATGGGTAAATCTCGTTTTATTTTGCCTAATGCTTTTACCAGCATGAACTTTTTGCTGGGCGTCTTTGCGATCTGTTGGGTGACCGGGGCTTTTTCTTCTTTCACTAGCGCCGACCCCATCCGCACGGGAGCCTATTTCATTCTTTTAAGCGTCCTTCTGGACAAGCTGGACGGTTTTGCCGCTCGACTCGTAAACGCCAGTTCCGAGTTCGGAGCGCAGTTCGACAGCCTTTCCGACCTGATTGCCTTCGGTCTCGCTCCCGCCTTTACGATTTTCTTTGCCTACAAGACCATCGCTCCTGAATGGTTCCAGGCTAACGGAGTCCTGCTGGTAGTCACGTTCTCCATCTACGTGCTCTGTGCCGCCATGCGTCTTGCAAAGTACAACGCCTGCGACAGTGACACCTACCACCACCATTTCTCGGGCCTCCCCTCCACCTTTGCAGGTGCAATCAACGCTATCCTGATTGTCCACCTTCAGTCGCATGGATTTTTCGCAGATCAGAGCGGAATCCACATGTTCCTGCCCGTGTTCGTGATGCTGGTTACGGGCCTACTGATGGTCTGTCCGCTGTTCCTGCCCAAGCTCCAGCCGCGCAAGAACCCCATCTTCAACATTTTCCAGGCAATCCTGATCGTGATTACCTACATCTGCGGTTTCGTGTTCATTTCGGACAAGATCCCCTTTATCACCGAATACCTGCTGGTTCTCTGCACCAGCTATCTCGTCATCGGCTTCGGCATCGGCCTTGTCCAGCGCAAGAAGATTATCGCTAACGCCGAGAAGAATAAGATCGAAGAAAGGCGCTAAAGCTTTCGCCATAGCGGTCGTACAAGGCCTCTAAAGACATTCGAGGAAGTTCCAGGGTGACACACTCTGGACTTTTTCTTTCTTTGCACCAGGTTCCGAAACTTCCCGGAGTCGGATAACCGATATCGGGTTGCCACGGCAAGTTGAACGCCGCACAGAGTCGCTCGACCAAGGGCGACTTCGCGGGAGCATCGACGCAAGCAATGGGAGCATGCATCGAAAGAACCGATTCAGGAGAGAGCTTTTCGACCAAGGCTACAAGGGCCCTTGTTTCGCTTTCGCTACCGGGTGCAGTCCCAGGAGAAAGTTCCGTATCGCGAGGGGCTTCCAGAACCGACCGGCAATAGACCGCATCGGCACTCCAATTGGAGGTCGGAAAGTTGCGGTTCAAGTCGACCCCGTTCGCATTACAGCGGGTCCCAAGAGTCATGCCGTCGGGATTGGCGCAAAGCACGAACGCCACGTCTTCAAAGGGGCGTTCAAAGTCACGGAGTACACGACTCAAAAGGAACGTCGTCTCAGGTTCCTCCCCGTGGATTCCTGCAACGACAAGCAACCGACAAGCCCCTGCACAAGGAATATAGCGAAGCGCCGTTCCGAGGACCGAGCGACCGTATTCAGAGAAAGGAAGAAGAAGAGAGGAACGCATCTTAGACAAAGTACGGATAGATGTAATCTTGGGCGAGAGTTTCCAGGTTATCGAGAAGAGCCGACTTGCAGGCAATATCCGTCTTTTCGTAGAGTTTGCGGAGTTCCGCAAGAGAGAAATCCTCTAGGTACTTCCGCGATGTCGGTAAGTGCGCGATATGCCATTTTTCGGGCTGGATCTTGCCGCGACCAGGAACAAAAACCCGTTCAAATCCAAAAGATTCACCGGACGCCATCAGCTCCGTAAGCCGCTGATGGAACGGAGCGAACATCCCGTCGCACTCGGCGGGAGTCAGCTGCACTTCGTAACCTTCGGGGCAGGCATTTCCGTCGACCACATCGAGGTCGGTTCCCAGGTGGTGGCGACTTGCGCCCGGAAGCGCCGACCAAGTGAGAATCGCATACATCAGCGATTCCTCGTCGCGGGGGCGTTCCATAGGAGTACCCGTTGCATCGAGGAGCGGGAGTTTTCCCGCCGCCTTGCGATTCCAGATGGACAGCTGGCGTTCAAAGGGGCGGTATGCAGATTCCAGGCGGAGCCTGAAACCGTCGCGCGCCAACGTTTCTTTTAATTTGTTGTAAAACGAAAGAATCTCTTTATCCAGCGGACACCCTTCGATTTCGATGAAATCCGAAGATTTTGCATCGCGGAGACCAAAACAAAGTTGAGTGCTCACGGAAGTTTTCCTCCCATTTTCTGGATTAAATTTTCCCACTGTTTGACGGTCGGCTTTTTCTTGCGGTTTGATATTTTCTTCTTGGTGCAGTCTGCAGGAA
The DNA here is from genome assembly GCF_900142475.1 of Fibrobacter sp. UWH4. Taxonomy (NCBI): domain Bacteria; kingdom Pseudomonadati; phylum Fibrobacterota; class Fibrobacteria; order Fibrobacterales; family Fibrobacteraceae; genus Fibrobacter; species Fibrobacter sp. UWH4. Next base: position 290,914 of record NZ_FRAY01000002.1, read on the forward strand.
GTGCGGCCGAAAGGTTCGATAGGAGCGGAGCAGGATTTGCATGAGTCCAGGCAATTGCAAGAGCATCGGAGGCATCCAGCGGAAGTTCCCCCGCCTCGATTCCGAGACGCGCAAAAATCATATTCGCCACCTGTTCCTTGGCGGCTCCACCATCACCCGTGACAGCCAGTTTGACCGCACGGGGGCTATATTCGTTAAAGGACATTCCACGGCGGCGGCAAGCCACGAGAATAGCCCCTCGGATATGCCCCAGCACCAGGGCGCTCTTTGCATTCTTCGCAAAGAACACCCCTTCCATGCTCAAAGCCTCGGGATGGTACTTGTCCAGGAGCGTTTCCAGCTCCGACACAATTTGCAGCAAGCGGTCTTCGAGGACATGCCCCGCAGGAGCGTGGAGAACGCCGTATTCCAGCACACGGGAATTTTTCGATCCTGTATCTAAAAAAGCATAGCCGGTAGTAATAGAACCGGGGTCTATCCCGAGAATAATCATGGTCTTAAAATAAAAAAAAACTAGATTATCTAATTGAAAAAAGAGGTCTCTTATGCTTATCGATCAAGAACATGCCGGAATCATCATGCGTGCAAAGACCCACCCCCGTCAGCTGGGAATTCCTCTCAGCCGTTGGGGCAGAAACCTGATTGCATGCTGCCCCTTCCATTCCCCGGAAGAAACATCCCTGTTCTTTTACGACGCCCTGGGTTACTGGCGTTACCGTTGCCTGCAATGCGGAAGCGAGGGCGACCTTGTTGAATTCGTGATGCGCAGCCGTTTCAACGGCATGGAAGAACCCGCCGCCCGAGCTGAAGCGGTAGACTTTTTAGGGACCCTCGAATCCGACCAGGGCAAGCAAACGCAGGAAGAACACCCCTGGATCAAAGAAATCGGTGGCGAAAAATCTAAAGTCCTCGAGAACTTCGTCCGTTACTGCCATTGGGCCGCTTGCAGGAGCCCTTCTTCGGCAGAGTTCCTTGCTGCACGCGGATGGAACATCGGACAGGCGCAGCTCTACGGTCTCGGCTATTATAGCGGCGATCCCGAACCGTTTATCAGCTACTGCATGATGTCGGGTATCGAGCGTCACCAGATCAGTTTCTACCTGGACAACCTCGAAGCTTACCACGAGCCGCGCATCACCATTCCCGCACGCAATTCCAAGGGGCTGATCCACTCCGTTTACGGGCGCGTCCTCGATGACACCGACAGTCCGCACCGTTACATTTCTTACGCATCGGGCCCGAGCGACATTCCTTTCAACATCCAGCCTGACATTAGCAAACCCGTGATTGTCGAAGGATTCTTCGACGCACTCACCGCCGACCTCGCCGGTATTCCGGGAGTGGTTTCGACCATGTACCAGGAACTTTCGCTGAGCCACCTTTACAAGCTCAAGGCTTGCGGTGCAGAATCGGTCACGGTCATTCTCCGTCGAGAGCTCGACCGCAGAGAACAGGAATTCCGTATCCAGAAATACCTGAAAATGGCGGAACAGCAGGATCTGCGTTTCAAATCGATTGTGCTTCCGAAGGGCGAAACCGTCGACGAAGTCGTGCGCAAGAACGGTGCCGACCAGTTGATTTCGCTCGTTGCCCAGACCGAAGAGGACACGGTGCATACCCACCGTCGTTCTATGCTGTTGCAGGACATCAAGGAAAACTTTGATACCGCCATGGGATGTCCTCCGGACGTCAGCGTCGGATACGCACTCAACACTTTCCCGAAACTCACGCAGGAAATTGACGGTATCCAGTCAGGCTGTTTCTACGTTTCGTCCAAGCCGTTCGGTCTCAAGACTACGCTACTCTCCAGTTTCGCTCTCGACCTGCTCCAGAGCAACCCGAAACTGAAACTGATCTACGTTGCACTTGAAACTCCGCGCCGCCAGATTTTCGACAGGCTCGTCGCCATGCTTATCGGTGAATCGGTATTGACCGTTCGCAAGCAAAGCGAAGACGAAGCGGTGAACCAGAAGATTCTGGAAGCAACCCGCGACCTGATGGCATTCGTGCGCAACAACCGACTGGAAATCTGGGAAGACCAGCCCGCGTTCGACAACCAGGAACTGCTGAACACCCTGAAAGAAGAAGTCAGGGAACACCCGAACCTAGTCGTCATCATCGATGGAATTGACCATCTGAAAGTTTCGGACCATGTGGACCTTTCGGACATTCACGAACGCCGTTCCTCTGTTGTCCTGGATCTTTACAAGGCGCTCGACATACCCATCTTTGTTGGCGGCGAGCTCGTCGACTCGGAACAGGGACTTGTCGGACCCAGAGCATACCTCCGCGATTCCGATGCCATTTACTGGCTTGAATCCAAGGGCGGCAACCTGTTCCTCACCGTAGATTCCAAGCGTCTTGGCAACAATCAGCTGTACCAGGGAACACTCTCCATCGATCCGCTTTCGAACAGGATGCAGGAAGAGCCCTGGAACATCGAGAATAACGGCTAGTAATGTTTACTATCGTCGATTTCAACAACTTCTGGAGCCCCTCCGGCGGAGGCGTCCGACGGTACCACCTACAAAAGATGGCGTTTTACGAGAACTTATCTTCGGAAACAACAGACCAGGTTCTTTCCGTGTTCGTGATGCCGGATTCCAAGACCTTTACCGAAAAAAGAAGCGAAAGCCTGATTATCGAACATGTCGAGGCATTTCGTTTTCCGGGTAAATGGGAATACCGCTTTATTTGGAAACCGTCGCAAATTGAGCCTGTCCTTGCCAAATACAAGCCTCAAGTCATCGAAGTCGGTTCGCCCTACCTGCTCCCGACCGTGGTTCGCAGGGCCGCCAAAAAGATTGTCCCCGAAGCCGTCTTGCTGAGTTTTTGGCATGCGGATTTCCCGATTACCTACGTGCAGCGCCCCGTCACGAATAAGTTCGGCAAGGCACTCGGCAATCTGAGCAAGAACGTCGCTTTCTGGTACGCTCGTCAGGAATTCAGGCATTTCGACGGCATCCAAGTTTCCTGCAACGAAGTCTTGAAGCGGCTCGACAGGCACAAGCTTCCGACAAGCCACTGGATTCCGCTCGGTTGCGACATCCAGATGTTCTCGCCCGCCAAACGTGACGAAACTTTGGTTCAAAAACTGAAAGACGGCAAACCCGACAGGCTTACGATCTTCTTCCCGCACCGGTTCTGCGAAGAAAAAGGAATTGAGCTTTTACTCGGCGCCTACCCCATTCTCTGCGAAAAACTCGGATGCGAACCGGCACTCGTCTTTGCTGGTACGGGACCGTACTTGACTCAAGTGCAGGAAGCCGTTGAAAAATATCCGCACATCCAATACGCGGGATTCATTTCGTCCATCGACGAAATGGCGAGGCATTACGCGAGCGTTGACCTCGGACTCGCCCTTTCAGGCTGGGAAACCTTCGGACTTTCGATTCTCGAAAGTATGGCCTGCGGCAATGCGCAGATCGGTGCCTCGACGGGAGCCGCAGCCGAACACATCCGCGAATCTGGAGCGGGAGTTGTCTTGAAGGAACGCACTCCACAGGCGCTCGCCGACGCCATCGTCGAACTATACCATTCCGACATGGCCACGATGAAACAGAACGCTCGCGCCTATGCCGAAAAATTCAGCTGGGCAGACTGTTTCAAGCGCCAGCTAGAACTTTACAAGCTCATTTACAACCAAAAGAGGAAAAAATGATTCGTCATATCGTATTCTGGAAATTGAAAGCTGAAGCCGAAGGCGCCACCGCCAAGGAAAACGGACAGAAAATGGTCGACGCCTTCCATGCGCTCGCAGGAAAGATCCCAGGCCTGTTGAGCATTGAATCGGGCCTGAATTTCAACAAGGCCGAAACCGGTAACGGCGACATTGAATACGATGTAGCCCTCGACACCACATTCCATACCAAGGCAGCCCTCGACATCTACCAGAACCACCCAGAGCACCTCGCCATCGTCACCTTCGTCAAGAAGGTCGTGACCGAGCGCCGCGCCGTCGACTTTGAATTTTAAGCAAGAAGATACTAGCTACCTAAGACGGCGCCTTGGGTGCCGACAGGATTCATCCACAGAAAACTTATGATGAAATCGATCGCATACTTACTGAAGGCCGTTGGGAAAGGTCTTGCCCCATTGCAAAACCTTGTACTCATTTCGCTTGCGGCGTGGTTTACGCACATTCTGCTCCGCGTAATGCTCCTGTTCCGAAGCAACCCCTATGGATTCCCGTTCGTATCGAAACCGGACTGGTTCATTTTCCATGCGGTATGCATCGACTTCATGTGGATTGCGAATGCGCTCGTCGTATTCCTGATTCTTGGCGGAATCGCCCTGCGCATCGCGGGCGGCTCCAAGGGAATCGGGAGTAATGGAGCTGTCGGAACAAAAGGAAAAACGGTCGCGAAAGTCACCACCGTTCTCTATGCGGTCTTCCATACCGTCATTCTTTTATTGACACTACTCGACAACGAAACGCAGCGATTCCTGGGCGGGCACCTGACATTCGGTCTCGTGGACACCTACAAGGACACCTCTTCTATCATCGTGTTCTACGACTACGTGGCAAACGACCTGTCCGTACCCTACTTGCAGTTCGTCGTGCTTGCGCTGATGCTTCCGCTGACTTACGGAATCTACAAGCTACTTTGCAGATGGTATCGCCCTACCGAAGGTTTCTACATCAAGAAATCCGTCATTGCGATGCTCGTATTCTACATTGCCTCTTACTCGTACGTTTACTTTATATGGACTGGCAGTTCCCGTATGGATAAACTCCGTCCGGTTGTATCGCTGATTTACAACGACCTGTTCGCAGCAAAAAGGGCCCCCGGACTTTCCGAAGCAGACTTGAGCGCCTACAAAACCGCCTACCAAAACCTGTGGCAACAAGTCGAAGGTGATTCCAACTGGACTTTCTCCGATGCCAAGGAAGGAAATGCTCTCCCGCTCTACCGTGTCCCTAGCACAGAACTTGTGAACAGCGAAAAACTTGCCGCCCAGCGCGAGATGAAGCCGAACTTCATCCTGGTCCTCATGGAATCACAGCGGGGGCTCAACACGGGCTACATGAATCCACAAATTCAACCTAGCCCAACACCCTTCATGGATTCACTCGCCGCCCATTCTCACGTGTGGATGCGCATGCATACGAGCGGAGTCCCCACAACAGGCGGAGTCCTTTCAACGCATATCGGCATTCCCCACCACTCCCGCCTTCAGCAAGCCACCGACCTGGCCCACGTAACCCTACCGAGTTTCGTCTCGGTCCTCACCGAAAACGGATACAGCACGCATTACATGTCGGCAGCGGACCCCGCCTGGGATAACTTGGGCGTGTGGATGGCAAAGTGGTACACCGCGCAGCACTACAACCGCAATCGCGAGGATGACTCCACCTTCATGGACAATGCCATCGAATACGTGCGCGACACCCTCGCCAAAGAAGGCAAGCCCTTCCTCGCGACCCTCATGACCCGTTCCAACCACTATCCGTTCAACTTTGCTGCAGGCATGACCGACGAAGAAAAGAACCGACCGTTGCAGGAACGCATCAATGTGACCATGGGTTACGCCGACAGACAACTCGCCCGCTTTATCCGCGCCGTCGAAAACGAGGAATGGTACAAGAACACCTATGTCATCATCATGGCGGACCACGGATTCCCCCTGGGCGAAAATGGCGTCTCAACGATGAGCGGCGGCGGTTTTTCGAACATCAGCTGGATTCCGTTCTTTATTCACGGAAAAGGGCTGGACGCCGTTCGCGACACGACAACCGCAGCACAAATTGACATTGCTCCCACCGTACTTGAACTTGCCGGACTTGCAGTACCGAACATTTTTATGGGACATAACTTGTTAAGAGGGGATAGCGCCGGGCTTTCCCTCGGGGCTTACTCGGGCGGATATGCGGCCATCGGGCTTAACGGCTATCGCCTTATCGCAAAGTTCCCCGCCAAGCAAGAAACTCATCTTTTCGCAGACGATGACTTGCGTCAAGAAAACGAACTCACGGGAAAACTTTCAGAAGTTGAAAGTCGCCTGTCGGGATACCTCGACACTTTGCTCAAAATTTCAGATTACTCGCTCGAACACGGGCTTTAAATCTTAAGTGCGTTACCGGCGCTTCTGCAATTCTCCAAGAAGACGCATCCAATTTTCCCCGATTTTATCCGGGGTGAAATCATGGGAACGCTTCCACCCGTTTTCTTGGACTTGCCTGCGGTAACCTTCGTCCTCGATCATTCTCGAAAGGGCACCTGCCAGAGCCTCTTCGTTCTCGCACTCCACACATAAGCCTTGAGAATCGTCCTGGATGATTTCCCTCTGACGGCCCTTATAATCGCAGGCGATACAGGCTGCCCCCTGCGACATGGCTTCGATGAGAACCATACCGAAACCTTCGTAGCGGCTACTGAGAACGAATATTTCGGAATCACTGAAGAAATCCTTGATATTCAGATGGAATCCGGAAAGGATGACTCTATTTTCTAAGTGTTTTTCGGCAATAAGACCTTCCAAATACTGGCGTCCGGTTTCACCTTCGCCGGCAATTTCTACAACCCAGTCAGGATATTTTTCCTGGACTTTCGCCCATGCCTTGATGAGAATGTCAAAACCCTTGCAGTGCCAGATATTCAGCCGTCCGGCAGCAAGAATTCGCTTTTTTCTGTTGACGCGGATCGATTCAGCAGGCTGCATCGAAAGGGGGTTCGGCATCACCTCCGTTCTCCGGAACTTCTTGACGACGATATCGTAGTCCGTTTTTGTCAAAACAGTAACGCAATCGTAAACGGCGTTGAAGTAGAACTTGAGAAGATACGGGAAAAGATGCCTTTGGGAATAAGGATTCTTTTCAAAGGAACTGTGGTCTGACGAAATGATGATTTTATGGAGTCCCAAGGCGGCCAGATAGGTGTAAAATGTAGAATCCGGCATTATTCCGATAATGATATCGGGATTTTCCTTTTTTATGGTTCGACGAAGGCTAAAAATCTTCAAGGGAAAATAATGACGGAAACAAGGGAGAATTTGAACATTCTCTTCGATAGGATAAAAATCGGATATGTCGTTTCGTCCCTTGTTACTGACGAAAAAAATTTCGTGTCCCATTCGAGAAAACTGATTAGCGAGTTGTACCGCCACATTTTCCCCGCCACCGCGGGCGATTCGGTTAAGAATAATCATTATTTTCATAAAAGTAAATCTAGTAAAAACGAGTGTCCACGCCAATATTTTATATATTTTGTCTATGACTACAAAGAAATCCTTGCAAGAAAAATTTTCAGCATGGTACATTCCGCTGATCTGTAAGCATCAATTCAAAGCTCTGGCATTCTATTTCCTGCTTGCGGCACTATGTGCATTCCCCATCTTCGTTAAACCCGGCCTTCGATTGGACGCAGACCTTTCTCACTTGCTGCCCGACGAAACACCGAGCGTCCTCGCCCTACAAGAATCCTACCAGCGTTTTGGTAGCACAGACCGCTTTACAATCGCCATTCAGAGCGAAGACCCTGAAATCGTGGCGGCAATGCAGGATTCCATCGAGAACTATATTCATTCCCGTTGGCAAGGCGACTTCGTCTCAACGCAAAAAGACGAAGACAACCAATTCTTCAAGGACAACGCCCTTCTTTATTTGCCCGTATTCCATTTGGAGCGCATCCGTAACAACCTGGAAGATCTTCAGTTGGAAATCGGCCGAAAGAACGGCCCACTCGTTGTGGACTTGTTGGGAGACGCTCCTGCGGAAACTACCGAAAAGAAAGAACGCATCTGGTTCGACGAAAATCTGCCGCAGGAGCTCGGCCTTCCGGACGAAGCCATTGGAGCTTTTGCCTCTTTCATTATAAAAGCCAAGCTTGGTTCCGAACAGGACCAAAAGGATGAATGGCATCCGAAAGACCCTGTACCGGCCCACCTGAAATCACGTCTCATCGGTTGCCCGCACCCAGACAGCACGGGAAAAATCCTGTTCAACGGCGTTGTGAACGCAAAACTCATCAAGCCGTCTACGGATTACGAATTTGTCACCCACATTCTTGCACGCACGGATTCCCTACTCCAGCATTTCAACGGAAAAACTTTCGCCATTCCCACCCGTTTTACCGTAGACGGTACATACGAAGGACTTAAGGAAGTTGACGAAGTCGCCAACGACAGTATATTCTCCTTTGGCATCAGCCTGGTTTTGATCATCCTTCTGACATCCTATTTCTTTAGAGGAATCAAGGGGCCGATTCTTGTAACCAGCTCCGTGCTGTACGCCTGCATTCCGACATTCGCTTTCACAGCCGTGTTCTACGGCAAGCTGAATCCGTTTACGGTCTTTGTGGCCTCCATCATCCTGGGAATTGGTATCGACTATTCCATCCACATGTTAGGAACCGCCCAGAAACTGTTGCGCGAGAAGGCCTCTCTGGAAGAAGTCCTTGAAGAAGCCCAAAAGCGTATGCTCAAGCCGTTTATCTTGGCAAGCTTCACCACTATCGCAGCATTCCTCACCTTGCTTGCGGCACATTTCAAGGGTTTCTACGAATTTGGCGTTGTAGCATCGGCAGGTGTTTTCTTCAGTATGCTCACCTCCATCTTGGTGCTCCCGGTATTCATCAAGTGCATGGGAGGCATTCCCAAGGCTCCGGACAACAGTTTCTTCCCGAAAGCCTGGACAGAAGCCAAAATTTTCAAGTTCTTCAAGGTCGCCGCCATTATCGGCTTTATTCTTGGCGCCATTTCCCTCTATTTCGCCCCACAAGTGGATTTCGAGCATAACCTTAAGAACCTTCGCCGAGCCTCTACGGTCAAGACGGTCCAGCACAACAAGATTTCCACTAAAGTGACCCGTGCAAGCTACAAGGCCAAGACCTCCACGCCGGCCGCAGTCATGGGCTCCAAGGTCTCACAGCTCGACCGCCTCTACGACACGCTGATGTATCGACTCAATGTGGAAAAGGATTCCATGTTGGGCAGCTTTATAACGCTCAAGAGTTTCATTCCGCCCAAGGATTCGCAGGAAGCGCGTCTTGAAATCATCGAGGAAATCCGCGACCTGGTGGAGGCTCGCGTATTTGACCGAGCCGAAGGAGAAGATTCCGTCAACATTGCCAATTTAAGAAAACTGGCCATGGTCGAAAGGACCTTTGCGCCAGAAGATCTTCCCAGCTGGATTCTAGATATCGTTCGCGAAAAGGACGGATCCTACGGCAAGATTGGCTTTATCTACGGAGACTTCCCCAGCTGGGACGCAAAGGCGCTCCACCGTTTCCAGGAACGTTACGGGCACTGGAATTTTGACGGCGAAAAACTCCGCACCTTCTCGTCGCAGTTTATTCTTTCCGATGTGATTTCTTCCGTGAAAGAAGACAGTTTCAACTTGGCGATCGTAATCATTCTCGTTATTTTCGGCACACTTCTCATCTCGTTCAGAAAGCCGAAGATTTTCCTTGTGGGTTGCATTCCCTTCGGCATGGGCATTCTCCTTACCTTAGGATTGCTAGGGTTCCTCAACGGGACGTTCGACTACGGCAAGATAAGCATTTATAATGTGATTGTGATTCCTATGACATTGGGTATCGGTATCGACGCCACGATTCACCTGGTGACTGCCTGGAATTCCGACAAGACCATGACTCTTCGCCGATTGATGGATACAACGGCACGAAACGTGATGGCCAGCTCCTTGACGACTATTGCCGGTTTCGTGGGATTCCTCTTTACCACCCACAAAGGATTGAAGGGAATCGGAGACCTTGCCTGCATGAGCATTTTCATTTTCCTGATTGCAAGCATTATATTCTCGATGTTCCTGTGCGGCAAGATCCTTAAGAAGGAGTAGTCGCGTGAAGTTCATCGAGCTATACCGTAGCATCATGCAAGGTGTCTGGAACATCGGCTTTGTCGAAAACACCTTGGATGGAGTCATCGACGGCGAACCCTTGAAAATCAGGTGGCTGGAACATGAATGCAGGGACCGCTGGTTTGCCGACCCCTTCATTCTCGATGTTACGGACGACAAGATATACGTCTTGGTGGAAGAATACTACTATCCCCATAAACGGGGACGCCTTGCGATGCTCACGGTGGACAAGGCAAGCAACAAGCTCCTTAAAGTGGATACAATCCTGGAATTGGATTCGCATCTCAGCTTTCCGGCCATTATCCGCAGGGACGGCAAGATCCTCGTCTACCCTGAAAATTTCAAGGGTGGTGGCCTGAAACTATACGACTTGGATCTAGAAAAACCCGCCTTGGTAAACGCAAGGCCTATCAGCGAAGCGCTCCTGACAGATGCGATTTATACGGAACTATTCGGCAAGAAGCAGATTTATTCTACGGAAATTCCTGATCCAAACGGTTCCACTTTAGGCGTGTACGAAACAGACGATGCCGGAAAGTATGTCAAGGTGAAGGAATATCACTTTCCCGAAAAAATTGCCAGAAATGCCGGAGACTGGTTCGAATATAAAGGAAAGAAATACCGCCCCGCCCAGGAAAGCAATACTGAATACGGCCACGGCATATCCTTCCAGCAAATCGAGGAAACACCGGACGGTCTCGAATTCAAGGAATTGTGGAGAAAGTCATCTCCGCACCCGACGATGAAGGTCGCGTTCCATACATTCAACATGTACAAGGGCGTCATGGTCGTCGATTGCCGTGGCTACCGCTACAAGGTAGCTGCCGGCATAATCAACTTCTTTAGGCGCCTGTTCGTAAAAGAATAAATCAGAAAAACAACGCCCAAGGCCGCCACTCTACGGCATCATGATGTCGTTGCGGAGTACGGAACGTACGGCTTTTGCCGCCCCGACCGCCCTCTTTTTCCATTCGAGATCGGCGGGTTCTGTCGTAATCGTATAAGGGCTTTCGCCACCAGCTGCAGCACGGTAAACATCCTCGTTTTCGAGGCCGCCTACTAGCACGTGGTCCCGGAATCCCAAGTAGTAGGAGTTCTGGGAGAAGAATACCGAAGGCTGTCCTGCGGGGCGTTCCTGAGTCAGCAAGTCATACCCCCAGAAATGGTTCGGTTCGCGTACCTGCGCAAGATCAAAGATCGTGGGGCCCAAATCCAGTTGCGAGGCCACATCTTCACGCACCGTAAGACCGTTAAAGAGAGCAGAATCCGCCGAGAAAATTCCGATAAAAATCTGGGAAGCCGACAGTCCCAACGGTTGCGGCACCAGATAATCCACTGAATCCACGGGAGTATCGTGGTCTCCCAAAATAAACACCACCGTGTTTTCAAAATCGGGACGGGTCGAAAGAGCATCAAAGAATCGCCCAAGTTGCTTGTCGGTATAACGAACCGCATTACGATAACGCACCATGGCATCGTCAGGCTTTTCCGCAAAGGCTTCCGGATAGTTGTGGAACGGAATATGGGAGGAAATCGTATTGAAAACAAGAAGCCACGGGCTATCCGTCGGCAGGCTTTTCAGCAGTTCCATAGCCCTATCCGCACCTAAACTATCAACAGTGCCCGCAACAGTCACCTCTTGAGGCAAGAACCAGTTCTTGCCGAAGAACTTTTCGATAAAGGGTAACGTGTGGTCGAAAATCGGATTCGATACCGTCATATACTTTTTTTGATAATTTGTCAGGAACTCCGGCCATCCCTTGAACTTGTTTGCTGCATAAAAGCTGGGAACATCGCGGTTCGGATGTGAGGGGAAACCCATATAGGTCGCCATTGTGCCGCGCACCGTAGGATAGCCTCCGCTAAAGGCGTGCTTGAACCAGAGGCCACCTCCGAGACTTTTTCCTGTAGAGTCCTTGGCGTAATAACCGCCATTAGCCAGCTTAAATATGTTGGGTGCAAAGGTCGTGTCCCCATCGAGCATCTTGTTGAATACGCGACCCTTGAACGATTCGCCCATGATGAACACGATGTTATAAGGCTTCTTCGCCTTGTATTCATGTGTCGGGGCACTGCGATACATCGGAAGATCCAGGGCGTGTGCGCGACCCGCAACGAAATCCTTTGATAAAAAGGCATCCAAGTCGCCAACCAGCTCATCGGTGATTTTAGTATTGTCGTGGAAAAACTCAAAAGTTTCCACCGCCGCGATATGGAGTATCGGAGCGGTAAGCGTATGCTTGCCTAAGGTGAAACGCATTTCCACCTTCGTGTGAATCACCGGAATTTCAATCCACCCGCGGGCACCCGTAAGGAACAACACCAGAGGAGTGAGCGACAACGCCATACCGACAGCGAACATCGTCCAGGGGACTTTTCTGGATTCCGGTTTCCAGGGACCCTTGCTATTGTCGAGGACTTGCGTACGACGGCGCGCACGCAGACGAAGCGTGTACGCAACAACAAAGGCAATTCCCCCGGCAAAACAGAGTCCGACCATCGACAACCAAAGAACCGTTCCGAGTAAATCACCGCCCAGAGTCGAAATCGTGGTGGCATCGGTAATGTTCGAAATATGGAAATACGTGCGCAAGAACGAATAGGAAAGACGCTGGTGCGAAAAGCGAAATACATCGTAGTCCACAATCGCTACGAAGAAATACAGCGCATAGAAAACAGCTAGTCCGCGGGGCGCTCGGGCAAATCCAAAGAGGCCCGCCATCGCAAGGATGGCTCCAAACGCCATAAAAATCTGCCAAAGCGTTTTACCTTCGAACATTTCGGACATCGAAAGTCCGAGCGGGTCGGGCAAGGTGTAGAAAAATTCCAACAGAACACTCTGCACCAACAGGGCGACAAGCGCCAAAGCAAGGTAAGGATTTTTCAGCAAACGCACATAGACTCCTTGAATATAAAACTAGCGAACGACTCGATTATCCTTTCCCAGCAACGTTCCCAAAATTCTCAGAGGGAACACGAGGAACGGCATTTTCTTGTAAATCCACGCAAGCGATTTGGCGAAGGCGTAGCTGCGGATAATGTAGGCGCCTGCGGCCCCCACCTTGCGGGTCTGGAATTCAAATTCTTCCTTGGCGTGGGCAATCACGTCGTCATAGTATTCGTTGATGGAAATGCTCTTGTCGGCATTGACCTTCACCGGAATGTTCTTAAGATTCGTGTAGAAGTCCTTGCGCAAAATTTTCGGCAAGAACAGGTCCATGCTGGCAGGCACCTTGTGGCCGCGAGTATCGATGATTCGCGAACCGAAGAAATGCAACACCTTCGCCGTCGGCAGGAACCTGTTGCCGTAAGCCAGCTGGCAGTTCCAGCCGCCAGGCATTTTTTTGGTGATGTAATTAAACTTGAAGTTCGTCTCGGCGAGGCTCGCCATGTCGTAGGGGAAATTCTTGGACACGCAATAGAGCCACAGCTCATGCCAAGTTTCGAAGAATTTGCGTGCTTCGGGAGTGTCTGCTGCAAACATCACGCCCCCGTTAAAGATTTCGTCGTTCAGAATCGGCGAGAAGCCCATCATCTTCGCGTTATTCAAGATCTTCTTGCGGTTGATGGCCTTCGAAAGGTTAGTGTGAAAGTCCAGCACCGCATAAATGCCGCCCTTCCATTCTTCGGGAATCGAAAGGTCTCCCACAATGGCGATGTCGGAATCCATGTACAGGAAATCACCGTCAACCACGTTGCGCATCACCGTCTTCAGGTAGCGCGACCGCAACATCGGTGTGAATTTTTCATCAAGAGTCAACACCTTGAGTTCATCCACAGCGTCCTTCAAAACTGCGCGCGGGCCAACCAAGGTTTCCGCCGTCTTGTCGTCGGTCAAGAGCGTCACGAACGCGCCAGGGTTATGCACACGCAGCGAGGCGATTGCCACCAGCGTCTGTTCGCAAAAAAAATCCTTCGGGGAACTGGTCAGAACAAAAAGGTATTTGGTCATATGTCTAATATATAAAATTGCTTCAGATGATAAACGTTTGTTTTTTCATTATACCCTATAGAGAGAAATCCATTCATCGCGGTGCGCACTCCACGAATTGTTTTTCATATAGTTCATTGCGGCAAGTTCTTTCTCCCGTATTTTTCCAGAATAATAATCTTGAAACGCCTGTACCATAGCCTGAGCCAGAGCGTTCTCATGGTCCTGATTTGACTCATAATGGTAAACATACAGGCATTCCGACTGCTTCTGGATATCCACGACATTGGCGATATCAGGAGTCACAACCGTTTTTTCGTAGGAGCAGGCCATCAGTGCCGTCCCAGAATTCAATGACGACCGATAAGAATAGGGAGTCACCAAAAAAGCGGCACTCTTCAAATAGGCATAGACTTCTTCGTTCGGAACAAATTCCGGGGAAAAACAAACACCTTCCTGCGTTGATATCTTGTCCTCCAATGCATCCTGATAATCCTTGGGGCTCGCCTTTCCGCAAATAAGCAGCACCGCCTCAGGAAACTTCGTCTTTCGAATTTGAGCAAACGCATTAATCAATACATCTACATTCTTGTAATAGCGGACGGCTCCCAAGAACAATGCAATCGGAGCATTTTCTGCAATCTTAAACTTCGCCCGCACATCAAGGCTGGATTTCGGATACGATTCAAAGTAATCCCCATGCGGGATCAACTTCACCTTATGCAGTTGTCTTCGCAAATAGGGAATGTCAAAACTCTTTTCGCTCATTACATGAATAACATGCGAATAGTGAAGCAGCAAAAAGCGCAAAACACGATTATATGGAGCCCGCACCTCATGGGATTCTATATTATGGACAGTCCATACAATTCTTTTCCCAGAAACAATGACTCGAAGCAATACGAAAAGACGATAAACAAAAGACGAAAAATTTTCACACTGATCGAACCAGTTAAAATGGAAAACATCGCAGCGATATGGGGACAACCGCTTTCCCACAAGATCATAAAATCCGCTGCATTCATAATTTCCCGTTTGTTCAAGCAATCGGACAAGATTGGCTAAAAACAGATTTGTACTATTTTCCAACTCGGGGAAAAAGCACACCTTCACTTTAGATTCTTTTTTCATTTTTTCTTATGGAAATTTTTTTGTGAAAGGCCTTGCTTCCAGAAAGTTAGCAAAATGAACAGCAGTGCGATAGCAAAAACAACAACCTTTTCGACAATGCTCAGCGAACAGACCGTATTCACGGCAATATAGAGGACTGTCAAGCCCGCAATCCAAATGCCTTGAACAATCAGGTATTTTTCATAGGGCCAATACCCCATTCTCTTTAGATAGATGTTCATCCACACACATTGCATCACTTGATACAGCATCGAAGACAACGCAGCGCCGGCAATACCCATTCGAGGGATGCAAATGTAATTCAGGACAACGGCAACAACTAAGGATACGACATTCAAGAAGAAGAGAAAACTGCTTTTCCCCAAGCCATTGATAACAGAACCGGACAGACCAAAAAGTCCGTTGATCAAGTTCCCAATCATCAGGATACCCAATACGGCGACCGGACTCTCTTCGCTGACAAACGATTTACCGGCAATCATCATCACCTGTTCCGGGAACAAGACGATAAAGAATCCAATTCCAAGTTGAATCAACGTCACCATTGAGACGCAATACGAATACACCGGTTTCAGGTCCGTATCCAGGCGTTCCTTGGACATTCCTGCCACTACTGGAGTCAAAATGGGTTGGTAGCTTCGACGAATGACCTTCAGACCATTCGAGATTGTCACCATGACCGCATAAACACCTGCCGCCTCCGGCCCAATCAAAGCAAGGACCATCCACAAATCCACACGCAGCAGGAAAGCACCGACAATTTCCGAAAAACCGATTGGCAAAGAGAATCGGAGAAGTTCTTGTGGAATTTTATCTTTCACGAACCATTTCAATTTAGGGAACTGATAGTTCATGAGGAATATGTAAACAAAGAGTCCCAGCAAATTGGCGACAAACAGCCCCAACGGGAGCGAAAGCCGATCTTCAAAATGGAGAAAATGGAGTCCCAATGCAATTATGGGAGCTAAGGAGGACAAGGCAAATTCGTTTATGAATATCTTGTATTGGGGACGACGGTTCCCTTCCGAGGCCCCACCAAAAAGCACTAGCAAAGAATAAGGAAGAATCGAAAGTGCATACAAAGAAATTTCTAGCGGGGACAACATTTCTAGCCCCGATGACAGACGATGCAAACCGAAAAAAGAACCGACGCAGATGACAACCGTTATCAGAACCGCAACCGACGCGGTAATCCGCAGCGAACCGACAATGCCGTCATGTTCCGGCCGATTGCATACCTTATTTTGTGGCAGATAGCGATGCAGGCCATAATCGAAACCAAAAACAGCCACTCGGCATAAAGTCAGCACGAGCAATTGCGTAGAAACGTAGATTCCAAAAATTTCCTTGCCAAAAACACGGGCGATGACAATCGTAAATATGGGTGCGAGAACCTTGAGAACCATTCCCAGGAACGTAAAAAAAGTACCCTTCATCAAAAATTTTTGATCAGTTTGAATGGTATTATCGGCCATACCGTTTCCTACGCGAAAATTTTAAATAACGCCCAGCCATTTCAAAAGCTTGCTGAACCTTGGAAATTGGCGATACAGGAAGAAAAGCGGAAATGAAGATTTCTCTTCCAACACACGGGGTGCCCCCCAAAAACATTCCCTTGCATTATGAACGACTTGCAGCATGGACTCGTCCACGGACTGTTGTTCCTTCATTTTGACAAAGAAATCCTTTCTCATCAGCGGGTGAGGCTCCCTTTTCCCATCTATTCCGGTGCTGAAAAAATGGAGAATCTTGGAGCGGCAAAGAATCGGATAAATGGTCTTTACGCGGTACAGATGGTTATATGCTTCGCGAACCTGACAATTCCATTCTCCGTCCATTTCAACAATGGGGTGATTCAAGAGGTGATTCGTCTCGTTAAAAGAAATCTGGTCCGTGAAAATATCCTTTTTTTCGCATTGCCGGTATAACTCATGCCACCTAGAGAAGAATTCCCGTGCAGGCTTGTCATCCTTAGCAAAAACAACTCCACTATTGAAATACTTGTCGTGGAAGGAGAGCGAAAAATTCATCGTGTTCTTGTCAGCATTATTTTTCTTGTGCTTGACCTGGTACTTGTCATTTTCTCCACCGTGCATGTCAACAACGGCAAAGACACTACCTTTGGCATCCGTCAAATTGACATCCAATTTATCGACAATCGCCGTATCCCCATCAATAAACAGGAAATCGCCATGGATATGATTGCGCATATTCGTTTTTAAATACCTGGAACGAACCATATTCGACATTTTTTCATCAAAAGTGATGACCTTGTATTCGTTTACCAGGTCCTTGATTCCGGCACGGAACCCGACCAGGCTCTTGTCGGTCTTGTCATCGACCAATAGCGATACAAAAGCGTCGGGATTGTAATGGCGAAGGGATATCACGGAAACAAGAGTTTGTTCGTAATAGATATCTTTCTCGTTACTCACCAGAATATACAAGAACTTCACCATAGGACTTTCCTTCTTTTACAAAACTTGTTTAAAATTTAGAAATTCTTGCTTCGAAAAACACAACCTCCCCTAGAGGTCGAGTCGAAGTATCCCGCAACAAAAA